>NZ_JAYWYV010000030.1:0-13345 GCF_048147885.1 Acinetobacter sp. 228
TTTATGTTTTAATCATTATTCAAATTTTTTAAAGATAAAAAAACCTTTTAAGGATTTTTCTTGTTATAAATTATTTCTTTGCACACAAAAAATAACACATTAAAATTATAGCATAATGTAGTTTTTCTCATGACAACTGCTATAGCTGATTACTTAATGGATTATCATAATAAAAAATATTAGACCTCTTGCGAAAGTATAGTTTTATCTAATTTTTGAATTGGCTAAAACCTCATAAAATATAGCTTTCGACTGCTTAAAATTTGACTAACGCAAGAAGTCTATTTATTAATCAAAAAATATCTTACTAATTAGTATAAATTTATTGCAAATTTTTATTTATATTTCCAATATATACAAATCCTTTAAATCAATGATTTATGGGTTTTTATATAACTTCAATATTCATGAGATATACAATGAAAAAACTGCTTTTGGTATCACTTCTTGGGGCTGTTGCAGCAACTACGGCCAATGCTGGTAATACAACAATTCAGCCATATGTAGGCGCTGGCTATACATTTTTAAATAACGATGATGTTGATGTACATTTTCTAGGCCTGAATGGTGGTTTGCAATTTAATGAATATGTTGGTGCTGAAGTATTCTGGAATAAATCTGTGAATGACATCGAGTTCGATGGCGATTTAGAAGAATTTGGTGTAAGAACTGATGCCGATGTTCAATACTATGGTATTGGCTTAACAGCTAAATATCCTTTAGCAAATAACTTCTATGCTAAAGGTATGGCTGGTTATGCACGTGTTGACCTCGATGTAGATGCTACTTTTCAAGATTATACAGTTTCAACTAGCGAAGATGATTCAGGTTTAATCATTCAGGCTGGAGCTGGCTATAACTTCACTCCAAACTTGGCTGCAGAAGTAGCTTATACACACGTTAATGCGTTTGATGGCTTTAATGGTGTAAATGCTCAATTAAAATATAACTTCTAATTTGTTGAGTTAAAGAGCGAGGAGAAAATCCTCGCTTTTTTTATCAAAAGAGTATAGCTGAATGATAAAGAGCCAAATCGCATACAATATCTATCATTAGACTTAATGTGATAATTAAATGATAGTATTATCATTAATCTAACAGAATTAAGATTAAATGATAGAAATGAATACACGTATTTATCTACGAGCCTCAACCAAAGATCAAGATGCACAAAGAGCTTTGCAGATTCTGCAGGATCTAAACCAAGATCTGAATTTGGGCGAGATCACTGTGTATATGGAAAACTATAGTGGTACAAAACTAGATCGGCCTGAATTGAATAAGCTACTGTCAGAAGCAAATAAAGGAGATACTTTGCTGGTTGAAAGTGTAGACCGCTTATCACGCCTAACCCAAAGGGATTTTCAAGAGCTGAAGCGCAGAATCCAAGAAAAGGGACTTCGCTTAGTTGTGGCAGATCTTCCTACTACCTATCAAATGATTAAAACTAGTGACAGCATTACTCATTCAGTCCTGGAGCTCATCAACAATATGCTGATTGATCTACTAGCAACAATGGCTCGTCTGGACAATGAGAAACGCATAGAACGTATTAAGCAGGGCTTAGCGCGTTCGGGTTACAAGCCAACAGGTAAGAAGGCAAATGAGGCTAAACATAAACGAATAAAAGAACTGCTGGTGGCTGGAAATATGACTAAAGATGAAATTGCTAAAGCAGTAGGTTGTGGGGTTGCGACTGTTTATAGAGTTGCTAAAGTTATTTAAAAGAGACTTGTATCAAGGCTTCCCTTAGTCATATCTATTTGTAAGGGGAAAAAGCATTCTTAAAGGTTAAAAGAAGGAATTAATAATGAGAAAGCATTTGATTTTCCTGGTTTTTATAGTGATGATTTTTATTTTAGCTCTAGTTGTGAAGATCAATAATGATCAGAAAAAAAAGCAAGAGTTAAATAGATTGGAGCTAGTTGAAAAGAAAGCTAATTAACTAAAAATTGAGTTATACTTTTTCAATAACGATAATAACTAAGCCCAGAAAACACCTAAACCCAGTGCTGCACCAGCTTGGTTTTTCTTTATATTTTAGAATAGTACTTTAGCAAATATCATAAAAGACCGGCCTGTTCCCAAGCCGGTCTTTTACATCGTCGAGCATTATAATTTTAACATAAATATATGAATTTTAAGATAAAGAAAAAGCCATATAGTCTCTCCCGGAACTATAAGGCTTATTAAGCACTGTAATTTTTTCTTAATCATCTACTTATCGATGTAGATTTGAATATATATATTTTACCAATAGGTAAAAAATAAAAATATAAGACAAAAGACGAATACGTTAGGAAATCAGTTTAGAAGCTATTAATTTCGTATAACCGTCATTATGTTAAATGAATATTAAAAATAAACTTGAAATATCCCATTAAAGGATTATATTAATCCTTTAATGGGATATTTATGGATTTTTAAAATGATTGTACCTGTCGAACGAGTTGCTTACTTATTAGCTCTTATGTTGAAAAGAAGTAATAAAACAAAAGGACGTATAAGTGAAAAAACATTGAGAATAATATCTGGAAGACAACGTCTGAGAGGAGCTTTTCATATTAATCTTTATGAAAATTTAGCAAACTTAGGTATAGAAATAGTTGAATTAGATAGAGGTGGTTATGCTCTCTATCATAGATCTATCATGGAGGGAGTGCCTGTTTTAACTGCTAAGAATCTTATACCACGAGAAGAGCGGATATCATTATCATTAGAAGAAATCATCAAGGAATTAGATGATGAGAATGATGACTTAGATATAGAAGAGTGAATCTCACGTATTATTAATATTGACTATTTTATAGGGAGCTTTATGAAATTTGATGTTAAAGGCTTATTTTACGTTGATGAGTATGGCTATCCTTGTCGTAAGTACCTAGATATTACTAAAAAAAATGTTGATTGTAGCAGTCCAGAATTAATGGTTATCATGATGAATCCTGGCTCTTCAACACCAAAAGATGGTTTAGATAATGGTTGTACGTTAACTGAAACCATTCCAGATCCTACACAGTTCCAAATCATGAACATTATGGAGAATACAGGCATTAATTTTTCTCGAATTCTTAATTTATCCGATTTGAGAAATCCTAGCTCTTCTAAATTTTATTCAATGATTAAAAATAATCGTAAGGATACAAAGCATTGTATTTTTGATGACTCTAGAAAAGAGGATTTGGATGCTCTTTTTATTAAAGGGTTACCCACTATTTTTGCTTGGGGTGTGGATTCAACATTAAAAACATTAGCTGATTTAGCTGTAAAAAAACTTGAAATAGCTAAACCATTGGGAGTTTTAAAAGGAGGTTCTCAGTATTATCATGCGCGACCTCACTTGAAAAGTGAGCAAGAAATTTGGATTTCAACTATTTTAAAGCAAATGAGCATAAAAGATTTTTAAATTTCTCTAAAATTAACATGATACACGTTATACGAAGGCAGAAATGGGAGCTATAAACTCCCATTTTTAGTCTTTAATTCGCTTTTTCGCTTCGTCATAAACTATGCTATCAGCTCGTTTTCCGACGGTAATGAGCAGGATAACTACCTGATCATCTTTAACTTGATAGACAAGTCGGACACCAGCTTTTAATAATTTGATTTTATAGCAACCTGCAAGATCGCCTCTAAGCATATTCTTTGGAATATGTGGCTGCTCTATGACTTTGGCTAGTTTCTTTTTAAATTGATCTCGTATAGCAACAGGGAGTTTTTCCCATTCTGCTGTAAAGTCCTTGTGACGTAAAAGCTTATAAGTCATCTAATGTGACTTCCTCAAACATCTCTTTAGGATCATTAATGCGCTTACGGACAAGAGCTAATAATTCTTCATCTTCTTCCGAAAGCAAAGCTTTTTTGACGGGCAGTTTCCCAGTCGTAGCAACATACTCAAGAATACTAGTGAAGAAATCCGTAGGTGCAATACCTTGCTCTTTAAGGATTGAATAAGATTTTTCTTTAAGGGCTTCATCGACCCTGAAGTTAACAGTAGCCATCATCTTTCCCAAGTGTTTAATGTACTAGGAATAGTGTAATGCAAATTGCATTACAAGTCGACTTCGCATAACCGCCATTATGCTAAATAGGCGTTAATTATTAGGTTACTTAAAACGAATATACATATGATATATATGAGATTCATCGCTAGGCTTACGTTTATCGACTTCGATATAATTTAGGTTTTCTACTAAAGCACTTAATTTTTCATAACCATAACTACGAGCGTCAAAAGAAGGATCATTCTTAACCATATATCCTCCTACTCCAGATAAAGAAGCCCAATCTGAGTCTTTTGATACTGCATTAATAGCAACTTTTAATGCATCTTTTAACTTTTTATCTTTTGATAATTCAATTTTTTTATTTGTTTTTGGAGGAGTTTTACCACTTACTTCCAAGGGAGTAACTTCTTCTAGTTTAGGTGTTAAATTTTCAACAAAAATAAATTGATCACATGCAACAATAAAAGCATTGGGAGTCTTTTTTTCACCAAAACCGTAGACGACTAAACCATTTTCTCTAATTCGTGTTGCTAGTCTTGTAAAATCACTATCTGAAGAAATTAAGCAAAATCCATCTAGATGACTCTGATGAAGTAAATCCATTGCATCAATTATGAGTGCTGAGTCTGTAGAGTTCTTTTTCGATGTATAGCTAAACTGTTGAATTGGTTGAATTGCATGCCTATGAAGTTCTTCTTTCCAAGATTTTAAATTTGGTTGAGTCCAATCACCATAGATCCGCTTAATATGAGCTGTACCAAAGCGTGCTATCTCTTTTAATAAATTTTCGCATACAGAAGCTTGAGCATTATCTGCATCTATTAATACAGCAAGTTTTAAACTATTTATTTCAGACATTTTTAGATATTTATCAATGGTTTAATTTAATTTATAAAAATAACACCTGAATTACAATGTTTATTATGATTTTTATTGAGTAATTTTAATTTATCTAAAATTAACATAATACACCTTATACGAAATGCGTTATAATTCTCTTGAAAATTCAACGCTGTAGTTCCTAGTTGATAGCCCGAACATCCCTGTTCGGGCTTTTTTTGTGATTTTTCACGTTCCACGCCTATTATTTAAGCAATGTTTCACGACTTTATTCAGTTTTAATAAACATCATCCGGTTTTTTGATGAGTCATTATTTCATGTGCTTGCACTGAAATTGGCTCATCAAAAAATTGGAGTCCTGGCTAACCATAAGGAAGGAAAAAACGGCTCAGGAAGCCTCTCTTTTTAGGTTCAGGCTCAACGTGTTCTGGGACAGGGATACGTTTGTTCTCTGGAGTAGTCAATCCGTCATCTTTAGGTGGAACGACTATTACCTCTTCCTTCATTTCTACAATGGGAGCTGATTGAGGGAGTTCGAGTTCACTAGGGTCTTGGATCTTTGGTTTGGGTGCTTCCAGTAGACGTTGCATCGTCTCAATTTGATTTTGATAAAAGGATTCACGCTCTTTTGCATCATCAAGCTGATTTTTCAGCATGTCTATCTGTTGCCTAAGTAGTAAAACTTCTGCCGAATTTGGACTGTCTATTTTTACAGACTCTTTTACATCTAGTTTTTTTGAAGGTTCGCCAAAAACACGGATAGCTTCAGCCAGATCAATTTTATTATCAGAATTTTTACTTAAAATTCCTTTCTTTATGTTGTTGTAAATCGTTTGTCTATTGATATTGTAAAGCTTAGAAAGCTCAAGAACTGTAAGGCTTTTCATGCTGTAAATCTATGCCTAACTCTGTCAAAAGTTGTTGTCTATTAGACTGCCTAATAGACAAATGATCAAGTATAAATTTTAGGCAGATTGATAGCCAACTTTTTGAAGATAAGGGAATAATTCTTGGAATTTTTCACTATCTTGAAGCATTTCAGCAATACGTATAGCGAATTGTGGATAGCTTTCTGTACCCTGAGAATACTTACCCATTTCTGGTAGTTCGGAAAGTTTAGTAGCGAATAAGTGGCGTTGCTTATCTGTCATTCTCGAGAACAGATCAGTTGTATTAGGATCTCTATTAGTTTCTATAGATCGAATAGTTACTTTCTTTGGCTTAAAGCTAAAAGAAAATCCTGAGATTGAACGACCTTTTTTATGCTGTTCGTATTTAACAGTTATATCTGAAAATTCGTTGATTTGATCTACTGCAATATCTAAAACACGTCTCTTAAATGCTTCCATTCGAGTGTATTCGTTAACACCTATACCAAGTTGGCTACGAAATTTATTTAATTCATAAACAGGCGTTTTCCCTACAGACTTCCATTGCATTAAGAGTTCATAAAGACGTACTGCATAAACGCTTTTGAAGTCAGCAGTTTTTTTCAAATGATAACTAGTAAAATACTGTTCAAACCCATCTATTTTAGTGACATGTTCAATTACCACACGAGTTAAGGTAACTAAAATTCTTCCTTCACCTTTCCGATAATTAGCATCTTGAATCCAGCGACTTTTTGTTAAAGTTCCATCTTCATTGGTAATCGTAAATTGTCTTTTAAAAAGAGAATCTTCTGCTTCAATTAATGCTAAATAAGCTGCATCTGGAGAAACGTTAAATGCTTTAGCATATCTAAGAGCATTTAATTCTAAAGGTTCATCTGTTGATAATCCTTGTCCAGTCTCACGAGCGTCTACAATTGCGAGCTGAAGTAAACGGGTTTCGCTTAAAGTAAGTGTCTGTAAAGCTTGTACAAGTTTATTAGATTTTACGACTAAGTCTGTCATGTCATTCTATTTAGCAACAATTTTATTGTGTTGCTATAACAACATAATAAATATTTGTTGTCAAATACCGAGGAAACGTTGCTATATAACCGAGGAAACGTTGCTATATAACCGAGGAAACGTTGCTATATAACCGAGGAAACGTTGCTATATAAAGCTTGAAAGCCTTATAAATAAAAGGATTCAGCCAAGTTAAAAACATTTAAAAACTTTAAAAATAATTAAAAGCATATTTCATGAAAAATTGCCCTTGGTTTTCGCTACGCTCAAACTCTATTGAATCTCGCTTTCGCTCGATTCGTTGGGGCAATTTTTGCTTCATATTTTCGTGACTTTTAGAAAAAGCAAAAGCAACTCGGAATTCGCTTCGCTCATGAGCTTTTTTTCTCGCTACGCTCGATTTAAGAATCAAATTTGGAAAGTTCGCACCCATGCGGGATGCTCTGTAGGGTAGGTGATTAATGGATAGGGAGCTTGTAATCAGGGAAAGGGATGGGCAAATTTTCTCAGTTCGCTCGTAGACACTCGCTCTGTTTAGCGACTCATGCCACGAGATTTCATTTTAGGCGCATGTTGCTGTGCTTTGAGCTGTTGTTCCTGTCTGAGTTTCATCTGTTGTTCTGCTTTGATCTCATCCACACATTTTTTAATGACTTGATAGGTTGGGTATAGAGTCTGGTATTGCTTGGCTTTGGCTGGATGTTGTTGTTGGTACTGCTTCCAGGCATGTTCTTTAAACTTTTCATTTTCCAATAAATCCTTCACACCATGTTTTTTCTGGTGTTCATGCTGACCTTTCAGCTTTTTGTGCTCCTGGTAAATCGTATCACGTTGGGCTTCCCAGGCTTTTTTTCCAAACAGTAAGGGTTTGTTCTGAGTTAATTCGTTGTGTTGATCGACCAGGCTTTGCAATTTGTCATGACTTTGCTTGAGTCCGCTTTTCACGATCTCCTGGGCAAGCTGCTGATTGAACTCATTTTGATGTTTGTGGTGCTTGGTCAGGGTTATTTCGGCTTGTTTGAGATTACGCTGCATGAAATCCAGGTCTAGATTCGCGTCTTTTGCGCTGATTTCGCGTTTTAGCACTTTGCCAAGGGTTTCCCTCTGTTTTTCCTCAAACAGGGCTTTTTCGTCAATTGGTGGCGTTTTAGCACTATTTTTGATTTGGATCTGCTGTTCAGTTTTTAGTGTATTGAGTTTGATCTCATTTTCAGCAATCAGCAGATCCATATTTTTGCTGTATTGCAGCTGAGCCTGATTTCTCTGTTTGATTTCGTCATTGCTTCGGCTGATTTCGGTCTCAATCCCTTTTCGGCGCAGTTCGGTGACTTTCGGCCCTTCGTGCAGCGTGGCTTCTAAACCATTCTCCTGGTCTTTGTAGCTGCGGTGGTCGACTCGGGCAGTGTATCCAGCCAGATCCAGGTGCATATTGCAGATATCGGCAAAGTGTTCGCGCCAGTGTTCGATTTCTCCACTGTGTTTCTGATCCAGTTCCCGGGTTTTCTCGGTGAAGCCTTCCGGAGTAAGTTTGCGTGTGCTCATCAGGATATGCGCGTGATAATTGCGTTCATCACTACCAGATCCAGTATGCGGTGCATGAATACAGGCATCGATGGCCACCTGATGTCTGTCCACGATACTGGCGCATAGCTCTTCGAGCATGGCCAGGCGTTGTTCCTGATTTAATTCACTTGGAAAAGCGATTTCAAATTCTCGGGCAACTGTCGAGTTTTTTCGGGTTTCCCGTTGTTCAACTTCGTTCCAGAGTCTTTCCCGGTTTTTTAAATGTTCTGGTGCGCCTTCGGGTAAATAAATTTCTTTATATTCCACACCTGTTTTTCGGCTGTAATCATGTTCTCGGCCCTCACGTTCACAATAGATCTTTTCACCTGCCCGATAGGCAATCGCAGCAGTAGCGGAACGCCCTGCTGATCGTGCTACGGTTTTGACTGAAAAGTGGTAAATCGCCATGCCTATTTTCGCTTTTAAATTTTCACGTAGTGAAATACAACCGTGGATACGGTTGTCGGGGTATTGGGGAGACCCCAATCGGACTTGCAAACGAAGTTTGCATAAGTGCGCTCTTCGAGGAAAACATTACTATACATATAGCACCTTGAATGCATATTCAAGTGCGCTTATGTTAGGGATGGTTTCCCTGGATGACGGTATTGAATGAATGAGCATTACTGAAACATTAGACAGTAAAATTAAGGCCCAGGAAGAGAAGCTGAAGCAGCTCAAAGCTCAAAGGCAGGCAGCTCTGGCAAGAGAACGTGCCAAAGAAAAAGAACAGGCAAGAAAGGATGATACAAGACGTAAAATTTTGATCGGATCCTGCATGTTGAAAATCACAGAAGATGATGAACAGGCCAGAGCAAAACTGATTGCTCAAATGGACCGTTATTTAACAGACGAGCGAGATCGTAAACTTTTTCAATTGAATACTAATTAAAAGTGAAAAATCTCTATTACTATATTCTTAATTATTAAAAATACTCGAAAGAAGGGGTAGTGAAATGTTTTTAAAAAAAAGATGGTTGGCCGTTTCTTTCTTCGCCTTTATGAGTGTAGTTCAAGCTGAAGAGGTTAAACCTTATAAATATTCTGAAGCTTCCGATTCGTATACTTATAGAGCTCAACTAACTCATACTATATTCCACATTTCGTCCAATCCTTTAATAATTTCAAGTAACCTTAAAAAAGATATTCTAGGAGAAGATACTCAGTATGAATTTTTAAAAAAAATTTTTAAAAAAAATAATAGTCTTATAGTGGTTACATGGCCTGGTCCTATATATGGTATGCAGAGTGCTAAAGTAACCTACTATATTTATGAGATAAATAGTCTTGGTGAACTAATCAATCGTGATGAAGTTCATTTTGACGGTGTAAGTGAAATTGAAGTAAACGAGACGCCTAAAGGAATCAAAATTTATAGCGAGCAATCAAAAAATCATGGAAAAACATTTATTTATGAATTTATTAATGGGAAAGTATTTGATTTTTCCACTTCAATGAATACTTCATTAATAAAAAAAGAAGAAGAGAGGCTGTGTAAGGGGTTTTATGATTTATACACGACTTATGAATATGAATATGATCCCTATCGTAAGGTTGAAAATATTTATGATCTAGGAACAGCTAATTATTCTTGGATCTCTTATAAAGTAAAATCGTCGCCGAAGCTTTCAGATCAGTTAATAAACACATTAAAAGGAAGGGGCTTAAAAGAACGTCAGCAAATGAATTATATGAGTTTTAAGAATAGTTTTTGTGATTAGATAATTACGCTGATTTTAGTTTAGGTTATGGATTATCGTTAAATTTCGTATATGAGTTTTTATGTTAAATGTTCTTTAGATTTGAGCCGTTTATGATGTTCAATAAAAGATGTCTATAAAATCGGTGGCTATTCAGATATAGCTACTAGCATGCACTTCTAATAAGCTATTTTCAGTTATTCTAGGAATTGCGATGAACACTCATATTGCCACTACGACAAATACAATTATGTTTCCGAAGGCCTATACTCTTTGTTTATCAAGAAAAAATGTACAGCTTTTTGCAGGAGTGTTGGTATGCGATCAGTGCCAGGAAAACATCAGGCTCACGAATCCAAGTATTTTTCCGGCCAATGATGAAACTGAACAAAAAGCTCAGAACTGATTTTGACTGTATAATTTTTAGTTTGCATTTAGTGATGCCAAATAACGATAATTTATGAATAAAGTCAAAGTGCACGGTCAATTACATAAATAAGTAAATCTTGAATAGACGGATACGCCTATAGGTTGTTTACTTCTGCCTCTTATTAGTTGTTAAGGCTTTTGAAACTTCTTAAGAGGAAATTAATATGAAATTTCTGATAGCGTTGCTCTTTCCTTGGTTGCCTTTCTTTATGATAGGTCGACCTTTTGCAGCAATGATATGTTTGTTTCTTCAAGTTACCCTTTTAGGCTGGCTCCCAGCTGCGATCTGGGCTGTGCATGCTTTATTGCAAGATCATGCAGACCAAGAAGCGAAAGCAGCTTTATATCACTAAGTTTAATTTAACTCTCTCCTAAGCATTCTTGAAATTGCTACTGTCAAAGCTCATTGAATAATGAGCTTTGCTTATTTGGTATAAGAAATTTTATGTTAAACAAAGACAATTATTATTTCTTCAAAAGTTAAAAACCGCCTAACAGGCGGTTTTTCTTATTAAATATGGCTATTCGGCCATATTGAAAGCGGTAAAATTTGGCGGTTTATATATGATTTGCGTATGGGAAAAAATCATCATTCCCGAAATTAAAAACATCAATATTGTTATTACAGAACTATATAATCGCATTCATTACTTATCAATCTTACTAGACCAACGTCTTAATCTTGTATTGTTACATTTACAATAAAAATATGATTTTATTGTATTTTTTTTGATTAATTTTGTTTTTTATAAATTTAATGAATATGTATATAAGAAAACTTGATTTTTACTATTTTTAGTGTATAGTTGACTTAACTAGAAAAAAGTCTTGTTCCGGTAAATCTTCTTTAAGTATCGCAGTTTTAGTCATAATCCTTCGTTTTTTCAGATTTTAAGTCGCTTCTTTATTATTTTCAAAGTTATACCCAGTCAATAAAATGACTTAAAATTATTAAAAATTAGTAGGATATATTATGTCAAACTCAAATGTTGTTAAAGGTACTGTAAAGTGGTTCAACGAAACTAAAGGTTTTGGTTTCATTCAACAAGAATCAGGTCCAGACGTTTTTGCTCATTTTAGCGAAATCGCAAGTTCAGGTTTCAAAACCTTAATGGAAGGCCAAATGGTTGAATTCAGCGTAGCCCAAGGTCAAAAAGGACCGAATGCTGTAAATATTATTGCTATCTAAGCAGTAATAAGCAGTAATAAAAAGCACTCATGAGTGCTTTTTTTATAATTTAAAATTAAATTTTAAAGTTATTTCCAAAATTGGAAAATTTTCAGAAAAACAGGATTCAAGTTGTTAAAAATAAATTATTTAATTGCAAAAGCTAAAAATGGTACTGAAATTATTGTTTCATTAACTCCTCTTAATAAAATGCAAAGTACACGTCAGGGGTTAAAAACAATTGAAGTGGGTAAAAGAGTTCTTCTCTCATCTGGGATGGAGGTCGATTTAAATTTAGATGGCCGTACATTTTATACTTCTTTAAATCAGCTATTTAAACTCGATCACAGAGTTATTTAGATAAAAAAATAAAAATCAGATATTTATTTAAATAGTTTCTACTGTAATTTTATGGAAGGTATATACATGCTTAAGCAGAGTATTAATGTTAAAGATCAGTTTGGGGTTAA
Organism: Acinetobacter sp. 228; assembly: GCF_048147885.1. Classification (NCBI taxonomy): domain Bacteria; kingdom Pseudomonadati; phylum Pseudomonadota; class Gammaproteobacteria; order Moraxellales; family Moraxellaceae; genus Acinetobacter; species Acinetobacter sp. 228. The sequence continues at coordinate 12,074 of NZ_JAYWYV010000030.1, forward strand.
ACACACTATTCAAGCAACTGTGGATCATCAGTTTGCCAGTACCCGCTCTCATTCGAATATAAAACATATCACTGTTGATGGTGAAAATATTCGACCTAGTTTTGAAATGTTTTTTCAGAGTACCGTAAGTGGGAAAATTTTCAAAATTGCATAAATAATGCGAATTTTAAGCTAGTCCTTTTAATTTAAACTGGAATATTAAATCGTATACATAACCATTTTAAAAATAATTGTTTATGATTAAAATTTGGTGCTGCGATAGCATCTACTAGAGGTGGAACCACCTCTATGATGCTACTGAACAGGCTGTTATTGATTTCGCAATTCAATATCCCGCATATGGTCAGCACCGTACTAGTAATGAATTACGCAAGAAGGGTGTATTCGTTTCAGGGAGTGGGGTTCGCTCTATATGGCTTCGTCATGATTTAGAAAACTTTAAGAAGCGTTTAAAAGCACTTGAGGCTAAAGTGGCACAGGATGGTATTGAATTAAATGATCAGCAGATTGCGGCACTTGAACGTAAGCATGAGGATGACGTTGCTTGTGGTGAAATCGAAACAGCTCATCCAGGCTATTTAGGCGCGCAAGACACCTTTTATGTCGGGAATCTCAAAGGTGTTGGACGAATCTACCAACAAACATTCATCGACACTTATAGCAAGGTCGTTCATTGCAAGCTCTATACAACAAAAACACCGATTACAGCGGCTGATTTACTCAATGATCGTGTGTTGCCATTCTATCAATCTCAGGACTTACCAATGCTTCGCATCCTCACAGACAGAGGTACTGAGGATGCGCTAAGGTAGAACAACATGACTATGAGTTGTATCTGGCAGTCAATGATATTGATCACACGAAGACAAAAGCAGCTTCCCCGCAAACAAATGGTATATGTGAGCGTTTCCATAAGACGATTTTGCAGGAGTTCTATCAAATTACGTTCAGGAAGAAGCTTTATAGCTCATTGGAAGAATTACAGGTTGATCTAGACGATTGGCTGAAATTCTATAATACTGAACGGACTCATCAAGGAAAAATGTGCTGTGGTCGTACACCACTTGAAACTTTACTTGATGGAAAACGGATTTGGGCTGAGAAAAATTTAGCTCAAATTTAACCTGACAGGCACAATAAAAAATGGGTAACTGTCAGATCAGGTTTGAGCTAGTACACTTTATGCAACAATGCCGAGATAAACCCAATATTTTAAATCTATCCCTGATATTTAGTTATACGTCGAAGTTGCTCTAATTCTTCGATTAAATC
>NZ_JAYWYV010000031.1:0-11657 GCF_048147885.1 Acinetobacter sp. 228
CGACAGTTAGTTAGCTTTTTAACCCCTAAACCTATGAAAATCGGGTGGGGATGATTTTTTTGTCGTGTGCAGAGATATTTTATTCTAAAAGGCTTCTTAACATCCATGCAGTTTTTTCATGAATATCAAGTCGTTGAGTTAGAACATCTGCCGTAGGCTGATCATTCGCTGCATCTACAACATCAAATAAACTTCTTGCAGTTCGCGCAACAGCTTCATGTGCATTAACAAGTAACTGAATCATTTCATTCGCTTGGGGTACACCTTCCACTTCCTGAATTGAAGCTAATTCTACAAATTGCTTGTAAGTACCCGGAGCTGGGAAACCTAAGGCACGAATACGCTCTGCAATCACATCGAGTGCATTCCACTGCTCGGTATATTGATCCATAAACATATTATGTAAGCTGTTAAACTGTGGGCCAGTGACGTTCCAGTGAAAATTATGAGTCATCAAATAGAGTGTGTAACTGTCAGCGAGTAATCGCGATAATCCTTTGACAATCTTGGCGCGATCACCTTGTGAAATACCAATATCAATAACTGCTAATTTCGCTTGTTTTTTTACGCTGCCCATAATTAAACTCCTGATGAGGAAAATACAACAGGATGAACATATCATTGTTATGTTCATAATTTAAAGAGAAATATAATTATTTAATTTTATCTATTTAGATGACTATAATTATTTTTTCTTTGTATATATCATTATATATTTATATATAATGATTGGTTTTTATTACAGTCTAAATTAGCTTTAATCTTTCTATAATCCCATCATAAATCTGCTTTACAACAAGCCAGCTAAGATGTTTCCTCTTACACCAAGAAAGGATAGATACCATGAGCCAAGATATTAAAAAGTGTCCAGTCACGCATCTGACCACTGATGCAGGGGCACCTGTTGTAGATAATCAGAACAGTATGACAGCAGGACCACGGGGTCCTTTACTCGCACAAGATTTATGGCTAAATGAAAAACTGGCAAACTTTGTTCGTGAAGTCATTCCTGAGCGTCGTATGCATGCCAAAGGTTCAGGTGCTTTTGGTACATTTACAGTTACGAATGACATCACACCATACAGCCGCGCTAAGATTTTTTCAGAAGTTGGCAAGAAAACCGAAATGTTTGCTCGGTTCTCGACAGTTGCTGGTGAACGTGGTGCGGCTGATGCAGAACGTGATATTCGTGGTTTTGCCCTCAAATTCTACACTGAAGAGGGTAACTGGGACATGGTGGGTAATAATACTCCAGTCTTCTTTTTCCGTGATCCACGTCAATTTCCTGACCTGAACAAAGCTGTTAAACGCGATCCAAAAACCAACATGCGTTCTGCCAACAACAACTGGGATTTCTGGACACTGTTACCTGAAGCATTACACCAAGTAACTGTAGTAATGTCTGATCGTGGTATTCCTGCAAGCTACCGCCATATGCATGGTTTCGGTAGTCATACTTATAGTTTGATTAATGCCAATAACGAACGTTTTTGGGTGAAATTCCATTTCCGTACTCAACAAGGTATTAAAAATCTCACAGATGCAGAAGCAGCAGAGGTCGTTGCAAAAGATCGTGAAAGCAATCAGAACGATCTTTACCATGCGATTGAACGTGGTGAATTCCCTAAATGGACGCTATTCATTCAAGTGATGCCTGAACAAGATGCTGAAAAACTCCCTTATCATCCATTTGACTTAACTAAGGTCTGGTTAAAAGCAGATTATCCACTGATTGAAGTCGGTGAATTTGAACTGAATCGCAATCCAGAAAACTATTTCCAGGATGTGGAACAAGCAGCTTTCTCACCAAGCAACGTTGTTCCTGGCATCAGCTACTCTCCTGACCGTATGCTCCAAGCTCGCCTGTTTAACTATCCAGATGCAGCTCGTTACCGTGTCGGAGTTAACCATTCACAAATTCCAGTTAATGCTGCACGTTGCCCTGTACATTCCAACCGTCGCGATGGTCAAGGCCGTATTGATGGAAACTATGGTAGCTTACCGCATTACGAGCCAAACAGTTTCAGCCAGTGGCAAGAGCAACCAGAATATCGTGAACCACCACTCAAAATCAGTGGTGATGCCGACTTCTGGGATTACCGTCAAGATGATAGCGACTACTTCAGTCAGCCTCGCGCACTATTTAATTTAATGAATGATGAGCAGAAACAGGCTTTATTTGACAATACTGCACGTGCAATGGGCGATGCCTATGACTTTATTAAATATCGTCATATTCGTAACTGTTATGCTTGTGATCCAGCTTATGGTCAAGGTGTTGCTAAATCTTTAGGTCTGACTGTTGCTGATGCACAAAATGCACGAGCAACTGATCCAGCTTTTGGACAACCTGGTTTTCTGTAATAGCGATTTAATTTTTTAAGCGAGAAAAGTAGGAGGATATTTTATCCTCCTACTTTTCTCTTAAACGCATATACACCTTGTTTATCGTAATTAGTAATTTTCCCAAAATTAAAATGTACTGGTGACCATTTAGGAGGCTTTCCTAATAGATCTACATTCCAGTGATGTTCAAAGAATATTAGGTATTAACTCATTAAGTGTTGAATCTTCCACTACTCATCTCTCAAAATTTATAAATTAAAAAGCTTTCGGTCACACTCATCCGTCAAATACTTATCCATCTGAGCAATTAGTTTAGCTCTGGCCTGTTCATCATCTTCAGTGATTTTTAGCATACAGGATCCGATTAAAATCTTACGTCTGGTATCATCCTTCCGCGCCTGTTCTTTCTCTTTGGCACGTTCTCTGGCCAGTGCTGCCTGTCTTTGAGCCTTAAGCTGTTTCAGCTTCTCTTCCTGTGCCTTAATCTTGCTGTCTAAATTTTCAGTAACGCTCATTCATCCAATACCATCATCCTGGGAAACCATGCCTAACATAAGCGCACTTGAATATGCATTCAAGGTGCTATATGTATAGTAATGTTTTCCTCGAAGAGCGCACTTATGCAAACTTCGTTTGCAAGTCCGATTGGGGTCTCCCCAATACCCCGACAACCGTATTCACGGTTGTATTTCACTACGTGAAAATTTAAAAGCGAAAAATAGACATGGCGATTTACCACTTTTCAGTCAAAACCGTAGCACGATCCGCAGGGCGTTCCGCCACTGCTGCGATTGCCTATCGGGCAGGTGAAAAGATCTATTGTGAACGTGAAGGCCGAGAACATGACTACAGCCGAAAAACTGGTGTGGAATACAAAGAAATTTATTTACCCGAAGGCGCACCAGAGCATTTAAAGAATCGAGAAAAACTCTGGAACGAAGTTGAACAACGGGAAACCCGAAAAAACTCGACTGTAGCCAGGGAATTTGAAATTGCCTTTCCAAGTGAATTGAACCAGGAACAACGTCTGGCCATGCTCGAAGAATTATGTGCCAGTATCGTGGAAAGACACCAAGTAGCAGTCGATGCTTGTATCCATGCACCGCATACCGGATCCGGCAGTGATGAGCGTAATTATCACGCCCATATCCTGATGAGCACACGCAAACTGACTCCAGAAGGTTTTACAGAGAAAACCCGGGAACTCGATCAGAAACATAGTGGAGAAATCGAGCACTGGCGCGAACACTTTGCCGATATCTGCAATATGCACCTCGACATGGCCGGATCTACCGCCCGGGTCGACCACCGCAGCTACAAAGACCAGGAGAATGGCCTGGAAGCGACCCTGCACGAAGGACCGAAAGTCACCGAACTACGTAGAAGAGGCATCGAAACCGAAATCAGCCGAAGCAATGATGAAATCAAAGAAAGAAATCAGGCTCAGCTGCAATACGGTAAAAATATGGACCTGCTGATTGCTGAAAATGAGATAAAACTCAGCACACTGAAAATAGAACAGCAGATCCAAATCAAAAATAGCGCTAAAACGCCACCAATTGACGAAAAAGCCCTGTTTGAGGAAAAACAGAGGGAAACCCTTGGCAAAGTGCTAAAACGCGAAATCAGCGCAAAAGACGCGAATCTAGACCTGGATTTCATGCAGCAGCATCTAGAGAAGGCCGAAAAAACCCTGAGCAAGCACCACAAACATCAAAACGAGTTCAATCAGCAGCTTGCCCAGGAGATCGTAAAAAGCGGACTCAAGCAAAGTCATGACAAATTACAAAGCCTGGTCGATCAACACAACGAATTAACCCAGAACAAACCCTTACTGTTTGGAAAAAAAGCCTGGGAAGCCCAACGTGATGAGATCTACCAGGAACACAAAAAGCTGAAAGGTCAGCATGAACACCAGAAAAAACATGGTGTGAAGGATTTATTGGAGAATGATAAGTTCAAAGAACATGCCTGGAAGCAGTACCAACAACAACATCCGGCCAAAGCCAAGCAATACCAGACTCTATACCCATCCTACCAAGTCATTAAAAAATGTGTGGATGAGATCAAAGCAGAACAACAGATGAAACTCAGACAAGAACAACAACTCAAAGCACAGCAACATGTGCCTAAAATGAAATCTCGTGGCATGAGTCGCTAAACAGAGCGAGTGTCTACGAGCGAACTGAAAAAATTTGCCCATCCCTTTCCCTGATTACAAGCTCCCTATCCATTAATCACCTACCCTACAGAGCATCCCGCATGGGTGCGAACTTTCCAAGCTTGATTCCTAAACCGAGCGTAGCGAGAAAAAAAGCTTATGAGCGAAGCGAATTCCGAGTTGCTTTTGCTTTTTCTTAAATTCACGAGAATATGAACCAAAAATTGCCCCGACGAATCGAGCGAAAGCGAGATTCAATAGAGTTTGAGCGAAGCGAAAACCAAGGGCAATTTTTCAAATTCCCTTTTTTAATTATTTTTAAATCTTTTAAATCTTTTCAGCCCTCTGTATGCCTTTAGTAGCAATAGTTTCAGTATTTAAATATGACGGATTGACTACTAACTATGACGGATTGACTACTAACTATGACGGATTGACTACTTAACTATGACGGATTGACTACCAACTATGACAAGTATATATTTGTCATATATTAAAAATTAAATGGTTTTATTTTGGATAAGAATCAAGTTGTAAAATCAAATCAAGTTATAGAAGCTTCATATCAATTAAGTGCCGTAGAGCAACGTATTGTCTTGGCAGCCATTTCACGTATTCCAAAGAATCAACCCATCACAGATGATGAGTTATACCCAGTGAGTGTTAATGAATTACAGCTCCTAGGAGTACACGAGAAAACAGCCTATAGAGATTTAAAAGAAGGGATTAATAGACTTTATGAAAGGTCTATCAACCTCTCTGTAGACGATAAATCTATCAAAATGAGATGGGTACAAGAGGTTCAGTTTTTAGATAGTCAAAGTGTCATTGGTATTCGCTTTTCAAAACCAATTTTGCCTTTTATATCTAACCTAAGTAGAGAATTTACGAAATATGCTCTATCTGATATCGCGGGTATCAACAGTGGGTACGGTATCCGTATCTATGAGTTACTGGTGCAATACAGACAAATAGGTAAGCGTGAAATCTCTGTTGATAATCTACGAACCATGCTGGAACTAGGTAAAAAGTATCCGTTATTTGCTGATTTTAAAAAAAGGGTAATTGATACTGCTGTAGATCAAATAAATGAATACAGCCCTTTACGTGTGACGTATGAGCAGAAAAAAACAGGTCGTAAAGTTACTCACATTACTTTTTCTTTTAAAGAAAAAACAAAAAGTATTGGTCAGGAAACTACAGACATACCGAAAGAGTTCTATAAGTTAACAGATGCTCAGATAAACATGTTTGGTAATCAACTATCACGTCTACATGAACTTTCTCATCTAGCGCGTGAGGGCGAGAGCTATGAAATATTAGCTTCAAAAATCAAGGAAAAACTTAGAGATCCAAAACAACAGAAGCAGTTTTTACCTTACTTACGGAACTTAGGCTTCAAACCTTGAGTGTATTGAAGAATACACTTATTGTATTCTTCAATACGTATCTTAAATACACAGTAATACACTATGAAAACAAGTACAAAATACAGTGTTAGTGATGCTGCCACACTGTATAAAAAATCTAGAGCGACACTTTATAAAGATATAAAAAATGGGGTATTAAGCCGTGATCATGATGGCTTTATAGACTTTTCAGAATTATTGCGTGTATATGGTGAACCGTTTTCTGGAAAACAGTCAAAACGTATTGATACGTCTCTAATACAGAATCTGGATACACCCGAATACACTGATAAAACAGTAGTAGAGTTGAAAAATCAGATCGACTTTTTAAAGAAACAATTAGAAAAAGCAGAAGATAGAGAGGCTAAAGCTAATGCTCGTATCGATACGCTTCTTACACTAATTGAAATGAAGCCATCTAAAGCTAGTAGTGAACCTAATAAAGAGAATATTGAAAGTAATATTTCGCCAAACCCAACTGATATGGCAACAAATATTCAGTTAAAGCAGGTTAAAGAGGACGGATTGACTACTCCAGAGAACAAACGTATCCCTGTTCCAGAACATGTTGAGCCAGAACCTAAAAAGAGAGGCTTCCTGAGCCGTTTTTTCCTTCCGTATGGTTAACCAGGACTCCAATTTTTTGATGAGCCAATTTCATTGCCAGCAATGAAATAATGACTCACCAAAAAACCGGATGATGTTTATTAAAACTGAATAAAATCGTGGAACATTGCTTATTTATTAAGCGTGGAACACTAAAAAAGATAAAAAAAGCCCGAACAGGGATGTTCGGGCTATCAACTAGGAACTACAGCGTTGAATTTTCAAGAGAATTATAACGCATTTCGTATAAGGTGTATTATGTTAATTTTAGAAATAATACAAATTAATTTTCTACTTCTCCTTTCATACTCATATCAACCCAAAGTGGTAAAGGAAATGAAGAATTAATTGGATATCCATCCCTGCTCGCATATCCAGAGGTTGGGTAGAAAGCCAGATTTCATCGATACGGATCATGTTGCAAGTGCCTTGAGTAATTCTGCTAAAGCAGATATTTCTGATACTTGCCATTTCAAGCCAATTTCTGCTCTTGAGTGGGGTAAAGTAATTTGAACCGTTAACATGTCAGTAGGAGTAGGATCTAATGGTGCAGAGCAAGATAAGGGAATAAATGCAGGTTTATTTGGTAGTGATGAGCGATCATTTCCTTGCTTACCATCAATTAAGCGAATCCATTTGGATACAAGATTTGTATTCAATCCATGTTGCAAAGCGACTGAAGCAATTGAAACGTCCGGTGCTTTACAAGCCTGAACGATTTGCTGTTTAAATTCAGCACTGTATGTTCTTCGTTTTTTCGCAAGAGATGTAATGGATGTCTGGTTATTTGTAGTCATAAATTTAAGTCCCCACTTGTTTTTAAGTGGGGACTAAATTAAGGCTTATAGGATGAATTCATAAGGTGTGTTCAGCGGACGCTTACCGTTTTATGAGGGTGGTGCCCACTAAAAAGCTGGCTTGATAACAAGCCAGCTTTTTAGTGTTTCGTACAAGGTAGAGGTTTCTAAATTACCCTTAAGCCAAAATTAGATTTCTAAAATTTAGACGACTATCTTGGCTAATTTCGGTTACTTCTGATCAGGAAGAGCAAACGCAATAATATAGTCACCTACATCTTTTGAGTGGCTCGCACCCCCTGCAGAAATAACTACATATTGCTTACCTGTTTTTGGTGATTTGTAAATTAGAGGTGCTGCAACAGCTGCAACGGGTAATTTAGCTTTCCATACTTCTTTACCAGTTTTGGAATCTAAAGCACGTAAATAATAATCTTGCGTACCTGCAAAGAATACCAAGCCAGAAGCTGTTGAAGTAGGACCACCTAGTGTTGGCATTCCTAATGGCATTGGGAGATGTGATTTAATACCTAATGGGCCAAGCTGTTCAGCTGTTCCCATTGGTACTTGCCATACCAACTTTTTGGTTTTTAAATCAATCGCAGACATCGTACCGAAAGGTGGTCGATTACAAGGTACCCCTAATGCTGATTGCATAATATCAATTTTTACTCCAGCGTACGGGCCTGCAAATTGTGGGCGTACTGTTCCCATAAATCCAGGAACTTCATCGGTAGATATTTTGTATTTCCCCATATCTTCTTTACGAACTAAAGACATCCGCAAAGGCATACGCATATCATTGACGAACATTAAACCTGTTGATTCATCAATTGAAATACCCCCCCAATTCATTCCGCCTAATAAACTTGGCCATTCAATATATGGTTTCTCACTAGGTGGTGTATATAACCCTTGATAAACCGAATCTTTAAACTGAATACGGCAATTGAGTTGATCAAAAGTTGAAATACCCCACATATCTTTTTCACGTAAAGTGTCATTACCAATTTGTGGCATACCTACAGAATATGGCTGAGTCGGAGATAGTTTTTCTCCTTCTGCTTGACCGGTAGTCGGTACGGGCTTTTCAATAACTTTAGTAACAGGTCGGCCTGTACGTCGATCTAATACAAAAATTTGTCCCATTTTTGTTGTTTGAATAAGGGCAGGAATTTGTTCTCCCTTATCATTGGTGACGTTGTAAAGAACTGGTTGAGAAGGTAAATCGTAGTCCCAAACGTCGTGATGAACAATTTGATATGACCATTTAGTCTTACCAGTCGTTGCATCTACAGCAACTACTGCTGAGCCAAATTTTTCTTTTGCTGCATTACGATCACCGCCCCAGTAATCAGGGGGGCCATTTCCAGTAGGTAGATATACTAGATTTAAATCTTTGTCGTAAGTTGGAATTGTCCACATATTTGGGGTTTCAAGAGTAAAGCCGTTTTTAGGTTGTCCAGATAATTCTGGATTACCTACATCCCAAGCCCAGGCTAGTTTACCAGTACGTACATCATAAGCACGAACTACGCCAGAAGGTTCACCATGAGTAATGTCTCGAACCCAACCGCCTAAGATGGCAACATGCCCTGCGATTAATGGGGTAGAGGTTGGATGGTAGCGTTTACTTTTTTCAGTAGGACCCATGTCATTTAACAGGTCAACTTGGCCATTTACTCCAAATTGAGGACATAAAGCACCAGTTTTTGCATTCAATGCAATTAAACGACCATCAACTGTAGATGTTAAAATTCGTTGTGGACAGGCTTGAATACTAGGAGTTTGTAAATCTGCTTTTGAAAGCGTTTTATCATGAGTCGCATCATAGTAACCAACACCACGACAGGTAATGTGTTCAGCTGTTTTTGCTTTTGGATCATATTTCCAAAGTGCTTTACCGCTATCACCATCAATCGCAGTAATAATATTAGTTGGAGTACATGAGTACAGTGTGCTACCAATTTGAATTGGAGTATTTTCATCGACTCCAATATTTTTTGGTCGGCCAGTATGGTAAGTCCATGCAACTTGTAAGTTTTTAACGTTATCAGGAGTAATGTCAGTATAAGGGGCAAAGCGGGTACCACTACCACTACGACCAAAATATTCCCAATTATCAGGATTTTCTGCTGTAGGTTTAGTTAAATTACGATCTTGAGCAATATTAACTTGATTTAGAGTTTTTCCATGGGGAAAAAAAGCTGAGATTAAAGCTATAACACAAGCAATAAAGCCAACTAAACCAACACGATTAGCAAAAGTCACTTTTTCTGTTGAAAGTGTTATTAAACTACGGCTTGCCCATAAGCTTAGTACAAATAAAACCGTTGGAACAACTAGACGGGGAATATACTGCCAGAAGTCAAAAACTTGTACTTCGGAAATAGCCCATATAACTGTTGCGATGAAAGTTAAAATGGATAGCCATAAGCTGATTACTTTTCTAAATGTATATAAAATAGCAATCAGTAGATAGGCAATACCAGCGATAAGGTAATAACTTGAGCCACCTAAGCTAACAAGCTTTCCACCTTGGATAATTAAGAATAATGCGATTAACACATGTAGAAGTATTACGAAAAAGCGATAAACTTTTGATCCTGCCCTTTCAGAAGGTGCAGTGTATTCGGTACTCATATATTGTCTCTTTGATGTGGGCTGTAATTAGCTTAGGCATTGCTACAGGAGGATTATTTCCTATAGCCCTTATTTTACCTATTGAGTTCGCATCTAGTACTCAATTAGCAACACGGCTAAGTGGAATAACCCAGTCCTTTGGATACTTATTGGCTGGGATCATGCCATGGGTTGGTGGAATTATAATAGATAAATTTTGTTCTATGGTGGGTCTAACTTCTCTAACCATGCTCATGGCTTTAGGTTTAGGAATTACTTCATATCATATGAAATATATGTTCAGTCAATATTCTAATGTATGAATAAAAAACATCTTATATCCGACTTTAAAATTACTAAAACTAATTCCATTTAACATAATGGTGGTTATACGAAGTACACTTGTATATTAACTTAAATATCAAACACTTAACCAAATACTAAAAATCCAAAAATGACGAAAAAGCCGATTTTGAAACAAGTCGGATTTTTTATGAGCGGTTTTGATAGTTCTTGCCAATACATTTGTTTAAAAAGTAATCAATTTTGCGATTTTTTTAAATTTTATCAATGCGTGAATGTTCAAAATTATCCCCATTTCTTGTGGATAAATTTCAGGCACTTTGTACGCTTTGGCTTACTCGAATTCCAGTTCTTTGCTGCTATCCGGACTACGAAAATATTCCTATGATGAAGTCATACAGGAACAGGATGTTCCGGAACATAAAACAACAATGATAAGTTTTAACACGAGGATTGTGAGGTAGAGCAGCACCTACCAAAGATCGCACAATAAAAAACCCCGGCAGGATACCGGGGTTTTTTATTGCCTCTCATTTCTCATTTGCAAAACAAACATAATGGCCCTAAAATATAGACTATAATCTATATTTTGGTTGTAGTATGTGGACAGTCATTACGACAGATCTATTTAATCAGTGGTTTGAACAGCAAGATGAATCGACACAAGAGAAGGTCCTGGCTGCCCTGGTTGTTCTACAGCAGCAGGGACCGAATTTAGGCCGTCCTTTAGTAGATGCTGTGTATGAATCTAAATTTACCAATATGAAAGAATTGCGCGTTCAACATCGCGGTAGACCACTAAGAGCTTTCTTCGCATTTGATCCCTTACGACAGGCTATTGTTCTATGTATTGCTGATAAAGGCGGTAAAAAGCGTTTTTATAAAGACATGCTAGATATTGCAGATGAACAATACCGACTTCATCTCACCACCCTAGGAGATAAATCTAATGGCTAAGACTCTACAAGAATTGTTAGCTAGCCGCTCTCCAGAGAGCCAAGCCCGTATTCAAAAAATGGCAGATGAATTACTGCTAGAAAATCAGCTTCATCTTATTCGTGAAGAACTCGAAATTTCTCAAAAAGAGCTTGCTGAAACTTTGGGAATAAAACAGCCATCGCTTTCGGCAATAGAAAATCGTGGTAATGATCTGAAAATTTCAACCATGAAAAAGTATGTTGAAGCAATGGGTGGGAAGCTCCGTATTGATGTAGAGCTTCCAACCGGAAAACATATAGGTTTCAATGTTTAACATTAAAAATGGGAGCTTAAGTCTCCCATTTTTGATTGAGATAAAAGTAAATTTTCTCAGAATCAGCAATATTTCATTATATTTTATCTCTGCACACGACAAAAAAATCATCCCCACCCGATTTTCATAGGTTTAGGGGTTAAAAAGCTAACTAACTGTCG
>NZ_JAYWYV010000032.1:0-8199 GCF_048147885.1 Acinetobacter sp. 228
AGGAATGCGCGTAGCCCGTCGGCAGAATCGACCATTTCTGCCATCACCCGGGCAGTTTGTTGCATGGTGCCGGGAAGAAGCATCCGTTACCGCCGGACTGCCAAACGTCAGCGAGCTGGTTGATATGGTTTACGAGTATTGCCGGAAGCGAGGCCTGTATCCGGATGCGGAGTCTTATCCGTGGAAATCAAACGCGCACTACTGGCTGGTTACCAACCTGTATCAGAACATGCGGGCCAATGCGCTTACTGATGCGGAATTACGCCGTAAGGCCGCAGATGAGCTTGTCCATATGACTGCGAGAATTAACCGTGGTGAGGCGATCCCTGAACCAGTAAAACAACTTCCTGTCATGGGCGGTAGACCTCTAAATCGTGCACAGGCTCTGGCGAAGATCGCAGAAATCAAAGCTAAGTTCGGACTGAAAGGAGCAAGTGTATGACGGGCAAAGAGGCAATTATTCATTACCTGGGGACGCATAATAGCTTCTGTGCGCCGGACGTTGCCGCGCTAACAGGCGCAACAGTAACCAGCATAAATCAGGCCGCGGCTAAAATGGCACGGGCAGGTCTTCTGGTTATCGAAGGTAAGGTCTGGCGAACGGTGTATTACCGGTTTGCTACCAGGGAAGAACGGGAAGGAAAGATGAGCACGAACCTGGTTTTTAAGGAGTGTCGCCAGAGTGCCGCGATGAAACGGGTATTGGCGGTATATGGAGTTAAAAGATGACCATCTACATTACTGAGCTAATAACAGGCCTGCTGGTAATCGCAGGCCTTTTTATTTGGGGGAGAGGGAAGTCATGAAAAAACTAACCTTTGAAATTCGATCTCCAGCACATCAGCAAAACGCTATTCACGCAGTACAGCAAATCCTTCCAGACCCAACCAAACCAATCGTAGTAACCATTCAGGAACGCAACCGCAGCTTAGACCAAAACAGGAAGCTATGGGCCTGCTTAGGTGACGTCTCTCGTCAGGTTGAATGGCATGGTCGCTGGCTGGATGCAGAAAGCTGGAAGTGTGTGTTTACCGCAGCATTAAAGCAGCAGGATGTTGTTCCTAACCTTGCCGGGAATGGCTTTGTGGTAATAGGCCAGTCAACCAGCAGGATGCGTGTAGGCGAATTTGCGGAGCTATTAGAGCTTATACAGGCATTCGGTACAGAGCGTGGCGTTAAGTGGTCAGACGAAGCGAGACTGGCTCTGGAGTGGAAAGCGAGATGGGGAGACAGGGCTGCATGATAAATGTCGTTAGTTTCTCCGGTGGCAGGACGTCAGCATATTTGCTCTGGCTAATGGAGCAAAAGCGACGGGCAGGTAAAGACGTGCATTACGTTTTCATGGATACAGGTTGTGAACATCCAATGACATATCGGTTTGTCAGGGAAGTTGTGAAGTTCTGGGATATACCGCTCACCGTATTGCAGGTTGATATCAACCCGGAGCTTGGACAGCCAAATGGTTATACGGTATGGGAACCAAAGGATATTCAGACGCGAATGCCTGTTCTGAAGCCATTTATCGATATGGTAAAGAAATATGGCACTCCATACGTCGGCGGCGCGTTCTGCACTGACAGATTAAAACTCGTTCCCTTCACCAAATACTGTGATGACCATTTCGGGCGAGGGAATTACACCACGTGGATTGGCATCAGAGCTGATGAACCGAAGCGGCTAAAGCCAAAGCCTGGAATCAGATATCTTGCTGAACTGTCAGACTTTGAGAAGGAAGATATCCTCGCATGGTGGAAGCAACAACCATTCGATTTGCAAATACCGGAACATCTCGGTAACTGCATATTCTGCATTAAAAAATCAACGCAAAAAATCGGACTTGCCTGCAAAGATGAGGAGGGATTGCAGCGTGTTTTTAATGAGGTCATCACGGGATCCCATGTGCGTGACGGACATCGGGAAACGCCAAAGGAGATTATGTACCGAGGAAGAATGTCGCTGGACGGTATCGCGAAAATGTATTCAGAAAATGATTATCAAGCCCTGTATCAGGACATGGTACGAGCTAAAAGATTCGATACCGGCTCTTGTTCTGAGTCATGCGAAATATTTGGAGGGCAGCTTGATTTCGACTTCGGGAGGGAAGCTGCATGATGCGATGTTATCGGTGCGGTGAATGCAAAGAAGATAACCGCTTCCGACCAAATCAACCTTACTGGAATCGATGGTGTCTCCGGTGTGAAAGAACACCAACAGGGGTGTTACCACTACCGCAGGAAAAGGAGGACGTGTGGCGAGACAGCGACGAAGTATCACCGACATAATCTGCGAAAACTGCAAATACCTTCCAACGAAACGCACCAGAAATAAACCCAAGCCAATCCCAAAAGAATCTGACGTAAAAACCTTCAACTACACGGCTCACCTGTGGGATATCCGGTGGCTAAGACGTCGTGCGAGGAAAACAAGGTGATTGACCAAAATCGAAGTTACGAACAAGAAAGCGTCGAGCGAGCTTTAACGTGCGCTAACTGCGGTCAGAAGCTGCATGTGCTGGAAGTTCACGTGTGTGAGCACTGCTGCGCAGAACTGATGAGCGATCCGAATAGCTCGATGCACGAGGAAGAAGATGATGGCTAAACCAGCGCGAAGACGATGTAAAAACGATGAATGCCGGGAATGGTTTCACCCTGCATTCGCTAATCAGTGGTGGTGCTCTCCAGAGTGTGGAACCAAGATAGCACTCGAACGACGAAGTAAAGAACGCGAAAAAGCGGAAAAAGCAGCAGAGAAGAAACGACGACGAGAGGAGCAGAAACAGAAAGATAAACTTAAGATTCGAAAACTCGCCTTAAAGCCCCGCAGTTACTGGATTAAACAAGCCCAACAAGCCGTAAACGCCTTCATCAGAGAAAGAGACCGCGACTTACCATGTATCTCGTGCGGAACGCTCACGTCTGCTCAGTGGGATGCCGGACATTACCGGACAACTGCTGCGGCACCTCAACTCCGATTTAATGAACGCAATATTCACAAGCAATGCGTGGTGTGCAACCAGCACAAAAGCGGAAATCTCGTTCCGTATCGCGTCGAACTGATTAGCCGCATCGGGCAGGAAGCAGTAGACGAAATCGAATCAAACCATAACCGCCATCGCTGGACTATCGAAGAGTGCAAGGCGATCAAGGCAGAGTACCAACAGAAACTCAAAGACCTGCGAAATAGCAGAAGTGAGGCCGCATGACGTTCTCAGTAAAAACCATTCCAGACATGCTCGTTGAAACATACGGAAATCAGACAGAAGTAGCACGCAGACTGAAATGTAGTCGCGGTACGGTCAGAAAATACGTTGATGATAAAGACGGGAAAATGCACGCCATCGTCAACGACGTTCTCATGGTTCATCGCGGATGGAGTGAAAGAGATGCGCTATTACGAAAAAATTGATGGCAGCAAATACCGAAATATTTGGGTAGTTGGCGATCTGCACGGATGCTACACGAACCTGATGAACAAACTGGATACGATTGGATTCGACAACAAAAAAGACCTGCTTATCTCGGTGGGCGATTTGGTTGATCGTGGTGCAGAGAACGTTGAATGCCTGGAATTAATCACATTCCCCTGGTTCAGAGCTGTACGTGGAAACCATGAGCAAATGATGATTGATGGCTTATCAGAGCGTGGAAACGTTAATCACTGGCTGCTTAATGGCGGTGGCTGGTTCTTTAATCTCGATTACGACAAAGAAATTCTGGCTAAAGCTCTTGCCCATAAAGCAGATGAACTTCCGTTAATCATCGAACTGGTGAGCAAAGATAAAAAATATGTTATCTGCCACGCCGATTATCCCTTTGACGAATACGAGTTTGGAAAGCCAGTTGATCATCAGCAGGTAATCTGGAACCGCGAACGAATCAGCAACTCACAAAACGGGATCGTGAAAGAAATCAAAGGCGCGGACACGTTCATCTTTGGTCATACGCCAGCAGTGAAACCACTCAAGTTTGCCAACCAAATGTATATCGATACCGGCGCAGTGTTCTGCGGAAACCTAACATTGATTCAGGTACAGGGAGAAGGCGCATGAGACTCGAAAGCGTAGCTAAATTTCATTCGCCAAAAAGCCCGATGATGAGCGACTCACCACGGGCCACGGCTTCTGACTCTCTTTCCGGTACTGATGTGATGGCTGCTATGGGGATGGCGCAATCACAAGCCGGATTCGGTATGGCTGCATTCTGCGGTAAGCACGAACTCAGCCAGAACGACAAACAAAAGGCTATCAACTATCTGATGCAATTTGCACACAAGGTATCGGGGAAATACCGTGGTGTGGCAAAGCTTGAAGGAAATACTAAGGCAAAGGTACTGCAAGTGCTCGCAACATTCGCTTATGCGGATTATTGCCGTAGTGCCGCGACGCCGGGGGCAAGATGCAGAGATTGCCATGGTACAGGCCGTGCGGTTGATATTGCCAAAACAGAGCTGTGGGGGAGAGTTGTCGAGAAAGAGTGCGGAAGATGCAAAGGCGTCGGCTATTCAAGGATGCCAGCAAGCGCAGCATATCGCGCTGTGACGATGCTAATCCCAAACCTTACCCAACCCACCTGGTCACGCACTGTTAAGCCGCTGTATGACGCTCTGGTGGTGCAATGCCACAAAGAAGAGTCAATCGCAGACAACATTTTGAATGCGGTCACACGTTAGCAGCATGATTGCCACGGATGGCAACATATTAACGGCATGATATTGACTTATTGAATAAAATTGGGTAAATTTGACTCAACGATGGGTTAATTCGCTCGTTGTGGTAGTGAGATGAAAAGAGGCGGCGCTTACTACCGATTCCGCCTAGTTGGTCACTTCGACGTATCGTCTGGAACTCCAACCATCGCAGGCAGAGAGGTCTGCAAAATGCAATCCCGAAACAGTTCGCAGGTAATAGTTAGAGCCTGCATAACGGTTTCGGGATTTTTTATATCTGCACAACAGGTAAGAGCATTGAGTCGATAATCGTGAAGAGTCGGCGAGCCTGGTTAGCCAGTGCTCTTTCCGTTGTGCTGAATTAAGCGAATACCGGAAGCAGAACCGGATCACCAAATGCGTACAGGCGTCATCGCCGCCCAGCAACAGCACAACCCAAACTGAGCCGTAGCCACTGTCTGTCCTGAATTCATTAGTAATAGTTACGCTGCGGCCTTTTACACATGACCTTCGTGAAAGCGGGTGGCAGGAGGTCGCGCTAACAACCTCCTGCCGTTTTGCCCGTGCATATCGGTCACGAACAAATCTGATTACTAAACACAGTAGCCTGGATTTGTTCTATCAGTAATCGACCTTATTCCTAATTAAATAGAGCAAATCCCCTTATTGGGGGTAAGACATGAAGATGCCAGAAAAACATGACCTGTTGGCCGCCATTCTCGCGGCAAAGGAACAAGGCATCGGGGCAATCCTTGCGTTTGCAATGGCGTACCTTCGCGGCAGATATAATGGCGGTGCGTTTACAAAAACAGTAATCGACGCAACGATGTGCGCCATTATCGCCTAGTTCATTCGTGACCTTCTCGACTTCGCCGGACTAAGTAGCAATCTCGCTTATATAACGAGCGTGTTTATCGGCTACATCGGTACTGACTCGATTGGTTCGCTTATCAAACGCTTCGCTGCTAAAAAAGCCGGAGTAGAAGATGGTAGAAATCAATAATCAACGTAAGGCGTTCCTCGATATGCTGGCGTGGTCGGAGGGAACTGATAACGGACGTCAGAAAACCAGAAATCATGGTTATGACGTCATTGTAGGCGGAGAGCTATTTACTGATTACTCCGATCACCCTCGCAAACTTGTCACGCTAAACCCAAAACTCAAATCAACAGGCGCCGGACGCTACCAGCTTCTTTCCCGTTGGTGGGATGCCTACCGCAAGCAGCTTGGCCTGAAAGACTTCTCTCCGAAAAGTCAGGACGCTGTGGCATTGCAGCAGATTAAGGAGCGTGGCGCTTTACCTATGATTGATCGTGGTGATATCCGTCAGGCAATCGACCGTTGCAGCAATATCTGGGCTTCACTGCCGGGCGCTGGTTATGGTCAGTTCGAGCATAAGGCTGACAGCCTGATTGCAAAATTCAAAGAAGCGGGCGGAACGGTCAGAGAGATTGATGTATGAGCAGAGTCACCGCGATTATCTCCGCTCTGGTTATCTGCATCATCGTCTGCCTGTCATGGGCTGTTAATCATTACCGTGATAACGCCATTACCTACAAAGCCCAGCGCGACAAAAATGCCAGAGAACTGAAGCTGGCGAACGCGGCAATTACTGACATGCAGATGCGTCAGCGTGATGTTGCTGCGCTCGATGCAAAATACACGAAGGAGTTAGCTGATGCTAAAGCTGAAAATGATGCTCTGCGTGATGATGTTGCCGCTGGTCGTCGTCGGTTGCACATCAAAGCAGTCTGTCAGTCAGTGCGTGAAGCCACCACCGCCTCCGGCGTGGATAATGCAGCCTCCCCCCGACTGGCAGACACCGCTGAACGGGATTATTTCACCCTCAGAGAGAGGCTGATCACTATGCAAAAACAACTGGAAGGAACCCAGAAGTATATTAATGAGCAGTGCAGATAGAGTTGCCCATATCGATGGGCAACTCATGCAATTATTGTGAGCAATACACACGCGCTTCCAGCGGAGTATAAATGCCTAAAGTAATAAAACCGAGCAATCCATTTACGAATGTTTGCTGGGTTTCTGTTTTAACAACATTTTCTGCGCCGCCACAAATTTTGGCTGCATCGACAGTTTTCTTCTGCCCAATTCCAGAAACGAAGAAATGATGGGTGATGGTTTCCTTTGGTGCTACTGCTGCCGGTTTGTTTTGAACAGTAAACGTCTGTTGAGCACATCCTGTAATAAGCAGGGCCAGCGCAGTAGCGAGTAGCATTTTTTTCATGGTGTTATTCCCGATGCTTTTTGAAGTTCGCAGAATCGTATGTGTAGAAAATTAAACAAACCCTAAACAATGAGTTGAAATTTCATATTGTTAATATTTATTAATGTATGTCAGGTGCGATGAATCGTCATTGTATTCCCGGATTAACTATGTCCACAGCCCTGACGGGGAACTTCTCTGCGGGAGTGTCCGGGAATAATTAAAACGATGCACACAGGGTTTAGCGCGTACACGTATTGCATTATGCCAACGCCCCGGTGCTGACACGGAAGAAACCGGACGTTATGATTTAGCGTGGAAAGATTTGTGTAGTGTTCTGAATGCTCTCAGTAAATAGTAATGAATTATCAAAGGTATAGTAATATCTTTTATGTTCATGGATATTTGTAACCCATCGGAAAACTCCTGCTTTAGCAAGATTTTCCCTGTATTGCTGAAATGTGATTTCTCTTGATTTCAACCTATCATAGGACGTTTCTATAAGATGCGTGTTTCTTGAGAATTTAACATTTACAACCTTTTTAAGTCCTTTTATTAACACGGTGTTATCGTTTTCTAACACGATGTGAATATTATCTGTGGCTAGATAGTAAATATAATGTGAGACGTTGTGACGTTTTAGTTCAGAATAAAACAATTCACAGTCTAAATCTTTTCGCACTTGATCGAATATTTCTTTAAAAATGGCAACCTGAGCCATTGGTAAAACCTTCCATGTGATACGAGGGCGCGTAGTTTGCATTATCGTTTTTATCGTTTCAATCTGGTCTGACCTCCTTGTGTTTTGTTGATGATTTATGTCAAATATTAGGAATGTTTTCACTTAATAGTATTGGTTGCGTAACAAAGTGCGGTCCTGCTGGCATTCTGGAGGGAAATACAACCGACAGATGTATGTAAGGCCAACGTGCTCAAATCTTCATACAGAAAGATTTGAAGTAATATTTTAACCGCTAGATGAAGAGCAAGCGCATGGAGCGACAAAATGAATAAAGAACAATCTGCTGATGATCCCTCCGTGGATCTGATTCTATGAGTTACCCTGATGTTGTAATTGCATGTATAGAACATAAGGTGTCTCTGGAAGCATTCAGAGCAATTGAGGCAGCGTTGGTGAAGCACGATAATAATATGAAGGATTATTCCCTGGTGGTTGACTGATCACCATAACTGCTAATCATTCAAACTATTTAGTCTGTGACAGAGCCAACACGCAGTCTGTCACTGTCAGGAAAGTGGTAAAACTGCAACTCAATTACTGCAATGCCCTCGTAATTAAGTGAATTTA
>NZ_JAYWYV010000033.1:0-7683 GCF_048147885.1 Acinetobacter sp. 228
TCATGAAATGCGCACTTACGACTTGGATTTCATCCAAGTCAAAGTTTGCGTAAGGGGAATCCCCTTAACCCCAAAAATCGCTACGCAATTTTTAAAAGCAAAAGCAAAACCATCACAAGGCTAAGGCATGGCAATTTATCACTGTACGACGAAGACTGTTAACCGAAGTTCGGGACGAACTGCGGTTGCATCTATGGCTTATCGTGCAGGAGAAAAATTGAAAGATGAACGGACAGGATTAACGCACGACTTTACGAGAAAAGAAGGTGTGGTTTATACCGAAATTATTTCTAATTTGGATATCGAATTAGACCGAAGCCAAGTCTGGAATATGGCAGAAAAATCAGAGAACCGAAAAGATGCCCGAACAGCACGTGAATGGGTGATTGCTTTGCCTGATGAATTAGATGAGGAACAACGAAAAGAACTGGCCAAAGAGTTTGCGCAATCTTTAGTAGACCGTTATGGAGTAATCGCGGATTTAGCCATTCATGCACCTAGTCAGAATGGCAGTGATAAAAATCATCATGCACATATCTTACTGACAACGCGCAAGGCCGAATTAGATCCAGAGCAGAATTTAGTTCTTAAAGATAAAGCCGATATTGAGTTAAGTAATACCAAAAGAAAAACACTGGGTATGGGAACAAGCCAGGAAGAAATTAAACAGATCCGTTCCACCTGGGCAAACCTAGCGAATCATGCCCTCGAACATGCAGGGTATCGGGAAAGAATCGACCACCGCAGCTATGTCGATCAAGGTAATCAGCTACAAGCCACTATCCATGAGGGTAGCAAGGTCACGCAGATGCGCAGGAAAGGTATAGATACTGAGATCAGTCGTTTCAACGACACGGTAAAACAGCAGAACAGCCAACAGCTCCAAAACAAACAACAGCATAAAGAAAAAACCTTAGAACAAGGGTTCAACCGTGTTGAGCAAGGCTTTGAGCAATGGAAGAAAGCACAGGAAGTTAAACGCCTAGAACTGGAACGTAAACAGCAATTGAAGCTACAGCAAGAACAAGCCATGAAGCAGAAACACCGCAAGAGCATGAAGAGAAGTGGACCATCGCTATGAGCAGCCAAAATGATTTAGATGATCAGTTGTATATTCTATTAGCCTCCATGAAGGAATATAGAGAAGCTATAGCAGATGATAACAAGCGATTAGAGACGTTTTACAACAAAGTAGCTAGTGGGGTACTAGAACAAAGCAAAAAGACCCTAAATAACGCAAATCAGGAAGCTACACGTGCCCTTCAAGGTCGCATCCATGAACTAGACAAGGCTACCGACAAATTGAACTACAGATTTATTGCCTTGTTATGTGCAATTTTCCTCAGTCTGGTGCTGGTTTTCCTGTCTTTTATATTTTTATTTATTCCAAGTTTTGATGAGATCAAGGAACGTCGTGCAGAGGCAGCGTGGCTAGAACAAAGATATAATTTAGATATTAGAAATTGTAATGATAAATCTTGTGTCCGAGTTATGAAAAATGACTGTCATGGAACGAATAAGGATTACTGTGTTATTGACCCTAAATAAATACTGGCAAGTACTTTGCTCGGTTCTTTTCTTAATCTTATTGCTACCGAATATCGCAAAGTGGCTCGACTTTGAGATATGGCAATAGCCATGTCTCAAAGTATCGAGCTTTACTTTTCATTCTTTATGTCCTATCTATTTGCTATAGGGAAGCATACTTTATAGCACTGATAGTGGAATTAATAATGAGAAGGCATTTGATTTTCCTAGCTTTTATAATAATGATTTTTATTTTAGCTCTCGTTGTTAAACTCGATAATGATCGGAAAAAATTTGAAGTATTCAATGAAGTAGAGACAACAAGCAAGTTTATACAAAAAAAACCATAGTTTTTTTATGGTTTTTTAAATACTTTATAAAATATAAATCCTTATTTGAGTTTCCATAACCCAGTATTCCATGACTGGGCTTTTTTTTATATTTTCAAATAGTGTTTTAGTAAAAATCAATCAAATTTCGTATAACAGCCATTATGTTAAATCACTCTAATTTTTCATCTTAATAAAGTATTATTAATAACATAACGAATTAAATATAACTTTGATTTGAAGGCATAAAATGAAATTTTTCAAACTTGCATCTATTGCTCTAGGACTGATCTTTTCTATGGAAACTTTGGCAAATCCAACATTTTCAAATGAGTTATTAACAAAGGCTGAAAATGGTGATTCATCAGCACAATTAGAATTAGCCGATGTATATATACATGGTTACGGTATTGAAGAAGATGAAGCTCAAGCCGAAAGCTGGGCTATTAAGTCAGCGGAAAGTGGCAATATCGATGCAATGTATTGGCTTGGTGATGGGTATGCGACATACGCTGGTTTAGTTGAAGATATGGACCCAACTGATGCTGAAGAACATTATAAGAAAGCTTTTGTGTGGTTCTCAAAAGGATCTGACTTAAATCATACTGATTCTATGGTGGGTTTAGCTAATTTATATCGTAATGGTGAGGGAGTTACTGAAGATACTGCTAAGGCATTAGATTTATTTAAAAAAGCTGCGTCTCTTGGCAGTAAAGAGGCTATGAGGGATCTTGAATTTATGTATCGATATGGAATAGGTGTAGAAAAAAATTTAGATAAAGCAAAATTTTGGGAAGATAAGGCACAGATGTAACTATGTAGAATAATTAAAATTAACATAATACACGTTATACGAAGTTCTAGAAATGAGTTTATAACACTGATTTTTATGTATTTTTTAAAGTTTAAAGCCTAGACCAGTGTCTAGGTTTTTTTATTTCGTATAACCGCCATTATGTTAAATGGGGGGGAATAAGACAGTAAATGCCAGTTTATTAAATTTTAAATAGAACGTTTTTTTACTAAATTTTAGATAAAAATAATCTTCTAAGTACTCAATTAGCTTACCTTCCTGTATAAGAACAAGGCGAAGTTTCAGGGTTTTATGAAATGATATTGAATGCTTACAAAAGTATTCTAAATTCAGTATTTTTATAAAATTTTAAAAAGTAATTTTTTTCAAACAAGGATTTATATGTTTCACAATAGAAGAACATTATTACCTTTAACTCTTTTATCTGTTTTATTAGTCGCATGCGGTGGAGGGGGGGGAGAAAGTAGTCCAACGTCATCAGATACATCTGTGCCGAAGCCTATTGTAGAAACTTCTGTATTAAGTCCAGATTTGACACATGGCTATTTTGAAATTGAAAATTCTGGTATTGCTAATAACTCAACCATTAAGTTTTCACCATTTCATACAGATAGTGTGGTTGAAGCATCTGCTACTAACAATAATATGTGGGATTTAGAGATTCTTACACCAAGCAATGATTTATCTGCCCATATTAATAATTTGGCGGGTCTTTATTTTTATCCTAAAGAAGATAAAGTTGGAGTTTTTAGCTATTCAGAGAATGATAAAGGACATCTGACGGTTCGATGTCAAAATTCGTGTAGTGATACATTTTCTTATAAAATTGAAAAGCAAAGTAATGGTAAAACTTATTTTATTATAAATGCAAATGGTTCTATAGCAGGACGTTTAAATAATAATGATTTTGCATCAACTGCCAAAATTAAAGGCTCTGTTAATTTTGAAGTAAATTCTAATTGGCCAGTATGGGACACCAAACGCTTTAATGAATATCATGCGAAATCAGACTTAGTTGTTAATGGTAAACCTGCAACAATAGAAAAATTTTTGGATTGGAAAACTAGCTCTGTTTTAACTTTTACTACAGATAAAGAATACTATTTTAACTTTAATAATCCTGTGGATCTTGATCACGATAGATTTATTTTAACGGAGGGGAATTATTTTAGTAATGAACAGCCTAAAGATGTATACATATATAAGGGATACTTCAATCGAGATTTTACATTAAATACAGATTATGAAAATGGTATAACCACCTTTAAATTTATCAATAATTTATTTACTAACCCTATTGAATATATTGCTTCTCCAGAGTTGAAAGTATCTGGAGGTTTTGTAAAAAAAGTTCCTTATGGTCAAGTGATTGCAGGAGATGAAGTTTTTAAAATTGATGAAACAGTCGCAGCAGTTGTATATGCAGAAAATGAAAGTAAGTATTTTCGCTTTATGAGTCGAGATAATCACTCTGATCTCGAGTTCACAGTGAAATACGATACAATTACTAAAAATGTAAATGTAGCGTATCAAAGACCAAAGAAGGGTCAATTAAATGTGAATATTTATCTGAAATGGAACTGTAAATTGACGAATAATCATTGTACTGGTGTCACTGTCAATGATTCAGAGGGAACAATTGAATTTAAAAATGTGCAGTTAGATGATGGTCGTCTAATAAATGGCAAGTTTGGTCATTTAGGAGTAAACGATCTTGTAAGATGATAAATTCATAGTTATATTCCATAAAAATATAGAAATGTTAATTCTTCTAAAATTAACATAATACACGTTATATGAAGTCGAAAAAGGGAGCTTTAAGCTCCCTTTTTTACTAGTTTTTTTTAAATTGCTAAGCGTAAATTCAGTGCTTTTACCACTTTAATAACAGTATCAAAGCTTGGATTTACATCGCCAGAAAGTGCTTTATAAAGACTTTCTCGGCCTAAACCTGTGTCTCTTGATAATTGAGCCATTCCTTTAGCTTTAGCAATATTACCTAAAGCTTTTGCAATGAATGCCGCATCACCATTAGATTCATCTATACAGGCTTGTAGGTAAGCTTGCATATCTTCTTCTGTTTTAAGATGTTCAGCACTGTCCCATTTACGAAGTTTGATAGCCATTTACAGCTCCTCCTCTAAATCTTGTGCTAGTTGTAGGGCAAGTTTTATATCTTTACTTTGCGTAGACTTGTCTCCGCCTGCTAAAAGAATAACGACCCTTTGCCCTTGCTTACAGTAATAGATCCTGTAGCCAGGTCCAAAGAAGAAACGTAATTCAGAGACACCTTCACCGACTGGCTCAGTATCTCCAAAGTTTCCATCTTCAACCCGATCAATTCGGACTTGTATACGCCTTTTTGCCTGCTGGTCTTTTAACTTAGTAAACCAGTCATCAAAGACTTCAGTGGTATATATTGAGTACATAAGAGTAATGTATCCCATAGGATACATTCATGCAAGAAATAAACTTGGATGTATGGGGCTTATAACAGAATTTCGTATAACGCCCATTATGTTAAATGGAAGCTAACGACCTCCAAGAAAATCGGTATAGTGTGAATAGTTATTGAGTAGATAAGAGAATTAAATTAGTGAAATACTCAAATGAAAAAATAGTTAAAGCTCTCTTACTTGCTCCTTTACCGTTACTTTTTTTCATAGCAGTCCTGTTTATCGTAATGAATCAGGAATACAGCCTATACTCGATTTTAGTGGTTCTTGTAGGGCATGGCCTTGTCTACTTAGCGTATTGTATTTTGACTGTGCCTTTCAGCTTCATATTCTCAATTATTTTAAATCGTTATAACAGTCTGAATTTATTAACCATCTGTATTAGCTCTCTAATTATTGCTGCTCCATTTTTTATTCTTTTTGGATGGAGTCACACAGGAGAAATTTCGAAAGAGTGGTGGAAAATGTATACCAATACATGGACTATTTTTATGGCTTTCTTTCCTGGCTTATGTTATTGGCTGTTTTTAATTAATTTAAAAGATAAAGAATAGTTATGAAAAAAATATTATATTTTAATTTCTTAGCGATTATTTTGACTTACGTATCTTTGCTTTATCAAAAAAATATATTAGTTGCTCGCATAGTTGTAGATAAGCTTGAAAAAGTTGAAGTCATAGCTGGGGGATTTCCTCTACAGTTCCTTATAGATGGTGAAACCTCTCCAGTCGGAAGTATAAGTATCAATCCTTTATTTATTTTCATCGGCATGGATCAATTTGTTTTTCTCAATTTTTTTATTGATTATTTATTTTGGATAAGTATTTTATTTGCTTTTTCTATGATTGTGAAAAAGTACAGAATTGTATAGATCTCCTAAAATTAACATAATACACCTTATACGAAATACGTTATAATTCCACTTAGAAATCAATGCTGTAGTTTCTAGTTTATAGCCCATCTTCCCCAAGGTGGGCTTTTTTTATGATTTTTCACGTTCCACGCCTATTCTTTGATCAATGTTTCACAACTTTGATAGCTCCATTAAATAATTAAAACCTAGATAATAAGAACCGAGTGAGTGTCTACGAGCGATTGAGCATCATCAAAATTTCACGCTCGCCTTTTCTCTGATTACAAGCTCCCTTTCGATTTTAAACGGTAGGTACAGAGCATCCCGAATGGGTGCGAACTTTGGATTTTTTGCTTTTCAAAAAGTATGAGCGAAGCGAATACATTACCAATGCTTTTTTTGGATATTACAAACAGTATTAATTAAAAACTGCCCCTCGAAGCGAGGAACGAGCTTCAATAAAGTACGAGCTTTAGCGAGTACCTAGGGCAGTTTGCACTCCCCTCTCGAAAGGCTTTTAATTATTTTTAAAGCTTTTAAATGCTTTTAGGAAGGGTGAAAGCATTGGTATACGTGCATTTCAGAAGGCATAAACGGACAGTAGCTCTTATATAAACGGACAGTAGCTCTTATATAAACGGACAGTAGCTCTTATATAAACGGACAGTAGCTCTTAATTAAAGGACATTAAATAATTTGACCTTAAAAGGATATTGAAATACATTGTCTTCTAATTCAATAATAAAATAAGGGCTGTTTTATGAAGAACAGTTTAGTTGTGAAAGATAATGCTTTAATCAATGCCAGTTATAACTTGGAATTAACAGAACAGCGTTTGATTATGCTTGCCATCATTAATGCCAGAGAATCAGGGCAGGGCATCACAGCCGATAGTAAGTTAGAAATTCATGCTAGTGATTATGCAAAGTTGTTTAATGTATCCATTGATGCTTCGTATAAAGCCCTTAAAGAAGCAGTGAATAACTTATTTAACCGTCAGTTTAGCTATACAGCCGAATATAAAAGAACAGGGAAAACTGGCGTTGTACGTTCACGTTGGGTTAGCCGTATTTTTTATGTTGATGATTTAGCATTACTAGAAATAACTTTTGCTCCTGATGTTGTCCCACTGGTAACACGTTTAGAAGAACACTTCACAAGCTACCAAGCCAAACAAGTCGCACACTTAACAAGTAAGTACGCTACTAGGCTTTATGAGCTTCTTATAGCTTGGCGTGAAGTCGGTAAAGTGCCACAAATAGAAATTAGTACTTTTAGAAATAGACTAGGACTATTAGAAAATGAGTACACAGCAATGAGTGACTTTAAAAAGCGTGTACTAGAGCCTTCTATTAAGCAGATCAATGAACATACAGATATTACCGTGACGTATGAACAACATAAAAAAGGACGTTTAATTTCAGGCTTTTCATTCAAGTTAAAACAGAAGCAACAGCCAAAAATTGAAGTTAAGCATGACCCAAACACACCTGATTTTTTTATAAAATTGAGCGATCCACAACGCCATTTATTTGCAAATAAAATGTCTGAAATGCCCGAAATGAGTAAATATTCACAAGGTACGGAGAGCTTTCAACAATTTGCTATTCGTATTGCTGACATGCTTTTAGAGCCTGAAAAATTCAGAGAGCTTTATCCAATTTTAGAAAAATCAGGATTTCAGCCATGATTAAATTAAATAAC
>NZ_JAYWYV010000034.1:0-7143 GCF_048147885.1 Acinetobacter sp. 228
CTAAACAGAGCGAGTGTCTACGAGCGAACTGAGAAAATTTGCCCATCCCTTTCCCTGATTACAAGCTCCCTATCCATCAATCACCTGCATAGCAGAGCATCCCGAATGGGTGCGAACTTTCCAAATTGGCTTTCCCAACCGAGCGTAGCGAGAAAAAAAGCTGATGAGCGAAGCGAATTCCGAGCTGCTTTTGATCTTGCTTTTGCTTTTTCTAAAAGTCACGAAAATATTAACTAAAAATTGCCCCCACGAATCGAGCGAAAGCGAGATTCAATAGAGTTTGAGCGCAGCGAAAACCAAGGGCAATTTTTAATGAAATATGCTTTTAATTATTTTTAAGCTTTTAAATGCTTTTAGATAGCCTGTAAACCTGAATTTATAAGGCTTTGAGAGATTATAAAACGAGGTTTACCTTGCATTAAAACGAGGTTTACCTTGCATTAAAACGAGGTTTACCTTGCATTAAAACGAGGTTTACCTTGCATTAAGCGAGTTAATAATATAACCTCGTCTTATTGACTTAAAAATATAAATTTTTCATATGAAAACCGAACTAATTGTCAAAGATAACGCTTTAATTAATGCTAGTTATAACCTTGATCTAGTAGAACAACGATTAATTCTTTTAGCTATCGTTGAAGCCAGGGAATCAGGTAAAGGGATAAATGCTAATGATCCATTAACAGTTCATGCTGAAAGTTATATCAATCAATTTGGTGTACATCGAAATACTGCTTATCAAGCCTTAAAAGATGCTTGCGATGACCTATTTGCAAGACAATTCAGTTATCAAAGTCTTAGTGAAAAAGGTAATGTCATTAATCACAAGTCAAGATGGGTAAGCGAGGTTGCTTATATTGATAATGAGGCTGTCGTTAGACTTATTTTTGCTCCAGCTATTGTGCCTTTAATAACTCGATTAGAAGAACAATTTACAAAGTATGAGATACAGCAAATAAGCAATTTAACGAGTGCTTATGCTGTTCGCTTATATGAAATATTGATTGCGTGGCGTAGTACCGGAAAAACGCCTCTTATAACTATCTACGATTTCAGACAAAAAATAGGTGTACTCGAGACTGAATACAAAAGGATGTACGATTTTAAGAAATATGTTTTAGACATTGCATTAAAGCAAGTAAATGAACATACCGATATTAATGTCAAAGTTGAACAACATAAAACCGGCAGATCCATTACGGGCTTTTCATTTAGCTTCAAACAGAAAAAGTCAGCAACAAATACAGCCAATGACATTAGTCAGGACAAAGAGCTAAAAATCAATTTGACTGATGCACAACGATATTTATTTGCTAGTAAATTATCAGAACTTCCTGAGATGGCTAAACTTTCACAAGGTAATGAAAGCTATGAACAGTTTGCTGCTCGGATTGTAACCATGCTGCAAGAGCCAAATAAATTAAAAGAATTTATGCCATTACTTCGAAAAGTCGGCTTTCAATGAATGATGTCAATTGACATAGTAAAGTTAACAATCAACTATTAACACTATTTGAAAACTGGTTTACATAATGAAAAAACTGTCAGTTTCAGAACTAGCGAAATTATATGGATATTCAAGACAAGCTGTATATGCCCATATAAAGAAAGGAAATTTATCAAAAGGATCGGATGGATTAATTGACTTTTCAGAAGCCTTGAGAGTTTTTGGGGAACCACAAAAAAGCAATTCTAGTGTCAACCAAAGTCAATCAACTAGTAGGCATAACTTAACAGAAGTTGACTTGCTAAAACGTCAAGTTGACATGCTGGAAAAACAATTAAATCAGGCAATACAGAGAGAAAATCAATCATTAGAACGTGAATCGTTTTATCAAGAACAGATTGAGGCCATGCAGCGCTTACTGGAAGCTCCAAAAGCCAATATGACTACGTTTACCGATCATGAATCTGAACAGGATATAGCAACAGATTCTCGGCCACAGACTGAATCGAACTATGACGGATTGACTACTCCAGAGAACAAACGCATCCCTGTTCCAGAACATATTGAGCCTACACCTAAAAAGAGGGGCTTCCTGAGTCGTTTTTTCCTTCCTTACGGTTAACCAGGACTCCACTTTTTTGATGAGCCAATTTCAGTGCAAGCACATGAAATAATGACTCCTCAAAAAACCGGATGATGTTTATTAAAACTGAATAAAATCGTGGAAAATTGCTTATTTATTAAGCGTGGAACACTAAAAAAGATAAAAAAAGCCCGAACAGGGATGTTCGGGCTATAAACTAGAAACTAGAAACTACAGCGTTGAATTTTCAAGAGAATTATAACGCATTTCGTATAAGGTGTATTATGTTAATTTTAGAAAAATTAATTAATTTTCAGAATCATAGTGACTCATATCACCAGATAATAAGATTTCTTAAATTTTCTCTGATAACACTTTAACCAATGACTTTAATTCTTCTTTTAGTTTATTTAAATTTTCAAGTTGAATACTTTGAGTCAGCTCTTTAGGAATCATTTCTGCGGCAGCTCGTAGCTCTCGACCCTTTTCTTTTAATGAAATAAGGACTCTTCTTTCATCATTAGGATCACGTGATCGATTAATAAGTTCAGACTTTTCCATTCTTTTTAGTAAGGGCGTTAGTGTCCCACTATCCAGGTGTAAAATTTGTCCAAGATCACCCACACTTACACATTCTTTTTCCCATAAAACCAACATCACTAAATATTGAGGATAAGTGAGTCCGAGAGGTGTAAGAAAAGGACGATAAGCTTTTACGATTAAATTAGATGCAGCATAAATAGGAAAACATAGTTGCTCATCTAGGCAAAGCTGATTCTTGGACATAGCTTTTTATTTGGTATAGACAGTGGTCGATACCTGTATATTACCTCGAATAGCGTTGGAATAAGGACATACTTGATGCGTTTGTTCCACGATCTTCTCTGCATCAGCTTGTGAAATACCTGAAAGAGTGACATCTAAGTGTACTGTTAAGGAAAATCCACCATTGCCATTAGCAACCATGCCAACAGTACTCAGGACTTCTACATCGTTATCACGGATTTTATGTTCTTTATTGCTACGAGTTACATGGATCACGGCATTTCCAAAGCATGCAGCATAGCCAGCTGCAAATAATTGCTCAGGATTCGTTGCATCACCTCGACCACCTAATTCTTTTGGCAAAGCTAATTTTAGTTCTAAGATACCATCTTCACTACGAATATTCCCTGAACGTCCACCGATTGCTTTAACTTGGGTAGAATAAAGATTACTCATTTTAATTACCTTTAAATAATATATTGTGTGCAATATAATTGTATAAAATTTAATTTATGTCAAATTTTTTATATGCGATTTAACATAATGGCTGTTATACGCAATAAAAAAACCTGGGCACCAACCCAGGTCTAAAATTTAAAAAAAAGATAAATATCAGTGCAATAAACTCATTTTTCTAATTTCGCATAACGCCCATTATGTTAATTTTAGAAATTCTTTAAAGCTCATTGGCTGTTTTTTCACATAAAGATAGACTCCAAATTGCAACACTACAAAGAAACCTACATTTCTTAAAATAGTAAACAATAGATCCTTATTACCGAAGATTAAGTCTGTGGCAAACAGCAAAATTACTAATATTGAATGTAAATACAGAGTATGTTTCATCTTATTGTTCAATAGGGTTGCTGCGTTGGTATAACCAATTAACGTTAGCCCCAAAAACACAATACTTAGCCCAAAGATAATGCCGATATATGTATAGGGCTCAGGAGTATATTCTAGAATCGTTAATGCGATCCCAGTTACAACTGTCAAACCAATGAATGATCCTAAGAAATTCTTTAAATAATATGCTGATTGCATGCATGATCTCTTTTTATTAAAAACTGAAAGCCCTCTGATTCAATACTAGCTCAAAAGGTAGCTACACGATATTATAAATAATGATTATCATTTGATTATTTGGTTATGAACGAAAAATTTAAATGGATTTTCTTATATGGTGGTTTAGGTTGGGGAATATCCTTTGCCTGTCTTACTTTTGCGTTTCGATATATTCAAGATAAGCCTCAAGCTAGCTCATTGCCTATATTTTTAGCAATCTGTATTGTTGCTGGAATGATTTGGGGTTGGATTATGTTTAAGTCACCTGTAAATAGGAAAGCTTAAATCAACCGATTTAACATAATGGTGGTTATACGAAGTACACTTGTATATTAATTTTATTATCAATAACTTAAAAATTTACTCATGACTAAGAAATCAGCAAAAAGTCGATTTTGAAACAAATCGGCTTTTTTATGTTCGATTCTGTAAGATTTTGCCAATAAAAAATGGAAGAACTTTGCAAAATTTACAATTTTGTATTAACATTTTTATATTAACAAAAAGCGATGCAACTATGGAAATTGAGTTTTCATGGGATGAGCATAAAGCAGATACAAATCTCAAAAAACATGGTGTAGCTTTTGAAGATGCAACATTGGTTTTTTATGATGCTTATGCCGTCTTCAAACAGGATCGCTTTGAAAATGGTGAATATCGTTGGCAAGCGATAGGTCTCGTACACGGCCAGACAGTTTTATTAGTGGCTCATACTGTACAAGATCATAATGGGATTGATCATATCCGTATTATTTCAGCACGACAGGCAGAGAAAAAAGAGAGGAAACAATATGAGCAAAATCGTTACCTACAAAATGGATTTGAATAAGCCTCCTGTTTTGTCTGAAGAACAAAAGGCAAGACTCGAAGCCCTGGCTAAACGCCCAGACAGTGAAATAGACTTTTCGGACATTCCTGAACTTGATGAAAGCTTTTGGAAAAATGCTGTCCAAAATCCGTTTTATAAGCCAACTAAACAAGTGACTACAGTACGCATTGATGCAGATGTTATGCAATGGCTAAAAGCACAAGGCAAAGGCTATCAGACACGTATGAATAAGATTTTACGTGATGCAATGCTGAATGATTTAAAAAATCATCCATAAAAAACGGAGCTTAAGCTCCGTTTTTTACAAACTATTTTTAAGCTTATAGAATCTAAATTCGGGGTAAATTAAACCTATAATAAAAAGAATGGTAAATGCTATCCATAGAAACAAAGCCATAGCTCTAAGCTGTTCTTCATTCCATGAGCTTGATTCCATATCTAAGAAAAAGATACTCTTCCAGCCTTTAATATAATCAGCTCCCCCCCATGAAATAATCCATTTGAACATTAAGCTAACTGCCAAATAAATAAGCACCCACACCCATGTAGACATAAATTACCTTATTATTTTTAATCACTTATTAGATAATTATAACTGATCTTAATAGTCTTATTTAACATAAAATCTCTTATGCGAAATTACATACCAACTTTAACTACATTGTGGACAGGTTGGATTTTAGAGATAAGAAAAACTTCTAGGGCATTTGCTAAATAAGCCGTATCACGTTCAAAGCCTATTGTAATGATGGATCCAGCATCTTTCAGTCTTGGATCTATCGCAATATATTCAGTTTTATCTTCATTCCATCGGCAATATTTCATTACCCTGGCGCTTAAGCCATTACCACGATAACGGCCAGCCCCTCTAGAAGTCCCAACACCGATATAAGTCACTAAATCTCCTTTGATAAACGCATATACACCTTGTTTATCGTAATTAGGAATTTTTCCAAAATTAAAATGTACTGGTGACCATTCAGGAGGCTTTCCTAATAGATCTACATTCCAGTGATGTTCAAAGAATAATTCTGTATTACGTATTAACTCATTAAGTGTTGAATCTTCCACTACTCATCTCTCAAAATTTATAGATTAAATAGCTTTCGGTCACGCTCATCAGTCAAATACTTGTCCATCTGAGCAATCAGTTTTGCTCTGGCTTGCTCATCATCTTCGGTGATTTTCAACATGCAGGATCCGATCAAAATCTTACGTCTGGTATCATCCTTTCTTGCCTGTTCTTTCTCTTTGGCTCGTTCTCTTGCTAGTGCTGCCTGTCTTTGAGCTTTGAGCTGTTTCAGCTTTTCTTCCTGGGCTTTAATTTTGCTGTCTAGTGTTTCAGTAACGCTCATTAATCCAATACCATCATCCTGGGAAACCATCCCTAACATAAGCGCACTTGAATATGCATTCAAGGTGCTATATGTATAGTAATGTTTTCCTCGAAGAGCGCACTTATGCAAACTTCGTTTGCAAGTCCGATTGGGGTCTCCCCAATACCCCGACAACCGTATTCACGGTTGTATTTCACTAGGTGAAAATTTAAAAGCGAAAAACAGGCATGGCGATTTACCACTTTTCAGTCAAAACCGTAGCACGATCAGCAGGGCGTTCCGCCACTGCTGCGATTGCCTATCGGGCAGGTGAAAAGATCTATTGTGAACGTGAAGGCCGAGAACATGACTACAGCCGAAAAACTGGTGTGGAATACAAAGAAATTTATTTACCAGAAGGAGCACCGGAGCATTTAAAGAATCGAGAAAAACTCTGGAACGAAGTTGAACAACGGGAAACCCGAAAAAACTCGACTGTAGCCCGGGAATTTGAAATTGCCTTTCCAAGTGAACTGAACCAGGAACAACGTCTGGCCATGCTCGAAGAATTATGTGCCAGCATCGTGAAAAAACATCAGGTAGCCGTTGATGCCTGTATTCACGCACCGCATACCGGATCAGGCAGTGATGAGCGCAATTATCACGCCCATATCCTGATGAGTACACGTAAACTCACTCCAGAAGGTTTTACAGAGAAAACCCGGGAACTCGATCAGAAACACAGTGGAGAAATCGAGCACTGGCGTGAACACTTTGCCAATATCTGCAATATGCACCTGGATCTGGCCGGATCCACAGCCAGAGTTGACCACCGCAGCTACAAAGACCAGGAGAATGGCTTGGAAGCCACCCTGCACGAAGGACCGAAAGTCACCCAACTACGTAGAAGAGGCATCGAAACCGAAATCAGCCGAAGCAATGATGAAATCAAACAGAGAAATCAGGCTCAGTTGCAATACGACAAAAATATGGACGTTCTAATTGCTGAAAATGAGATCAAACTCAGCAAACTGAAAACAGAACAGCAGATCCAAATCAAGAATAGCGCTAAAACGCCACCAATTGACGAAAAAGCCCTGTTTGAGGAAAAACAGAGGGAAACCCTTGGCAAAGTGCT
>NZ_JAYWYV010000035.1:0-6825 GCF_048147885.1 Acinetobacter sp. 228
GTTATTTAATTTAATCATGGCTGAAATCCTGATTTTTCTAAAATTGGATAAAGCTCTCTGAATTTTTCAGGCTCTAACAGCATATCTGCTATACGGATAGCAAATTGTTGGTAGCTTTCTGTACCTTGTGAATATTTCCCCATTTCAGGCATTTCTGACATTTTTTTTGCAAATAAATGGCGTTGTGCATCGGTCATTTTGATAAAAAAGTCAGGTGTGTTTGGGTCACGCTTAGAATCTAATTTTTTCGGTTGTTGTTTCTGCTTAAACTTGAATGAAAACCCAGTAATTGTACGCCCTTTCTTGTGTTGCTCATAAGTGGCTTTTATGTCTGTATGTTCATTGATTTGAGTAATGGCAGTTTCTAATACACGGCTTTTAAAATGGTGCATACGTTGATATTCATCATCTTCAACACCTAAATTTTTACGTAATTGTTGTAGTTCAAAAACAGGTGTTTTACCAACTTCACGCCAAGCGATTAATAACTCATAAAGTCTAGTGGCATACTTACTGGTTAGGTGTGCAACTTGTTTGGCTTCATATTTTGTAAAGTGTTCTTCTAATCTAGTGATTAAAGGAACTACATCAGGTGCGAAAGTAATTTCTAGTAATGCCAAATCATCTACATAAAAAATACGGCTTACCCAGCGAGAGCGAACGATACCTACCTTCCCTGTTTTTTTATATTCGGCTGTATAGCTAAACTGCCTGTTAAATAGATTATTTACGGCATCTTTCAGGGCTTTGTAGGATGCATCAGGTGATACATTAAATAGTTTTGCATAGTCACTAGCATGTATTTCTAGTTTGCTATCTGCCGTAATACCCCGCCCTAATTCCCTTGCATTAATGATTGCAAGCATGACTAAACGCTGTTCCGTTAGTTCTAAATTATAACTGGCGTTTATTAATGCATTATCTTTCACAACTAAACCATTCTTCATATTAAATACACGTTATTATTAATGTGTATTTACACACTATATATTTTATGTGTGTAAATCAAGAGAATTTGTGTGCTTATACAAGAGAATTTGTGTGCTTATACAAGAGAATTTGTGTGCTTATACAAGAGAATTTGTGTGCTTATATAAGCTGTAGTCCTCTCATATCAATGTTTTCAGCTTATCTAAAAGCATTTAAAAGCTTTAAAAATAATTAAAAGCCTTTCGAGAGGGGAGTGCAAACTGCCCAATGTATTCGCTTCGCTCATACTTTTTGAAAAGCAAAAGCTCCAAAGTTCGCACCCATTCGGGATGCTCTGTACCTACCGTTTAAAATCGAAAGGGAGCTTGTAATCAGAGAAAAGGCGAGGGCGAAATTTTGATGATGCTCAATCGCTCGTAGACACTCGCTCGGTTTCTAAATTGTGTAATATCTTAAATCGTGAAAAAGCCTAGTTAGTAAACTAGGCTTTTAAAATTCTATATCTCAGTTTAAAAATGGAATACACCCAAACCACTTTTAACTTCATCTAATGTTTGTTGAGTAATATCTTGGCATTTTAGTGTGCCAGCTTTCAAAATATCCATGATGTAATCAGGATCTTTAGCAAATTCAATACGACGTTCACGAATAGGAGTGATAAGTTCTTTTAATACGCCTTCTAAACGTTTTTTAACAACACCATCACCTAAACCACCACGACGATAATGTGCTTTAAGTTCTTCAACTTCTTCTTTGTTAGGGTCAAAAGCATCTAAGTAAGTAAATACTATATTACCTTCAACTTGCCCTGGATCTTCTATACATAAATGATTAGGGTCTGTATACATAGAATTAACAGCTTTTTTTATGTCATTATCTGAAGCATCTAACACAATAGTATTACCTAGAGATTTTGACATTTTAGCTTTACCATCAAAGCCGGGTAAGCGACCTACATTAGACAATAAGGCTTTACATTCAGGCAGTAAGTCATGGCCAATTTGACGATTTAAACGACGTATTATTTCATTGGTCTGTTCAATCATTGGAATTTGGTCTTCACCGACAGGAACTACAGTTGCTTTAAAAGCTGTTATATCTGCAGTTTGTGCCACTGGATAGCATAAAAAACCAGCGGGGATATCAC
The DNA here is from genome assembly GCF_048147885.1 of Acinetobacter sp. 228. Lineage (NCBI taxonomy): Bacteria > Pseudomonadati > Pseudomonadota > Gammaproteobacteria > Moraxellales > Moraxellaceae > Acinetobacter > Acinetobacter sp. 228. Next base: position 2,078 of record NZ_JAYWYV010000035.1, read on the forward strand.
GTTCAAAACCACGCATTTGAATTTCTGATTTAATAGTTGGGTTTCGCTCAAGACGTGACACTGTGACAAAATTTAAATACAACATAGTTAGTTCATTTAATGCCGGTAGTCCCGATTGGATACAAATAGTGGTCTTTGTCGGGTCGATACCAACAGCAAGATAATCAGTAGCAACTTCAATAATGTTTCTACGTACCTTTTCGAAATTATCAGCATTATCGGTAAATGCTTGAGCATCTGCTAATAATAGATGTTGATGATGAGAATCTTGTAAACCTACACGTGAACGTAAAGATCCAATGAAATGACCTAGATGAAGTTGTCCTGTGGGACGGTCGCCAGTTAAAATTGTTGGGCGATCTGTGGTGTTCATAAAATATTATCCAGTAGCTTTGAAGAAAAATCACGTAATGGTGACTACCGGACATTGTATTTCATAATATTTTTTAATGTCAGACAGTATATCTAAGTAATTGAATTTTTTTAACAATCAAAAAAATATTTCGCTACGTTCGGTAACTCGATGCTTTGAGATTTAGCTTTAGCCAAATTTCAAAGTCGAGTCACTTTGCGACATTAGATATTTGGTAAATAAAGAAAGGAACAGAGCAAAGTACAAAGCCTGAATTATTTAGGGTCAATTACACAATAATCGGCATTTTTCCCATATCCACACTGTTTTTTTATAACTCTGACGCATGTTTTCCCATCACATTTTGATAGGTCTAAGCTGTATTCTTTTAGGTTGTTTACTTCCGATCTGCGCTGCTGGATTTCATCCATACTTGGTACAAATAAAAATAACGCCAAGAACAGCACCATTACCAACGCTATAAAGGCACTGGCAAATATGGCAATGAATTGATAGTTAAGACGGCTCGTTGCCTTATCTAATTCTTGAATACGGCTCTTTAATGCCCCTATAGCTTGCTTATTTGTGTATTGTAGCGATTTTTCAGCCTTATCGAGCACCCCTATGGCTACATGGCTGTAAAACGTCTCTAATCGCTTCTTATCGTCTGCTATGGCTTCTCTGTATTCCTTCATAGATGCCAATAAAATGTATAACTGGTCGTCTAAATCATTTTGGTTGCTCATCGGGACATTCCGCCTTTATCTAGTTTCTGAGATGCCTTGCGGAGTGCTTGCTCGGCTCGTTGTTTGTCTAACTCTTGCTGTTGTTTCATTTGTGCTTGGCGATCTTGTTCTAGACGTTTGGCTTCTTGGTTATTTTTCCACTGATCAAAACCTTTTTCGACACGATTTAGACCCTGTTGTAAAACATTTTCCGTCTTTGATTTTTCTTGATTAAGTTGTTGGCTATTCTGTTGCTTCACACTGTCATTGAAACGGCTGATTTCAGTGTCTATGCCTTGTCTACGCAATTGAGTGACTTTGGTGCCTTCATGAATCGTGGCTTGTAGTCCGTTACCTTGATCAACATAGCTACGATGGTCGATCTTTTCCTTACAACCAGCTTTTTCTAATGCAAGATTTGCAAGGTTCGCCCATTTCTCTCGTATCTCTTTAATTTCTTCTTGGGTCGTACCCATATCAAGACTTTTACGCTTGGCGTTGCTTAACTCAATATCGGTTTTAGTCGTCAGAGTTAATTTACTATCTTTGTCTAATTCAGCTTTTCGAGTTGTAAGCATGATATGGGCGTGATGGTTCTTATCGTTGCCGCCTTTGCTTGGTTCATGGATGGCTATATCAGCAACCACGCCATAACGATCAACTAAAGACCGAGCAAAATCTTTTGCCAAGTCCTTACGTTGATCAGGATCTAATTCATCAGGTAGAGCAATCACCCATTCTCTAGCGGTTCGACCATCTTTTCGGTTTTCTGCTTTTTCAGCCAAATTCCAAAGTTCATTTCGATCAATTTCAATATCGAGATTAGAAACAATTTCGGAATGAGCTACACCATCTTTTCTCGTAAAGTCGTGGGTCAATCCTGTACGTTCATCTTCTAGTTTTTCCCCTGCACGATAAGCAGCAGATGCAACCGCTGTTCTTCCAGAAATTAACCGTTATGACAAAATCTGCTGAAAATATCGAAAAGAAAATTGAAGCTCAATTAGAAAAGCTGAAACAGTTAAAAGCGCAAAAACAGGCTATCGAAGCACGAGAACGAACCAAGCAGAAAGAGCAGGAAAGAAAAGATGATACTCGACGTAAAATTTTGCTCGGTTCTTACTTGATTAAAAAGATGCAAAGTAATGAAGCCAACAAAGAAAAAATCCTTACGGAACTTAATGAATATTTAACTGAAAATAGAGATAGACAGCTTTTTGACTTACCAAATATTGAGATATCTAAATAATGCAAAAAACACTAATTTTATGCGGTGGAATTTTAGCGACAATCATGGGTTCGCAAAATCTTAGTGCATGTATGCCACACTCACCAAATGAGGTATTTATAGCAAGAGTTCAATCATTTGAATCAGATAAAAATCAGACTAAATTTCAATTTTCTAACCATAATTTTATTTTTCGCCCATTAATAGCTTGGTTTAGATATTCTAGCCCAAATGAATGGAATGGCGATTTTAAAATTAAGAATATAAAAAAAGGAAATTTGATAATTGGTTTAGCATATCCGCCAGATGGTAACCAAGTAAGAAATTATCAGGTAAGTTCACTGGCACTACTTCACTGTAATAATGATGTTATATCAATAAGTAAGCCATCCACTCCTTTTTTAGCATGGGATAGAGAAAAAGGACGTTGTTTCTATACTGATAAGAGTGGTTTATTGAACGGCTTTCTTGAAAAAGATCAGGCGTATTATTTACATAAAATTCAAGCTAAATATCCGACTTGCCGTAAACTGTACTCAGCATTCCCTATGACGTAATGTATATAAAATCTTAGTCTTTGAAGTCTGTTTCAGTCCGCAATGCTTTAAAAATCCGCTTTGCGGTTTCCTCTCGGACGGATGTAGGGTCACGTAAAATATTGGCAATCCATATTGAAAAGGCTGGGTAATCTTTATTGTCGGCTAAGTCAGAGATGCTATGAACCTTAGATAATACTGAACTGTAGGTCTTAATTTGACTGTCAGATAAGTTGCTGAACATATCTATAGTTTTTTGATCTCGCTGAGATTCTATTTTTTTAGGTGACAATTTTTGCTTAAATTTTAATTCTATGTGTGTGAACTTACGCCCTGTTTTTAACAGTTTATATTTGATTGTAATGGGGGATTTTTCATTAAGTTCATCAATTGCGGTATCTATTACCCATCTTTTTAAGTCTGCCGTTAATGGATACTTATTATTCAGATCAAGCATATTGCGCAAGTCATCAAGCCTTATTTTTCGATAACCTGTACTCTTGAATTGCATCATTAATTCATAAAATCGAACGCTATACCCACTACTTACTCCTGCTATGTCTTGAAGAAAATATTGTGTGAAGTTAGATGATAAGTTACTAATAAAAGGTAATACAGACTTACTAAATCTTATTGCCGCCAAAATATAATCTTCTGCATAAGGATCGCTCCCTGTCACCTCTTGGATAAAGTCAGGATTAGCCAAAGCCCAATCACTATTGTATTTCATGATGTCTTGAACCCATCGAGTTTTAAACGTCCCTGCTTCAGTTGTTATTGTGATAACTCTATTAAAAAGTCGATCACATGCTTCTCTAATTTCTCTGCTTGCTGTTTTTGGGTTAACACCTAACTCAATAAATGATTCCCTTGTGACGCAATAACCTGTGTTATCTGTCACTTCTTCGCCTTTGGGTATACAGGCTATAGCCGCCAAAATTAAGCGCTGTTCATTCAAAGACAGTTGATAACTAGCTTCAATAATATTATTTGCTTTGACTACTAAGAGCTTACTCATTTTTGTATTCCTTATTATTAATTATGAGAATAATATACCGCCTCATAGTTATGCGTCAATCCCTCATAGTTATGCGTCAATCCCTCATAGTTATGCGTCAATCCCTCATAGTTATGCGTCAATCCCTCATAGTTAAACCTTGCAAAGCCACGCACAGCATGGCTTTGAGTGGGGTCTAAAAATATTTAAAAATATTTAAAATATTAAAAAAGAGGGGAGTGCTTAAAACTGCCCTATGTACTCGCTAAAGCTCGTACTCTATTGAAGCTCGTTCCTCGCTTCGTGGGGCAGTTTTTGGTTAATCCTGTTTGTGAAATCTAAAAGAAAAAGCATTGATAATGTATTCGCTTCGCTCATACTTTTTGAAAAGCAAAAGCTCCAAAATTCGCACCCATTCGGGATGCTCTGTATCTACCGTTTAAAATCAAAAGGGAGCTTGTAATCAGGGAAAAGGCAGGCGCAAAATTTTAATGCCAGTTGATCGCTCGTAGACACTCGCTCGGCTCTTATTGGGAGGAGTTTAATTATTAAAATATCTAATCAAAACCGTGGAACATTGATTAAAGAATATTCGTGGAACATAAAAAATCATAAAAAAAGCCCAAACGGGCTCGATTGGGCTATAAAATAGAAACTACAGCATTGATTTCTAAGTGGAATTATAACGTTGTTATTCACCAATTAAAATGTCTATGCGATAAACCATTTAAAATGTCCTGTTTTTAACCACAAGAGTCAAGCACAGGATTTAAGTTTCTTTGTTCAACAACAGCTTTCTGAGCTTTACGACTTGGCATACTTTTCTTGGCCCGGGAACGTTTATTCTGTTTTTCTAGTTCTTCATGCTGCTGTTGAATATGCGCCAGGACTGAACCTAACCGTTTATTCT
>NZ_JAYWYV010000036.1:0-5718 GCF_048147885.1 Acinetobacter sp. 228
CTTTATTGATGAATTTATTCTCGATAAGAATCATCTGCTGCCACAGAAAATCTATAAATAATAGTGCGTAAGTCCTAATTGTCTAAAATTAACATAATACACCTTATACGAAATACAACTGTTTTTTCCTTCAAGATCATTATATTAGAGATTGCCGCCTTGAATCATAGAGCAACAAGGCGGCAACTTTTCTATTTTTTATGTTCCACGCTTACTATTTGATCATTGTTCCACGGTTTTGATTAGATATTTTAATTATTAAACTTCTTCCAGTAATAGCCGAGCGAGTGTCTACGAGCGACCACCTGGCATTAAAATTTCGCCCCTGCCTTTTCCCTGATTACAAGCTCCCTTTTGCTTCATAACGAAAGATACAGAGCATCCCGAATGGGTGCGAACTTTGGAGCTTTTGCTTTTCAAAAAGTATGAGCGAAGCGAATACATTACCAATGCTTTTGCTTTTAGATTTCACAAACAGGATTAACCAAAAACTGCCCCACGAAGCGAGGAACGAGCTTCAATAGAGTACGAGCTTTAGCGAGTACATAGGGCAGTTTTTAGTACTCCCCTCTTTTTAATAATTTTATAATTTTATAATTTTAGACTACTTATTCATATTAATAATCAATGGCTTATACTGCTATATCTATACGTTTATGCAGTCTTATCTATACGTTTATGCAGTCTTATCTATACGTTTATGCAGTCTTATCTATACGTTTATGCAGTATTGCTATACGTATTTAATCTATGTAATATAATTACAACTAAAAAGAATGTATGTATAAAAAATGGCAAATGATTTAGTTGTTAAAAATAATGCGCTGATTGATGCAAGTTATACCTTGAGCTTAGTAGAACAACGCTTAATTGGATTGGCTTTGGTCAAAGCTAATAATCAGCACCAAGAAATCACCAGTGATACAGTTCTGACCATACATGCAGGGGAATATGCTGAACAATTTAAGGTTGACGGTTCAGTAGCTTATCGAGCATTAAAAGAAGCATCAGAACGGTTGTTTTTACGCTATTTCTCATACACCTTATATGGCTTGGAATTTGGTAAGGAATACACCTTTAAACGTCCCAAAAAACTAAGAGATTGCGATATACCAACCGTTATGAAATCACGATGGGTACAAAAGATCGGTTATACAGAATCAGAGGGTTTATTACACTTCCAACTTACCAGTGATGTTGTCCTATTGGTTGCTAATTCAAAAGAATATTTCACAAGCTATTACTTATCACAAACTACCGACTTTACCAGTACCTACGCTACTCGATTGTTTGAACTCCTAATGAAATGGAAAAATGTAGGACATATTCCATTTATTGAAATAGAACAATTACGAGGGCAATTAGGTGTAGAACCTAAGCAATATAAAATTATTTCTAACTTTAAGTTGCGAGTCCTAGATGTGGCTGTGGAGCAAGTGAATCAACATTCAGACTATATGATTAAATACGAGCAACATAAGCAAGGGCGGACAATTATAGGTTTTTCATTCAAATTTAAGCCTAAAGTAGATAAAATCTCAAAAAAAATAATATCCAAGCAAAATCGTAGTAGCCCCGATTTTTTTATAAAATTGAGCGATCCACAACGCCACTTATTTGCAAATAAAATGTCTGAAATGCCCGAAATGAGTAAATATTCACAAGGTACGGAGAGCTTTCAGCAATTTGCTATTCGTATCGCTGACATGCTTTTAGAGCCTGAAAAATTCAGAGAGCTTTACCCATGTTTAAAGAAAGCAGGGTTTCAAGCATGATGAAATTAACTAACCTATTAGAAGAATTTCAAGGCACTCAAGCTGAATACCTCGACATCGTTAATTATGAAATTGCGAGGGAAAATATATGCGGTTATATCTTCCTATTATCCCGAATATCAAAAAAAGCCGAACCTACCGAAAAAATACAGGTAGAAAGCAAAATAGAGGACTTAATTTACTATCGGGATAATTTGCAGATCAAAGATATAGAAAATATCCAAAAGATCTTAAATGAGCTAATTCCAGAGTATAAAGCCGAACAAGAAAAACAAAGAGCTAAGAAAAATTAGGCTTTCTTCTTAGCTTTACTTTTTTGCTTTGGCTTAACAATAAATTGCTCTCCCAAAGCCTTACCTTGTTTAAAAGTAACAATTTCCTTAGCTTCAATTTTAAGTTTTTCGCCAGTTTTGGGATTATGTCCCATTCTTTCGGCGCGTTGTTTTACTTCAAAAGTTCCAAAATCAACTAATCGAACATTTTTATCTTCAACTAAGGCTTCTGTAATGACTTCAAGAACTGAGTTAAGAACAACTCTTGCTTCGTCTTGATTAATATTTAATTTAGGTGCTAATTTAGCAATTAAATCGGCTTTATTCATAATCAATTTTCCTCAACATTTGGTAAATCAAAAAGTTGTCTATCTCTATGTTCTGTTAAATACTCGTTGAGTTCAGCGAGTATTTTTTCTTTATTAGCTTCATTGGCATTCATTTTTTTAATTAAATAAGAACCGAGCAAAATTTTACGTCGAGTATCATCCTTTCTTTCCTGCTCTTTTTGCTTTGATTTTTCTCTAGCTTCGATAGCTTGTTTACGAGCCTTTAACTGTTTCAGCTTTTCTAACTGGGCTTCGATTTTCTTTTCAAGAGTTTCAGTAGCTTTTGTCATGATTCAGATTTCGGGATATAGAAAACCACTCAAGCATAAGGCCCTATGAATTGAAATTCAAGCGGGCTATATGCTATCGTGTTTTTCATGAAATGCGCACTTACGACTTGGATTTCATCCAAGTCAAAGTTTGCGTAAGGGGTATCCCCTTAACCCCAAAAAATTGCTACGCAATTTTTTAAAAGCAAAAGCAAAACCATCACAAGGCTAAGGCATGGCAATTTATCACTGTACGACTAAGACCGTTAACCGAAGTTCGGGCCGAACTGCGGTAGCATCTATGGCCTATCGTGCAGGAGAAAAATTGACAGATGAACGGACAGGGTTAACGCACGACTTCACGAGAAAAGAAGGTGTGGTGTATACAGAGATTCTTTCTAACTTGGATACTGAATTAGACCGAAGCAAAGTTTGGAATCTGGCAGAAAAATCAGAAAATCGGAAAGATGCCCGAACCGCACGTGAATGGGTGATTGCTCTACCGGACGAGCTGGATGAAGAACAGCGAAAAGAACTAGCAAGAGAGTTTGCTCAATCTTTAGTAGACCGTTATGGGGTGGTTGCAGATTTAGCGATTCATGCACCTAGCAAAGGTGGAGATGATAAAAACCATCATGCACATATCTTACTGACAACTCGCAAAGCAGAATTAGATACTGAAAATAAACTGGTCCTCACTCAAAAATCGGAAATTGAGTTAAGTAACACCAAAAGAAAAAGCTTAGGCATGGGAACAAGCCAGGAAGAAATTAAACAGATTCGAGCCACCTGGGCAAACTTAGCCAATCATGCTCTGGAATATGCAGGGTATCGGGAAAGAATCGACCACCGCAGTTATGCCGATCAAGGTAATCAGCTACAAGCCACCATACATGAAGGCAGTAAAGTCACCCAGATGCGCAGAAAGGGCATAGATACTGAAATTAGCCGTTTCAACGACACGATAAAACAGCAGAACAATCAACAGCTCCAATACAAACAACAGCACAAGGAACAAACCTTAGAACAGGGTTTCAACCGTGTTGAAAAAGGCTTTGAGCAATGGAAGAAAGATCAGGAAGCTAAACGCCTAGAACTGGAACATAAAAAGCAGTTAAAGCTACAGCAAGAACAAGCGATGAAGCTGAAACAACGCAAAAGCATGAATAGAAATGGGCCTTCCCTATGAGCAATCAAAACGATTTAGACGACCAGTTATATATTTTATTGGCATCCATGAAGGAATACAGGGAAGCTATAGCAGATGATAACAAGCGACTAGAGACGTTTTACAATAAGGTAGCTAGTGGGGTACTAGAACAGAGCAAAAAGACCCTAAATAACGCAAATCAGGAAGCTACACGCGCCCTTCAAGGTCGTATTCAGGAGTTAGATAAAGCCACCGATAAATTGAACTACAGATTTATTGCCTTGTTGTGTGCAATTTTCCTTAGTCTGGTATTAGTTTTCCTGTCTTTTATATTTTTATTCATTCCAAGTTTTGATGAAATCCAGCAGCGTCGAGCAGAAGCAGCTTGGTTAGAACAGAGTTACAACCTAGATATTAAAAATTGTAATGGTAAAGCTTGTGTACGGATCATGAAAAATGACTGTCACGGAACGAATAAAGATTACTGTGTGATTGATCCTAAATAATTACTGGTAAGTACTTTGCTCGGTTCTTCTCTTAATCTTATCAATACCGGATGTCGCAAAGTGGCTCGACTTTGAAACATGGCAAAAGCCATATTTCAAAGTGTCGAGCTTTACTTTTCATTTTTTATGTCCTATCTATTTGTCATAAGGAAGCATACTTTCATAGCACTAATAGTGGACTTAATAATGAGAATATATTTGATTTTCCTGGCTTTTATAATAATATTTTTTATTTTAACTCTAGTTGTTAAATCCAATAATGATCGGAAAAAATTTGAAGTATTCAATGAAATAGAGACAACAAACAAGTTGATACAAAAAAAACCATAATTTTTTTATGGTTTTTATATTTTCAAATAGTGTTTTAGCAAAAATAATTAAATTTCGTATAACCGCCATTATGTAAAATGAAGGTTTATAAATAAAATTAGCCCCCTAATTCTATTTTTCCATGACAGTGTTTATATCTATAACCACTATTACATGGACATGAGGCTGCTCTACGACTAGGAACTGGTACTAAATTCCAATTTTGACGCCATTTTATTCCTAAATTCAACATCATACCTACACCACAATTATATGAAAAATTTCGTATAAATTGATTTGTTTGAATGTTTGTTCCTTTTGGTGAAACTTTTATGTCTATACCAGATACTTCAAAGTTAATTTCAGAAATAGTTAGAGGGAATTCTAAGGAATCAGGAGCTTCTATATCAAAATTCTTTTTAAATAATTCTTTATTATTAATGACATAAAATTTAATTGATAGAAAATCTCCATTTTCATATTTAATTTCAATTTCTTTACCACTAGGGGGGCACTTAAAATCAATAGGAGTTCCTATATTTTCCCAGCAGTTATTCCTCATTACTAAACGCTCTTCCTTAGACACACTAAGCATTTCAACATTTAGCAGTAAATAACCACTTTCATCCCTTGTTAAAGAAACTACATCATAATTATCAATTACAAGTGCGCGAGGTGTTTCATAGTAGAAATTTCCCCCTACTACGGTTAATAATTTATTTCTCCGCCATTCAAAATTGCCTTTTACTTTTTCTGAATTAACCTTATTTTTTTTAAACTCTACTAATTGATCATTGGTATAAGCATAGTTATCAGCATTTTTATGATGCTGTGTACAAAGAGCAATCATACCCTCTGGTCTGTGATGATTTTCAATACTCCAAGGCGGATCGAAATGATGCCATTCGAGATAAGGGTTTCCACAATTAGGAACAGGACAACCAAATCCTACCTCCTGTCTAAGAGTTTGAATTACTTTTTTAGGGGGCGTCCTATTCATTGATGATCTACCATGTGATTTTTTAAATTGTTAGGACTTACGCATTGACGGATTTAAAAAAGTCTCAAACTACTTTATAACGTATCTGTGATCAGACGAACTAAACAT
>NZ_JAYWYV010000037.1:0-5236 GCF_048147885.1 Acinetobacter sp. 228
GTCGTATTCCCGGCGCGTTTATTCAGCAACTGAAAAATGGCCGGTGGCATGTCATGCAGCGTGTGGCTGGGAAAAACCGTTACCCCATTGATGTGGTGAAAATCCCGATGGCGGTGCCGCTGACCACGGCGTTTAAACAAAATATTGAGCGGATACGGCGTGAACGTCTTCCGAAAGAGCTGGGCTATGCGCTGCAGCATCAACTGAGGATGGTAATAAAGCGATGAAACATACTGAACTCCGTGCAGCCGTACTGGATGCACTGGAGAAGCATGACACCGGGGCGACGTTTTTTGATGGTCGCCCCGCTGTTTTTGATGAGGCGGATTTTCCGGCAGTTGCCGTTTATCTCACCGGCGCTGAATACACGGGCGAAGAGCTGGACAGCGATACCTGGCAGGCGGAGCTGCATATCGAAGTTTTCCTGCCTGCTCAGGTGCCGGATTCAGAGCTGGATGCGTGGATGGAGTCCCGGATTTATCCGGTGATGAGCGATATCCCGGCACTGTCAGATTTGATCACCAGTATGGTGGCCAGCGGCTATGACTACCGGCGCGACGATGATGCGGGCTTGTGGAGTTCAGCCGATCTGACTTATGTCATTACCTATGAAATGTGAGGACGCTATGCCTGTACCAAATCCTACAATGCCGGTGAAAGGTGCCGGGACCACCCTGTGGGTTTATAAGGGGAGCGGTGACCCTTACGCGAATCCGCTTTCAGACGTTGACTGGTCGCGTCTGGCAAAAGTTAAAGACCTGACGCCCGGCGAACTGACCGCTGAGTCCTATGACGACAGCTATCTCGATGATGAAGATGCAGACTGGACTGCGACCGGGCAGGGGCAGAAATCTGCCGGAGATACCAGCTTCACGCTGGCGTGGATGCCCGGAGAGCAGGGGCAGCAGGCGCTGCTGGCGTGGTTTAATGAAGGCGATACCCGTGCCTATAAAATCCGCTTCCCGAACGGCACGGTCGATGTGTTCCGTGGCTGGGTCAGCAGTATCGGTAAGGCGGTGACGGCGAAGGAAGTGATCACCCGCACGGTGAAAGTCACCAATGTGGGACGTCCGTCGATGGCAGAAGATCGCAGCACGGTAACAGCGGCAACCGGCATGACCGTGACGCCTGCCAGCACCTCGGTGGTGAAAGGGCAGAGCACCACGCTGACCGTGGCCTTCCAGCCGGAGGGCGTAACCGACAAGAGCTTTCGTGCGGTGTCTGCGGATAAAACAAAAGCCACCGTGTCGGTCAGTGGTATGACCATCACCGTGAACGGCGTTGCTGCAGGCAAGGTCAACATTCCGGTTGTATCCGGTAATGGTGAGTTTGCTGCGGTTGCAGAAATTACCGTCACCGCCAGTTAATCCGGAGAGTCAGCGATGTTCCTGAAAACCGAATCATTTGAACATAACGGTGTGACCGTCACGCTTTCTGAACTGTCAGCCCTGCAGCGCATTGAGCATCTCGCCCTGATGAAACGGCAGGCAGAACAGGCGGAGTCAGACAGCAACCGGAAGTTTACTGTGGAAGACGCCATCAGAACCGGCGCGTTTCTGGTGGCGATGTCCCTGTGGCATAACCATCCGCAGAAGACGCAGATGCCGTCCATGAATGAAGCCGTTAAACAGATTGAGCAGGAAGTGCTTACCACCTGGCCCACGGAGGCAATTTCTCATGCTGAAAACGTGGTGTACCGGCTGTCTGGTATGTATGAGTTTGTGGTGAATAATGCCCCTGAACAGACAGAGGACGCCGGGCCCGCAGAGCCTGTTTCTGCGGGAAAGTGTTCGACGGTGAGCTGAGTTTTGCCCTGAAACTGGCGCGTGAGATGGGGCGACCCGACTGGCGTGCCATGCTTGCCGGGATGTCATCCACGGAGTATGCCGACTGGCACCGCTTTTACAGTACCCATTATTTTCATGATGTTCTGCTGGATATGCACTTTTCCGGGCTGACGTACACCGTGCTCAGCCTGTTTTTCAGCGATCCGGATATGCATCCGCTGGATTTCAGTCTGCTGAACCGGCGCGAGGCTGACGAAGAGCCTGAAGATGATGTGCTGATGCAGAAAGCGGCAGGGCTTGCCGGAGGTGTCCGCTTTGGCCCGGACGGGAATGAAGTTATCCCCGCTTCCCCGGATGTGGCGGACATGACGGAGGATGACGTAATGCTGATGACAGTATCAGAAGGGATCGCAGGAGGAGTCCGGTATGGCTGAACCGGTAGGCGATCTGGTCGTTGATTTGAGTCTGGATGCGGCCAGATTTGACGAGCAGATGGCCAGAGTCAGGCGTCATTTTTCTGGTACGGAAAGTGATGCGAAAAAAACAGCGGCAGTCGTTGAACAGTCGCTGAGCCGACAGGCGCTGGCTGCACAGAAAGCGGGGATTTCCGTCGGGCAGTATAAAGCCGCCATGCGTATGCTGCCTGCACAGTTCACCGACGTGGCCACGCAGCTTGCAGGCGGGCAAAGTCCGTGGCTGATCCTGCTGCAACAGGGGGGGCAGGTGAAGGACTCCTTCGGCGGGATGATCCCCATGTTCAGGGGGCTTGCCGGTGCGATCACCCTGCCGATGGTGGGGGCCACCTCGCTGGCGGTGGCGACCGGTGCGCTGGCGTATGCCTGGTATCAGGGCAACTCAACCCTGTCCGATTTCAACAAAACGCTGGTCCTTTCCGGCAATCAGGCGGGACTGACGGCAGATCGTATGCTGGTCCTGTCCAGAGCCGGGCAGGCGGCAGGGCTGACGTTTAACCAGACCAGCGAGTCACTCAGCGCACTGGTTAAGGCGGGGGTAAGCGGTGAGGCTCAGATTGCGTCCATCAGCCAGAGTGTGGCGCGTTTCTCCTCTGCATCCGGCGTGGAGGTGGACAAGGTCGCTGAAGCCTTCGGGAAGCTGACCACAGACCCGACGTCGGGGCTGACGGCGATGGCTCGCCAGTTCCATAACGTGTCGGCGGAGCAGATTGCGTATGTTGCTCAGTTGCAGCGTTCCGGCGATGAAGCCGGGGCATTGCAGGCGGCGAACGAGGCCGCAACGAAAGGGTTTGATGACCAGACCCGCCGCCTGAAAGAGAACATGGGCACGCTGGAGACCTGGGCAGACAGGACTGCGCGGGCATTCAAATCCATGTGGGATGCGGTGCTGGATATTGGTCGTCCTGATACCGCGCAGGAGATGCTGATTAAGGCAGAGGCTGCGTATAAGAAAGCAGACGACATCTGGAATCTGCGCAAGGATGATTATTTTGTTAACGATGAAGCGCGGGCGCGTTACTGGGATGATCGTGAAAAGGCCCGTCTTGCGCTTGAAGCCGCCCGAAAGAAGGCTGAGCAGCAGACTCAACAGGACAAAAATGCGCAGCAGCAGAGCGATACCGAAGCGTCACGGCTGAAATATACCGAAGAGGCGCAGAAGGCTTACGAACGGCTGCAGACGCCGCTGGAGAAATATACCGCCCGTCAGGAAGAACTGAACAAGGCACTGAAAGACGGGAAAATCCTGCAGGCGGATTACAACACGCTGATGGCGGCGGCGAAAAAGGATTATGAAGCGACGCTGAAAAAGCCGAAACAGTCCAGCGTGAAGGTGTCTGCGGGCGATCGTCAGGAAGACAGTGCTCATGCTGCCCTGCTGACGCTTCAGGCAGAACTCCGGACGCTGGAGAAGCATGCCGGAGCAAATGAGAAAATCAGCCAGCAGCGCCGGGATTTGTGGAAGGCGGAGAGTCAGTTCGCGGTACTGGAGGAGGCGGCGCAACGTCGCCAGCTGTCTGCACAGGAGAAATCCCTGCTGGCGCATAAAGATGAGACGCTGGAGTACAAACGCCAGCTGGCTGCACTTGGCGACAAGGTTACGTATCAGGAGCGCCTGAACGCGCTGGCGCAGCAGGCGGATAAATTCGCACAGCAGCAACGGGCAAAACGGGCCGCCATTGATGCGAAAAGCCGGGGGCTGACTGACCGGCAGGCAGAACGGGAAGCCACGGAACAGCGCCTGAAGGAACAGTATGGCGATAATCCGCTGGCGCTGAATAACGTCATGTCAGAGCAGAAAAAGACCTGGGCGGCTGAAGACCAGCTTCGCGGGAACTGGATGGCAGGCCTGAAGTCCGGCTGGAGTGAGTGGGAAGAGAGCGCCACGGACAGTATGTCGCAGGTAAAAAGTGCAGCCACGCAGACCTTTGATGGTATTGCACAGAATATGGCGGCGATGCTGACCGGCAGTGAGCAGAACTGGCGCAGCTTCACCCGTTCCGTGCTGTCCATGATGACAGAAATTCTGCTTAAGCAGGCAATGGTGGGGATTGTCGGGAGTATCGGCAGCGCCATTGGCGGGGCTGTTGGTGGCGGCGCATCCGCGTCAGGCGGTACAGCCATTCAGGCCGCTGCGGCGAAATTCCATTTTGCAACCGGAGGATTTACGGGAACCGGCGGCAAATATGAGCCAGCGGGGATTGTTCACCGTGGTGAGTTTGTCTTCACGAAGGAGGCAACCAGCCGGATTGGCGTGGGGAATCTTTACCGGCTGATGCGCGGCTATGCCACCGGCGGTTATGTCGGTACACCGGGCAGCATGGCAGACAGCCGGTCGCAGGCGTCCGGGACGTTTGAGCAGAATAACCATGTGGTGATTAACAACGACGGCACGAACGGGCAGATAGGTCCGGCTGCTCTGAAGGCGGTGTATGACATGGCCCGCAAGGGTGCCCGTGATGAAATTCAGACACAGATGCGTGATGGTGGCCTGTTCTCCGGAGGTGGACGATGAAGACCTTCCGCTGGAAAGTGAAACCCGGTATGGATGTGGCTTCGGTCCCTTCTGTAAGAAAGGTGCGCTTTGGTGATGGCTATTCTCAGCGAGCGCCTGCCGGGCTGAATGCCAACCTGAAAACGTACAGCGTGACGCTTTCTGTCCCCCGTGAGGAGGCCACGGTACTGGAGTCGTTTCTGGAAGAGCACGGGGGCTGGAAATCCTTTCTGTGGACGCCGCCTTATGAGTGGCGGCAGATAAAGGTGACCTGCGCAAAATGGTCGTCGCGGGTCAGTATGCTGCGTGTTGAGTTCAGCGCAGAGTTTGAACAGGTGGTGAACTGATGCAGGATATCCGGCAGGAAACACTGAATGAATGCACCCGTGCGGAGCAGTCGGCCAGCGTGGTGCTCTGGGAAATCGACCTGACAGAGGTCGGTGGAGAACGTTATTTTTTCTGTAATGAGCAGAACGAAAAAG
>NZ_JAYWYV010000038.1:0-4895 GCF_048147885.1 Acinetobacter sp. 228
GCGTTAACCTGTTCCATCGTGGTGATCCCGTTTTCCCGAAAAGCCAGAACCCACTGGCGACGGATTTCGTTCACTTCGTTCTGGTCACGGTTAGCCAGGCTCGCCGGGAAAGTTGCCAGTAACTGGCTGAACACACCGTTGATGATCTGCGCTACCTGCTGTACCTGCGGCTTTTCGTCGTACTGTTCCGGCATGTTGTTGGCGATCCGACGCATCTGCTCACGGTCAAAGTTAACCATCTGTGCGGCGATGTTTTTCATAGATCCACCCCGTAAATCCAGTCTGTGTTTGTCAGGTCGAGTTTTGGTTTGCTGGCTGTCACGCCTGCCTGTTGCTTGTTACGGTTGATTTCGAGTTGGGTCCACTTATCGCGGAGTTTGGCCGGGCTCAGCACGTTACCGGACCAGAAGTTGTCCTGGCATGCCCAGCGGAACAGCACACACATGTCGCGGTGGTTACGTCCGTCACGTTCACGCATCAGGCGGATATCGTTAGCCCACCCAGCAAAATTCGGTTTTCTGGCTGATGGTGCGATAGTCTTCACCATGTCAAACATCCACTCTGCGGCGGTCAGGTCTTCTGCTGTCCCCCACTTGCTGCCGCTCTGAATTGCAGCATCCGGTTTCACCACAGAAAGGTCGTTTTCTGGCTGGTCAGAGGATTCGCCAGAATTCTCTGACGAATAATCTTTTCTTTTTTCTTTTGTAATAGTGTCTTTTGTGTCCCCCTGTTTTGAGGGATAGCAATCCCCCAATTTGAGGGATGTTTTATCCCTCGTTTTAGGGGATTTTCCCTCGTTTTGAGGGATGCACCATTCTGAGATGTTTTTATTTGGTCCAAACATGCCGCCTTGCTGCTTGATAATATTCATTCTGACGAGTTCTAACTTGGCTTCATTGCACCGTTTGACAGGTAACTTTGTAATCTCGCTAAGTTGAGAATCGGTGATTCTGTCCATTGGTTTATTCCACCCATAGGTTTTACGCAGAATGGCAAGCAGCACTTTAAACTGTCGCTTGGTCAGATCTGCGCCCGAATAAGCCTCAAGCAGCATATTTGATAGTCTGGCGTAACCATCATCGAGATCTGCCACATTACGCTCCTGTCCGGCAAAGTTACCTCTGCCGAAGTTGAGTATTTTTGCTGTATTTGTCATAATGACTCCTGTTGATAGATCCAGTAATGACCTCAGAACTCCATCTGGATTTGTTCAGAACGCTCGGTTGCCGCCGGGCGTTTTTTATTGGTGAGAATCGCAGCAACTTGTCGCGCCAATCGAGCCATGTCGTCGTCAACGACCCCCCATTCAAGAACAGCAAGCAGCATTGAGAACTTTGGAATCCAGTCCCTCTTCCACCTGCTGATCTGCGACTTATCAACGCCCACAGCTTCCGCTGTCTTCTCAGTTCCAAGCATTGCGATTTTGTTAAGCAACGCACTCTCGATTCGTAGAGCCTCGTTGCGTTTGTTTGCACGAACCATATGTAAGTATTTCCTTAGATAACAATTGATTGAATGTATGCAAATAAATGCATACACCATAGGTGTGGTTTAATTTGATGCCCTTTTTCAGGGCTGGAATGTGTAAGAGCGGGGTTATTTATGCTGTTGTTTTTTTGTTACTCGGGAAGGGCTTTACCTCTTCCGCATAAACGCTTCCATCAGCGTTTATAGTTAAAAAAATCTTTCGGCCTGCATGAATGGCCTTGTTGATCGCGCTTTGATATACGCCGAGATCTTTAGCTGTCTTGGTTTGCCCAAAGCGCATTGCATAATCTTTCAGGGTTATGCGTTGTTCCATACAACCTCCTTAGTACATGCAACCATTATCACCGCCAGAGGTAAAATAGTCAACACGCACGGTGTTAGATATTTATCCCTTGCGGTGATAGATTTAACGTATGAGCACAAAAAAGAAACCATTAACACAAGAGCAGCTTGAGGACGCACGTCGCCTTAAAGCAATTTATGAAAAAAAGAAAAATGAACTTGGCTTATCCCAGGAATCTGTCGCAGACAAGATGGGGATGGGGCAGTCAGGCGTTGGTGCTTTATTTAATGGCATCAATGCATTAAATGCTTATAACGCCGCATTGCTTACAAAAATTCTCAAAGTTAGCGTTGAAGAATTTAGCCCTTCAATCGCCAGAGAAATCTACGAGATGTATGAAGCGGTTAGTATGCAGCCGTCACTTAGAAGTGAGTATGAGTACCCTGTTTTTTCTCATGTTCAGGCAGGGATGTTCTCACCTAAGCTTAGAACCTTTACCAAAGGTGATGCGGAGAGATGGGTAAGCACAACCAAAAAAGCCAGTGATTCTGCATTCTGGCTTGAGGTTGAAGGTAATTCCATGACCGCACCAACAGGCTCCAAGCCAAGCTTTCCTGACGGAATGTTAATTCTCGTTGACCCTGAGCAGGCTGTTGAGCCAGGTGATTTCTGCATAGCCAGACTTGGGGGTGATGAGTTTACCTTCAAGAAACTGATCAGGGATAGCGGTCAGGTGTTTTTACAACCACTAAACCCACAGTACCCAATGATCCCATGCAATGAGAGTTGTTCCGTTGTGGGGAAAGTTATCGCTAGTCAGTGGCCTGAAGAGACGTTTGGCTGATCGGCAAGGTGTTCTGGTCGGCGCATAGCTGATAACAATTGAGCAAGAATCTTCATCGAATTAGGGGAATTTTCACTCCCCTCAGAACATAACATAGTAAATGGATTGAATTATGAAGAATGGTTTTTATGCGACTTACCGCAGCAAAAATAAAGGGAAAGATAAGCGCTCAATAAACCTGTCTGTTTTCCTTAATTCTCTGCTGGCTGATAATCATCACCTGCAGGTTGGCTCCAATTATTTGTATATTCATAAAATCGATGGAAAAACTTTTCTCTTTACCAAAACAAATGACAAGAGT
This sequence comes from Acinetobacter sp. 228, assembly GCF_048147885.1. NCBI lineage: Bacteria > Pseudomonadati > Pseudomonadota > Gammaproteobacteria > Moraxellales > Moraxellaceae > Acinetobacter > Acinetobacter sp. 228. Next base: position 2,917 of record NZ_JAYWYV010000038.1, read on the forward strand.
CTGGTTCAGAAGATAAATCGCTCTAAAGCTTCAGTTGAAGATATTAAGAACAGCCTCGCAGATGACGAATCATTGGGATTCCCATCTTTTTTGTTTGTTGAAGGCGACACCATTGGTTTTGCCAGAACTGTTTTCGGGCCGACCACATCCGATCTGACAGATTTTTTAATCGGGAAAGGAATGTCATTAAGCAGTGGAGAGCGCGTTCAGATAGAGCCACTGATGAGGGGAACCACCAAAGACGATGTTATGCATATGCATTTCATCGGCCGAACAACGGTGAAGGTAGAAGCCAAGCTACCTGTATTTGGCGATATATTAAAGGTCTTAGGGGCAACAGATATTGAAGGGGAGCTTTTTGACTCATTGGATATAGTCATTAAGCCAAAATTTAAAAGGGATATAAAAAAGGTTGCCAAGGATATTATTTTTAACCCGTCACCTCAATTTTCAGACATTAGCCTGCGGGCAAAAGATGAGGCCGGAGATATTTTAACAGAACATTATCTATCAGAAAAAGGCCATCTCTCAGCGCCTCTGAACAAGGTCACCAATGCTGAGATAGCTGAAGAGATGGCATATTGCTACGCAAGAATGAAAAGTGATATACTGGAATGTTTTAAAAGGCAGGTGGGCAAAGTTAAGGATTAATTATCAGGAGTAATTATGCGGAACAGAATCATGCCTGGTGTTTACATAGTAATAATTCCTTACGTTATCGTAAGCATTTGCTATCTCCTTTTCCGCCACTACATTCCTGGTGTTTCTTTTTCAGCTCATAGAGATGGTCTTGGGGCGACATTGTCATCATATGCAGGAACCATGATTGCAATCCTGATTGCTGCCTTGACGTTTCTAATCGGAAGCAGAACGCGCCGACTGGCCAAGATTAGAGAGTATGGGTATATGACATCGGTAGTTATTGTCTATGCCCTTAGTTTTGTTGAGCTTGGAGCTTTGTTTTTCTGCGGGTTATTGCTTCTTTCCAGCATAAGCGGCTACATGATACCCACTATCGCCATCGGCATTGCCTCTGCATCGTTCATTCATATATGCATCCTTGTTTTCCAACTATATAATTTGACCAGAGAACAAGAATAACCCGGCCTCAGCGCCGGGTTTTCTTTGCCTCACGATCGCCCCCAAAACACATAACCAATTGTATTTATTGAAAAATAAATAGATACAACTCACTAAACATAGCAATTCAGATCTCTCACCTACCAAACAATGCCCCCCTGCAAAAAATAAATTCATATAAAAAACATACAGATAACCATCTGCGGTGATAAATTATCTCTGGCGGTGTTGACATAAATACCACTGGCGGTGATACTGAGCACATCAGCAGGACGCACTGACCACCATGAAGGTGACGCTCTTAAAAATTAAGCCCTGAAGAAGGGCAGCATTCAAAGCAGAAGGCTTTGGGGTGTGTGATACGAAACGAAGCATTGGCCGTAAGTGCGATTCCGGATTAGCTGCCAATGTGCCAATCGCGGGGGGTTTTCGTTCAGGACTACAACTGCCACACACCACCAAAGCTAACTGACAGGAGAATCCAGATGGATGCACAAACACGCCGCCGCGAACGTCGCGCAGAGAAACAGGCTCAATGGAAAGCAGCAAATCCCCTGTTGGTTGGGGTAAGCGCAAAACCAGTTAACCGCCCTATTCTCTCGCTGAATCGCAAACCGAAATCACGAGTAGAAAGCGCACTAAATCCGATAGACCTTACAGTGCTGGCTGAATACCACAAACAGATTGAAAGCAACCTGCAACGTATTGAGCGCAAGAATCAGCGCACATGGTACAGCAAGCCTGGCGAACGCGGCATAACATGCAGTGGACGCCAGAAAATTAAGGGAAAATCGATTCCTCTTATCTAGTTACTTAGATATTGGCCTTGGCTTTATCTCAATATTATATGGATCATAGCTGGCAACTAATTCAGTCCAGTAAATATCCTCAATAGGGAA
>NZ_JAYWYV010000039.1:0-3752 GCF_048147885.1 Acinetobacter sp. 228
CTCTGTTCGCCGTCAAAGTGCGCCCCGTTATCCACGATGGCCTCTTTTTCCGGCACATGCTGCACGGCGGTGATGGCATACGTGCCGTCGTCGTTCTCACGGATACTCACGCAGCGGAACAGTCGCTGGCGCAGCGTCGGCAGCTTCAGCTCCCATACGCTGTATTCAGCAACACCGTCAGGAACACGGCTCACTTTTACCTTCACGCCGTCGGTGACGGACTGAACCTCCACGCTGACCGGATTGCCACTTCCGTCAACCAGGCTTATCAGCGCGGTACCGGAGGATGGCAGCGTGATTTCACGGTCGAGCGTCAGCGTCCGGGTCTGGCTGTTCACCGCCAGCACACGACCACCGGTGCTGATACCGGCATAGTCATCATCGCAGATTTCAATAACATCGCCCGGTACATGGCGAAGCCCTTCTGCGCCGACGCTGAAATCCACGGTCTGCGTTTCCAGCAGTTCTGTTTTAATCAGCCACAGCCCGGCGCGGTGTGCCTGCCCCCGGCTGGTACAGCCAAAGGCATCCATCTTCGTAACATTACGACCGTAACGGGCAATGGCCTGCGTATCTTCAACAAGCTCTGTCGCCGTCTCCCAGCCGTTGTTCGGGTCAATCCAGTTCACCTCAACGGCATTATGGCGGTCCTTCAGGGCGCTGAAGCTGTAGCGGAACGGCGCGCCATCATCCGGCATCACCACATTACTGCGGTTATAGGTCCACGTCTTATCCGACGGTCGGTCCTGCACGAACGTCAGCGTCTGCCCGTTCCATACCGGCATACAGCGCATCGCCGAGCAGAAATCGCTGAGCACATCCCACGCCTTACGCTGTGTGGTCAGGTACGCATTACAGGTGATGCGCGGCTCCGTGCCGCCAAAGCCGTCCGGCACTGACTGGTCGCAGTACTGGCCGATGACATACAGCGCCCATTTATCCACATCCGCCGCACCAAGACGTTTCCCCATGCCGTAGCGCGGATGGGTCAGCATATCCCACAGACACCAGGCCATGTTGTTGCTGTATGCCGGTTTAAACGTTCCGTCCCAGATACCGCTGTATTGCCGCGTCTGCGGGTTATAGTTCGACGGCACCTGCAGAATACGCCCGCGCAGATGATAATTACGGCTCACCTGCTGGCTGCCGAACTGCTCCGAGTCCACCTGCACGCCGACCAGTGCCGTGTTCGGGTAGCACTGTTTCACATCGATGATTTCAGTGTATGACGACCAGAGCGTTTTGTTCTGCAGCTGGTCTGTGGTGCTGTCCGGCGTCATCCTGCGCATCCGGATATTAAACGGGCGCGGCGGCAGGTTACCCATCACCACCGAGGCCAGATACTGCGAGGTGGTTTTGCCCTTAATGGTGATGTCTTTTTCCGTCACCCAGCCACCGTTACGTTGTATCTGAACCAGCAGGCGGACTTCCGACGGATTCCTGTCACCCTTTGAGGTGGTTTCCACCAGTGCCTGTACACCGAAGGTAAAGCGCAGACGGTCGATGTTTGCAGACGTAATGGTGCGGGTGATCGGCGTGTCATATTTCACTTCCGTACCCAGCACCGTCTCGGAGCCGGAGGATTCAAATCCCTCCGGCGGAGTCTGCTCCTGCTCACCAGCCCGGAACACCACCGTGACACCGGATATGTTGGTATTCCCCTCAGTGTCCAGCACCGGCGTACTGTTCAGCAGCACGCTTTTTAAGCCATCCACCGGACCTTCAATCGGCCCTTCGCTGATGGCATCGATCACACTCAGCAACTGCGTGGACTTCAGGTTGTCCTTCGCTTCGCGCGGGGTATGCCCCTTACTGCTTCCTTTACCCATTCCTCACGCTCCATAAATGACAAAACCGCCCGCAGGCGGTTTCACATAAAACATTTTGCATCAGCGACCAATCACCACAACCTGACCACCGTCCCCTTCGTCTGCCGTGCTGATCTCCTGAGAAACCACGCGTGACCCCACGCGCATTTCCCCGTACAGAACAGGCAGAACATTGCCCTGGGCAACCATGTTATCCAGTGAGGAGAAATAGGTGTTCTGCTTACCGTTATCCGTTGTCTGTATACGGGGAGTTCTGGCTTTCGGTGCCAGCATCTGCGCCACACCACCGAGCACCATACTGGCACCGAGAGAAAACAGGATGCCGGTCATACCACCGGCCCCAATGGCTGCCCCCCATGCTGCAAGGGTGGCTCCGGCGGTAAAGAATGATCCGGCAATGGCGGCAGCCCCCAGGACAATCTGGAATACGCCACCTGACTTGGCCCCGGCGACTCTGGGAACAATATGAATTACAGCGCCATCAGGCAGAGTCTCATGTAACTGCGCCGTTAACCCGGACGTGCTGACGTCCCGCCCGGCAATCCGTACCTGATACCAGCCGTCGCTCAGTTTCTGACGAAACGCCGGGAGCTGTGTGGCCAGTGCCCGGATGGCTTCAGCCCCCGTTTTCACACGAAGGTCGATGCGGCGACCAAATCGTTGTAAATCCCCGTAAAGGCAGATGCGCGCCATGCCCGGTGACGCCAGAGGGAGTGTGTGCGTCGCTGCCATTTGTCGGTGTACCTCTCTCGTTTGCTCAGTTGTTCAGGAATATGGTGCAGCAGCTCGCCGTCGCCGCAGTAAATTGCGGCGTGATTCGGCACTGATGAACCAAAACAGCACAGCAGCACATCGCCCGGCTGTGCCGCTGACAACGGCACCTGATACAGCCCCGTCGCCTCCAGATTATCCAGATAGAGATTCTGGCCGTTACGCCACCAGTCATCCTCACGATGAAAGTCCGGCATCTCAATCCCCGCCAGATGATAAGCATCCCGGAACAGTGTGTAACAGTCCGTCACACCGTGCTCAAAGCGCCGCCCGGTGAGATGCGGCACACAGCGGAACTTATGAATCGTCCCCCGGCAGACCAGCCACCACGGCAAATCACTCTGCACCTGCAGCCGCCGGTCGGCCTCACTCAGCCAGGGCAGACCACCGGGGTGGCTGTGGACCAGCGCCACAATCTCACCCTGCATTTCTGCCTGCAGCCAGTCTTCCGGCGACATACGGAAATACGCCTCCGGCTCACCGGAGATATTCACGCAGGGGAAATATCTTTCCCCCTCCGGCGTGCTTACCACGAAGCCGCACGACTCCGCTGGCGCACATCGCCGGGCGTGCGCCAGAATCGCTGATTCTGTCTGTGTCATGGGATTTACTGCGAAAGTTTGTTAATGGAAAGGAAGCCGCCAAAGTTGCCGACGTTATTGCGGAACTTACAACCGCTCAGGCATTTGCTGCATTTATCCTTCGTGATATCGGACGTTGGCTGGTCATATTCATCCGCGACAGCCGGACCGCTATAACCGCACTCGTCACCGCGATAGGTCCAGGTGCAGGTGTTGGCCAGCATGATACGTCCCGGAAAAACAGCGCCATCCGTTTCCGTCGGCGTGGACAGTACAAAGGAGGCACTCACCGCGCTCAGTTCGCTGCACTGCTCAATGCGCCAGCGGCTGATCACCTCCTGCTCCGGATCGGCGTAACTGTTTCCGTTGACGAAGTTCACCGCATCCAGAAAACGGGCGTAAACCTTACGCCGGACCACCGTTCCGCCGACCAGACTCTGCATATCTTCCGCCATCCCGGTGACCATACCGTACAGGTTAGAAACCGTCAGCGTGGGGCGCGTACTGGTGCCTTTGCCATTCAGTTCAAAACCGCTCCCCTGAATGGGATACGGCTGATACTGTCGCCCCT
>NZ_JAYWYV010000040.1:0-3516 GCF_048147885.1 Acinetobacter sp. 228
TGAACTGTTCACAATAGGCGAGAAATTTTATTTGCCAACCTTGCGGGAGCAATGGAAAGGTACTGTTTCGGACCAAGTGCTTAATGGAAAGCTCTAACGAATATCAAAAGGTGAATTCTTATAATTCACCTTTTTTATAATTAAATCAAAAGTTTGTGTGTTTTATTGGTGGGTTGTACAAAAGTTTACAAGAAAAGAATGCGTTTTTTTAAAAGTGGCAGATACATTGCTTATATTAATACAAAATTATTGCGGGAGAGAGGTTCTTAAGAACCCGCCGAAGGAGCAACAGGCCCGGAAACTCTCAGGCAAAAGGACTGTAATAATTAAAAAATCTGGAGAGCAGCTTAAGATTTATAAGCATGGAGAATAAAAACTTATAAGTCATAAACTCACCGAAGGGGAAGATCGAAATACTAAAAGGTAGTATTTAGGTCGAAACTCTCAGGTACAAATGACAGATGGGCTGTACTGATGAAATGTTTTTGCATTTCAGAGGAGTCTGTTATGCCACATGTTATTGTGATTGGTGCAGGAATCACAGGGGTTACTTCAGCCTATGAATTATCTCAATTAGGTTACCAAGTCACAGTGATTGATCGCCATCTTTATCCAGCCATGGAAACATCATTTGCAAATGGAGGGCAATTATCTGCTTGTAATGCAGAAGTCTGGAACCAGAAAGCGACCGTTATAAAAGGTTTTAAATGGATGAGGCAAAAAGATGCTCCTTTATTATTGAATCCTTCCTTTAGCCTACATAAATATAGTTGGTTGGTTGAGTTTTTGTCTCATATTAAAAACTATGAAGCCAATACAATAGAAACCGTTCGCTTGGCATTGCTTGCGCGTAAGCGCTTGTTTGACGTAGCTGAAAAAGAGCAGCTTCAATTTGATTTGGAGAAACGCGGTATTCTTCATATGTACCATACAAAGGATGATTATGACATCGCCAAGCGAGTTAATGATGTCTTAAATAAAGGGACTTTAGAACGTTACTCGGTTTCACCTGAGGAAATGAAATCAATCGAACCTTCTTTAACGGGTGAGTACTTTGGTGGCTATTACACACCAAGCGATGCAACTGGTGATATCCATAAATATTCAACCTCTTTAGCTGAAAAGACTAAACAATATGGCGTTCAGTACAAATTCGGTTTGGAAGTTACTGATATTAAGTGTCATGCAGATAAAGTGGTACTGAATTGTCAGCCAAGTGCTGAGCATCCGCATCTTTCCCAAACAGACAGCTTTCAATTAGAAGGTGATGTTCTGGTGGTGTGTGGTGGTGGAGGAAGTTATCAGTTGGCTGATATGATTGGTGAACGTGTAAATGTTTATCCGGTCAAAGGTTATTCAATTACCGTCCAATTAAAAGATGAAAAAAGTATAAAAAATGCACCGTGGGTGAGTTTGTTGGATGAGAGCGCTAAAATTGTAACGTCTCGTTTAGGACCAGATCGTTTACGTGTAGCAGGTACGGCCGAGTTTAATGGTTATAATCGAGATATTCGAGCCGACCGTATTCAACCTTTGGTAAATTGGGTAAACCGCAATTTTGACATTTCAACTGAGCATGTTGTGCCTTGGGCGGGTTTAAGACCAATGATGCCTAATATGTTGCCAGTTGTGAAACAGTCTAAACAGTCTCGAGTTTTCTATAATACGGGACATGGTCATCTAGGCTGGACTTTGTCAGCAGCTACAGCTGTTTTGGTGAGTCAAGATATTCAACAAAAGTATCCAGCATAAAAAGAAAAGCCAGTGTCTATGCACTGGCTTTTTTATTTTATATTCACTAGTCGTACAGACGATAAATTCCTGTGAAGCGCTCACAACCTTTTTGCTGGGTTTTTACGATGAGCAGTGCTTTCTGAAAGTCAAATTTATATTTACAGTTATGTTCATTATCTAAAATTTCACTTTTCTGTTCAGGAGAGCTGTAAGCCATAAGTGAAACCGTTTGGGTTTCTTTTCGGTTATTCGGATTACGGTAAGCTAAACCTTCAATTTTGATTTTATCTTTAGCAAGTTGATGTATTTGTAAATGAACGGGCTGAGATGCAATATGTCCATTTTCAAATTTAAGATAATGCTGAGTCAGGGTTTGTTTAAGTGAAGCATAAAAATTTAAATCATCACCACGTACATCAAACTGTTGTTGAATACATGAATTGGTTTTGCATTGTTGTGTTTGTCTAAGCCACAATGTTTGAGTATCTTGTAGAAGCTGCAGGGGGGCATCTGTGACCAAGTATGCAGAAAGATATTTATTGTTGAGCTGCTTTCGTGCTTCGCTAAAGGTTTTTGAACAGATTTTTAGCTCTGCTTTTGAGTTGGAGCAGTCGATAGACTCTGCAAAAACAAGCGATGAGCATAAACAACTCAATGTCACGACAAAACTTAATCTTTTCAATTGATTCATATCAGTATTCGACGGCATGATCGCTTATACTTTCAGTCTATTTTGCTAAGTGTACTATAGCGAAACACGACGGTTGAATACAAGATTTCTTAAGCTTTTATAATAGAAGGGAAGAGTTTATATGGTTGCTCAAATTCGTATTGGACAAGGAATGGATGTGCATGCCTTTGAAGAGGGTAACTTCGTAACCTTAGCTGGCGTTCAAATTCCGCATACGCATGGTTTGAAGGCACATTCTGATGGCGATGTCGTGCTACATGCATTATGTGATGCCTTACTAGGTGCTCTAGCACTTGGTGATATTGGTCAGCATTTTCCGGATACAGATCCAGAATTTAAAGGAGCGGATAGCCGTGTTCTACTTAAACATGTTTATCAATTAATATTAGACCGAGGTTATCATTTAAATAATGCTGATATTACGGTAGCTTGTGAGCGTCCTAAATTAGCAAAATACAATTTGGAAATGCGTCAAAGCATTGCAGATGTTTTAAATGTAGATTTAAATCAAATTAGTATCAAAGCGACCACAACCGAAAAACTTGGATTTACTGGTCGCCAAGAAGGAATTTTAGCAACAGCGACGGTGTTAATATCTCATTAAACTAAATCATTGGTTTGTTGCAAAGATTGTTGAAGTTCTAAGGTAGCCTTACGGCCTTGAAGCTGTAAGGTAATACTATGAATGAGTCCTGTCCATGTTTCATTTGGCTCCCAAATTTCATGAAGCAAATCCTGACAGGTTGGCATATCCATATTCATATAAAATTGTCTGTAGACATACATAAGACAACTTACGCGTTTATTTTTGGCACAATGTATCCAAACAATTTCATTCTGCACTAAATGATCAATCAAATCTAAAACTAATAAGCATTGGTCAGAAGAGGGTGTTTCCCAGTCAATTGGAATATGAATATAATTTAAACCATATTCAAGACAGACCTGATCTTCATTTTTAATACTATCTGGTGAATTCGATAAAGCTAAATTTATAACAGTGCTACAACCATACTCTTTAATGAACTTAAGTTGTTCGGTAGAAGGTTGCGCTGAACTAAATAAATATTCATGAATGATCGAAAATGCAG
>NZ_JAYWYV010000041.1:0-3355 GCF_048147885.1 Acinetobacter sp. 228
GCTTGACATATCCCGGCGTAAATTCAGAGGTGGAGCCGCCACGGGAACGGATAACCTCACCGGAAACAATCGGCGAAACGTACAGCGCCATGTTTACCAGTCCCGGAATTTGTGAGAGATAGACTTTCTCCGTGGTGAAGGGATAGCTCTCACGGAAAAAGAGACGCAGAAACAGCGGATCAAACTTAAATTTCTGCTCATTTGCCGCCAGCAGTTGGGCGGTTGTGTACATCGACATAAAAAAATCCCGTAAAAAAAGCCGCACAGGCGGCCTTTAGTGATGAAGGGTAAAGTTAAACGATGCTGATTGCCGTTCCGGCAAACGCGGTCCGTTTTTTCGTCTCGTCGCTGGCAGCCTCCGGCCAGAGCACATCCTCATAACGGAACGTGCCGGACTTGTAGAACGTCAGCGTGGTGCTGGTCTGGTCAGCAGCAACCGCAAGAATGCCAACGGCAGCACCGTCGGTGGTGCCATCCCACGCAACCAGCTTACGGCTGGAGGTGTCCAGCATCAGCGGGGTCATTGCAGGCGCTTTCGCACTCAATCCGCCGGGCGCGGTTGCGGTATGAGCCGGGTCACTGTTGCCCTGCGGCTGGTAATGGGTAAAGGTTTCTTTGCTCGTCATAAACATCCCTTACACTGGTGTGTTCAGCAAATCGTTAACGGCATCAGATGCCGGGTTACCTGCAGCCAGCGGTGCCGGTGCCCCCTGCATCAGACGATCCAGCGCAGTGTCACTGCGCGCCTGTGCACTCTGTGGTGCTGCGGCCAGAATGCGGCGGGCCGTTTTCACGGTCATACCGGGGGTTTCTGCCAGCACGCGTGCCTGTTCTTCGCGTCCGTGAGCCTCCTCACAGTTGAGGATCCCCATAATGCGGCTGTTTTCTGCCGCAACCGCTGCGGTGATCTGCGCGTTCACGTCCGGCTGCGCCGCGCTGGCGTTCTCGCCCTCCGTCGCTGGCACCACGTCAGTAACGTCAGCCTGCGAAGCAGTGGCTGAAACAGTTGTTGATTGAGTCTCTTTGGTCATTCGCCCTCCTGAGAGACGGGATTTACGTGCATCCAGTGCATCACGCATGACGGTGATCGCATCGGTGCTGTTAACAAGTTCATCAGCCAGTCCGGCATCAATGGCCTCCTGACCGCTGTACACTGCAGCCTCGGTATCCAGCACAACCTGCACGGACAGGCCGGTATATGCCGACACCTTCTGCGCAAACATCTGGCGGGTTGCGTCCATCCGGGACTGCAGTGTCTCCCGGACGTCATCCGGAAGATGGCTGTAGGGGTTGCCATCCACCTTATGGCTGCCGCTGTAAATCAGCGTGATTTCCACACCCTGTTTCTCCAGCGCAGCACCGTAATTACTGTGAGCCATCATGACGCCGATGGAGCCTGTCCGGGCGGTCTGCGTGACCAGACGCCGGGAGGCGGCACTGGCAAGCAACTGACCTGCACTGCAGTTCATGTCGTTGGCAAGCGCCCATACCGGTTTTATGTCACGCACACGGGCGATGATGTCAGCGCAGTCAAATGCCCCCGCCACCATCCCGCCGGGCGTGTCCATATCGAGCAGAATGCCGTCCACCATCGGATCGCTGGCAGCCTGTTGCAGACGGGCGATAATGCCGTTGTAACCGGTCATCCCCGAGTACGGCTGCAGCGCCCGCGTCCGGCTGACCAGCGTGCCGGACACCGGCAGCACGGCGATGCCGTTCATGACCTGATAACTGCGGGCCTGTCGTGGTCCGTCATCATCACCGGATAATGCCAGCGTCGCGAGTGCCTCCTGGGCAGTCAGGCTGTCGCCGGACACCGCATCCGTCAGGCTGCTGATCCCAAGCTGGCCTGCAAGCGCACAAAAGAAAACCCGCGCATAGGCGGGTTCAAGCATCAGCGGCTCATTAAAGGCCATGCTGGCAATATGCGGGAGATTACGCAGCTCTGCTGTCACTCTTCTCCTCCTCTGTTGATTGTCGCAGCCCGGATTCAAATGCTGCAGCCGCCCAGGCGGGCGGTTTAAGACCGGCTGCACGGCGCTCCATCGTTTCACGGACCTGCTGGGCAAAAATTTCCTGATAGTCGTCACCGCGTTTTGCGCACTCTTTCTCGTAGGTACTCAGTCCGGCTTCTATCAGCATCACCGCTTCCTGAACTTCTTTCAGACCATCGATGGCCATACGACCGGAGCCTATCCAGTCGCAGTTCCCCCAGGCACTGCGGGCTTCCTGAAAACTGAAGCGCGCTTTTGAAGGTAACGTCACCACGCGGCGAACGATGGCCTCTTCCAGCCAGCACAGAAACATCTGGCTCGCCTGACGGGATGCGACGAATTTTCGCCGCCCCATAAAGTACGCCCACGACTCGTTCGCACTGGCCCGTGCCGTGGAGTAGCTCATCTGGGCGTAATTCCGGGAAAGCTGCTCATACGAGACACCCAGCCCGGCAGCGATATACCGCAGCAGTGACTGCTCAAACACGGAGTAGCCGTTATCCGTATCCTGAGCCGTCTGCAGGTTCAGTGAGTCACCCGGCATCAGGTGCGGTACTTTTGCGCCTCCCAGCCGGACCGGCGCTGCGGCGTAATACGCGGCAATTTCACCAATCCAGCCGGTCAGCCTTTCCCGCTGCTCCTGACTGTTCGCGCCCAGAATAAAATCCATCGCTGACTGCGTATCCAGCTCACTCTCAATGGTGGCGGCATACATCGCCTTCACAATGGCGCTCTGCAGCTGCGTGTTCTGCAGCGTGTCGAGCATCTTCATCTGCTCCATCACGCTGTAAAACACATTTGCACCGCGAGTCTGCCCGTCCTCCACGGGTTCAAAAACGTGAATGAACGAGGCGCGCCCGCCGGGTAACTCACGGGGTATCCATGTCCATTTCTGCGGCATCCAGCCAGGATACCCGTCCTCGCTGACGTAATATCCCAGCGCCGCACCGCTGTCATTAATCTGCACACCGGCACGGCAGTTCCGGCTGTCGCCGGTATTGTTCGGGTTGCTGATGCGCTTCGGGCTGACCATCCGGAACTGTGTCCGGAAAAGCCGCGACGAACTGGTATCCCAGGTGGCCTGAACGAACAGTTCACCGTTAAAGGCGTGCATGGCCACACCTTCCCGAATCATCATGGTAAACGTGCGTTTTCGCTCAACGTCAATGCAGCAGCAGTCATCCTCGGCAAACTCTTTCCATGCCGCTTCAACCTCGCGGGAAAAGGCACGGGCTTCTTCCTCCCCGATGCCCAGATAGCGCCAGCTTGGGCGATGACTGAGCCGGAAAAAAGACCCGACGATATGATCCTGATGCAGCTGGATGGCGTTGGCGGCATAGCCGTTATTGCGTACCAGATCG
>NZ_JAYWYV010000042.1:0-3310 GCF_048147885.1 Acinetobacter sp. 228
GTGTCTGGTTGCTCGGTAAAATTTTCAAAAAGGCCAAAACGATTATTTTAATGAAGCCAAATTTACCGACAATTTGGTTTAATTATGCTGTGATTCCAGAGCACGACGGTATTCCTGCGAATAATCGAGTGATTGTTACGCGTGGGGCATTAAATCCCATTCGTAATGAAAAACGCCATCAAGCTTCTAGAATTTTAATTGCATTAGGTGGTTCGTCAAAACGGCATCAATGGAACCAAGAAAAAGTATTATTAAGCGTGCAAAAGATTGTTGAGAATAATCCGGATGCCGAAATCATTCTAACGACTTCACGTCGAACACCAGCAGAGTTTATTGATATTTTAAGACAACAAAGTTTTGCCCAGCATTTACAAATATTTCCGGTTGAGCAAACACCTCAAGGCTGGATTTTTGAAGAGATGCAAAAAGCAGAAGCTGTATGGGTAACAGAAGATAGCGTTTCTATGGTTTTTGAAGCACTTACTGCGGGTTGTCGCGTAGGGGTCATAGCAATCGATCGGTTGAAAGACGATAGAATTACGCACTCGATTGATCAAATGATAGAATCACAACTAATTTCACAGAATACTTGTGTCGTACAGTTGCCACAACCTTATGCTTTTAAAGAAGCAGACCGTGTGGCAACATATCTTTTAGCGAAAAATTAAATTTTTTATTTTGAGTAAATAAATGAAAATATTGCATATTGCAAATTTTGGCTTTAATAAACAAGGCGCACATTTTTACTGCACAGACCGTAAAATTTCTGCCGGATTAATTGAAAATGGCCATTTCGTTTATGACTTTAGTTTCCGTGACATGGCTCGAATGGGGACAATCTTTAAAACCAAAAAATTAGGGGCAAAGTGGGCCAATAAAGAAGTACTCAAGGTTGTTAATAATATTGAACCTGATTTGGTATTGATTGGTCATAGCGACTTGATGAGTCCAGATGTTTTAAGACAGATTAAAGAGTCTTACCCCAATACTAAAATTGCATTTTGGTATGTTGATCCGCTTTATCTTGAAAACAAACTCGACTTTGTCAAAGCATTTTCACCTTATCTAGATGCTATTTTCTGCACAACAGGTGGAGAATATCTCCAAAATTTAAAACAGCCTCATTTAAGTGTGGCTTATATGCCGAATGTTGGTCATCGCAATGTAGAAACACTACAGCAATTTTCAAACTCAAAAACTGACAAAACTTTTATTTTCTGCGGTGTTGTTTATAAAGAGCCTGAGCGCGAGAAATTCTTAAAAGATTTAGCAGAGGCTTTGCAACAAGGCCATGTAAATTATCAATATTATGGTTGTTTTGAACAGCCAGGTGTCTATGGTAAGGCTTATTATAAGGTTCTGTCTGAAACAAAAATGGGGCTCAATTACTCACGCCGTAATGATGTAACCTTATATAGCTCTGATCGTATTGTTCAGCTGACTGGTAATGGTTTACTTACCTTTAGCCCAAGAATTCCAGGCTTTGAGAAACTCTATACTGAGCAGGAAGTGGTTTACTTTGATGATCAGTTTGACTTGGCTAAGAAGATACAATTCTTTGATCAAAACCCAGAGCAGGCTGAAAAAATAGCGAAAGAGGGCTGGGAGAAAACGCGTAAGTCTTTCAATGCTAAACGCATCACCCAGTTTATGGTTGAAGTGACATTTAAGCAGCCCCTTTCAGAAGATTATGAATGGTCACATGAGGTTTATGCATGATGTGGTTTTTGTACGTTGCGGTAGGCCTGCTAGCACTTGCTGCACTGTTATATGTGCTAGGTAATTATACATTCTGGCTTCCGTTTCGTTCGAGTAAACTACCTCGCATTGTGATGTTACATCAGGTCACTCCTAAAGATGCTGCTTCTGGCATGAATATGCCTCCTGAAAAGTTTGAACAACTCTTAACGTTGTTAACGCGTAAAGGCGCTATCTTTTGCTTTGTTTCTGAGCTTGAACAATATCGTAATCAAAAGAATGTGGTTGCTTTAAGTTTTGATGATGGCTTTATGGATAATTATCTTTATGCCTATCCACTACTAAAAAAATATAAAGCGAAAGCAACTATTTATTTAGCAACGCAAATTGAAGGTATTGAAAAGCTTACTCATGAGCAAATCCATGAAATGGCTAACTCTGGTTTAATTGAATTTGGTGCGCATACTCAACATCATGTGAACTTACTTAAACTTGATGATCAAACGGCTTACAATGAGATGCTTCAGTCTAAGCGTGATGTTGAAGCATTAGTTGGGAAGTGCCCGAGTTTTGCTTATCCATTTGGTCGATTTAACGAAAAGCACCAGAAAATGGCCCAAGAAATTGGCTTTAAAAATGCAGTATCGACTCGTAAAAAAATCGAAGCGTATGAAGCAGATAACCAATTTAATATTCCACGTGTCAGCACGCATGGCGCCATGAATGCTTTACAGATGCGTATCGCCCTTGCTAAAGGACGTTATAAGTTATGAATAAAATTCCATGTAGTGTTTATATTGTCACTTTAAACTGTGGTGCTTGGTTAGAGCGAACTTTGCAAAGTGTCAGTGAGTTTGATGAAGTTATTATTTTAGATTCGGGCAGTACTGATAATACTTATGAAATTGCAAAGCGTTTTGAAAATACAGAAATTTCTCACCAAGACTGGCAGGGTTATGCTGGGCAAAAAAGTTTAGCTTTAGCTAAATGCCGAAATGATTGGGTGCTTAATTTAGATGGCGATGAAGTCTTATCTAATGAGTTAAAACAAGAAATTGTTGAGACCATTCAACAGAACAAGCTTGATGCATTAATCACCCCAATTAATGATGTATTTTTAGGTGTTCCGAACAGTAAACATACTAAAAAACATGCAAAAGTGCGTTTTTTCCGTAGGTCTAAAGGGCATTATGACCTTGCCAATAAAGTCCATGAAAATGTGATCGTAGATGGTGAATCTCAACGTGCTCAACACGATATTTACCATTATGGTGAGTCGAGCATTTTCGTTAAGGTCGAAAAAAATAACCAATATTCCAACCTTAAAGCATTAGAGAAATTCCAAAAAGGAAAGTCTCCAAGCATTGCAAAATTGGTTTTGGTGATGCCAGTGACTTTTATGAAATCTTATTTTATTCGCCGTAGTTTCTTAAATGGTTGGCGTGGTTTCGTAAATAGTATGATTAATGCATTTTATGCATTTCTAAAAGAAGCTAAGCTTTTTGAACAGACCATGAATAAAGATAAAAATAAGTAGGCAAGCTATGAAAATTGTTCAGGTATTGGCAACTAGCGGTGGAGTTGGTGGATTAGAGCAGCACACTTTTAACCT
>NZ_JAYWYV010000043.1:0-3267 GCF_048147885.1 Acinetobacter sp. 228
GGTACTAACAGCCAAGATCAAACAGCTTATTTTAGTCCAAGTTCACATTACAGCGCTGAGTTTAACTTAAGTCATTACTGGGTGACTTGGCGTGAATATGAGCGTTCATTTAAGCAGCATTTTGAAGCGGGTGTAGGCCTTTATAAACAGGCCGATTACTCTGCTAAACCTACTTACTCTTTGCAATATCAACATCAATGGCAGCTATCACGGACATGGCAGCTCAATTATGGAATTGGTTGGCAATACCATCCTTACGATGGACATGATGAACAACATACCTACGGTATTTTTGGATTTGAAGGGCGTTTTTAATGAATAATTTATTGTCGAAAATGTTGGGCTGTACCTTGGTCTCAACATTGTTGCCTCTGCAATTTGCATATGCCCAGATAGAAAAAGATTTACCAAAAAATCATACGGTTTCTTTAACTTTTCATGATGTCAGGGATGATGTCTTAAAAGAAGGGGATCGGGATATTTATGCAATCCAAACGAAAAATTTAGCACAGTTCTTTGACTGGTTAAGTCAATCTGACTGGAAGCCCATTCGCTTAAAAGATATTGAAGAGGCGCGTAAACAAGGTAAGGAATTACCTCATAATTCTATTTTGTTAACTTTCGATGATGGAGCTTTAAGTAGTTATAGCCGTGTATTTCCATTACTTAAGCAATATCAGATTCCGGCAGTATTTGCACTTCCGACCAGTTGGCTAAATGGGAATACACAAGCTGGTTATGAAGCTTATGGGCAAGGAAACCTAGTCGATTGGAAGCAAGTGCGAGAAATGCAAGCTTCAGGCTTAGCCGAGTTTGCAAGTCATAGTGATGATTTGCATCATGGAGTATTGGCTAATCCCCAAGGGAATGAACAGCCTGCTGCGACTTCTTACGCGTATTTAAAATCACAAAAGCGTTATGAAACGGATGTGGAATATCAACAACGTATTTTGCAGGACTTAAAAAAATCATACGCCGTTTTAAAGAAAGAAGTGGGTGTTGAACCTAAGGCAATTATTTGGCCTTATGGTGCTGTGAATGAGCAATTAGAAAAATTGTCTCAAGAAGCCGGCTTTATTTTTTCTTTCAGTTTAGGACGTGATGGAATGAATAGAGTGACTCGACTTTTAAACGTAGTGTGGTCACTAATACTCCTACAGCTGAGCAGTTAACAGAGGGTATGATCAATATTCTCAACTTTGAAGAATTAGATTTATTTAAGCAACCTCGCCACTTTGTGAGTATGGACTTAAAACAATTAACTGCTTCAACTAATACTCAGTCAGATGAGAAACTAGGGTTATTGTTATCCAAGCTTTATAGCTTAAAAAATAACACATTGATATTGAAACCTTTAGATGATCAAGATGGCGATGGGCAGTATGACATTGCTTATTTCCCAACAACTCAACTAAGCGTTCAGCAAGATATTTTGAACCGAACTTTATGGCAGGCACAAACTCGTGCCGGACAGTCAGTTATTTTAGAGTTGCCTGTATATCCTCAAAAAAATAAACCGTTTTTGGTGGCAGATTTAGCGAAGGATATCGCACGTTTCAATAGTAATTTAAGTGGTATTCAACTTAATGCTGGAACCACTTTAAATTGTGCTATGCAAAGCACAACAATAAAAGAAAATGCCTGTGCTAACCAATTAAAACAGCTTACATATGTGAGCCAGCTTACTCAAAAGGCTGTGAAGCCTTATTTAAACATGAGTAATCAGGCTCAGTTTAGTTTATTGCTTACACCTGATTTTGAACATATCGAAAATTTACCAACGCTTTTAAAAACGCTGTTATCCCAACATGATTTAGTAAATCTTAAGTTCAATATAGTGGGTAAGCAAAAACAGTTTAATCACGTATTAGCAATTTTAAATACGCTTGATTCGAAATATAAACAGCGCATTATGCTGACTTTATCATTACCCGAAAATAGTCAGCAAAATGCCTGGCAAGAAGTGAAACAAGGTCTTTTCAATATTCAGCGCATAGGTATTCAGAAATTTGGGGTTGATGGCTATACCAATGAAAACTCAAAAAATGTTCATGAATATTTATATAACCCGATTAGCTTGAATTCGAGTTCGGTCATGTATCAGCCCTTTGCAGGTCTCGCGACTGAGGGGAAAAAGTAATGAAAGTATTACTCGATATTTTATTTGCTTTTGCCTTTTTATATCCGTTGTTGATGGCTTGGACATGGATGGTAGGAGGTCTCTGGTTTTTCTTTAAAAGGGTATATCATGAGCAGCAACTGCCTGAGCCATCAAGTGAAGGGTGCAGTATTATTATTCCTTGCTTTAATGAAGAAGCTCAGGTCCGACAAACGATTCGTTATGCCTTACAGACAAAATATCCGAATTTTGAAGTCATTGCTGTAAATGACGGAAGTAGTGACAGCACTGCAGAAATTCTTGATGAACTGGCAGTTCAAGACGCCCGATTAAGAGTTGTGCACCTGGCAGAAAACCAAGGTAAGGCAGTGGCTTTAAGATCGGGAGTGTTAGTAAGTAAATACGAATATCTAGTGTGTATTGACGGAGACGCTTTATTACATCCTCATGCAGTACTTTGGCTTATGCAGCCTTTTTTAAATTTTCCAAGAATTGGTGCTGTAACCGGTAATCCTAGAATTTTAAATCGCTCAAGTATTTTAGGTAAATTGCAAGTCGGCGAGTTCTCTTCAATTATTGGCTTGATTAAGCGCGCACAAAGAACATATGGTCGTATTTTTACAGTATCAGGTGTAATTGCAGCATTTAGAAAGACCGCTTTGGTTCGCGTGGGCTTTTGGTCTGATGACAAAATTACGGAAGATATTGATATCTCTTGGAAGCTCCAAATGGACCATTGGGACATTCAATATATTCCTCAAGCACTTTGTTATATCTATATGCCGGAAACCTTTAAAGGCCTTTGGAAACAGCGTTTACGCTGGGCACAAGGTGGGGTAGAGGTATTATTAGAATATATTCCTAAAATGTTCAAACTCCGCTTGCGCCGTATGTGGCCGGTAATGCTCGAAGCTTTAGTCAGCATTATTTGGTCATATGTGATGATTATGATTTTTATTCTATTTTTTGTGGGATTGTTTGTGGATTTACCGCAACAATTTCAAATTAATTCACTCATGCCGCAGTGGTATGGCGTGATATTAGGTGGAACATGTCTTGTTCAATTTCTAGTAAGTTTATGGATAGACCATCGTTATGATCGTGGTCGGCTTTTTAGAAATTATTTTTGGGTAATTTGGTATCCATTA
>NZ_JAYWYV010000044.1:0-3061 GCF_048147885.1 Acinetobacter sp. 228
ATGGCGTAGATACTTGGACTGACTTCCATGTTGGTAATGTTGCTACAGACAAACAGGCTGATCTGATTGATATCAGAGGATTACTCGATGGAGCTCAAACAGACGCCAATATTGGAGAGTATTTGAATGTCACAGTAAGTGGTGGTAATACAACAATCCAGATTGACCGTGATGGGTTAACAGGTCTATTCCCTGCAAATAACTTCACTACATTGTTAGTCTTACAAGGTGTTACTACAACAGAGACTGAATTACTTAACAATGGTCAAATTCTCTATTAATAGATAATTGACTTCATCAGAAAAAGAGAACCCTAGGGTTCTCTTTTTTTATGTTTAAACAATACGTTAACCTAGCTTTGTAAGAGTTCATGCTATGATGCATTGAGAATTTTATAGAACAACAAATAACGGATAGGGACTTAATTCGAGTGGCGGTATTTTTAGACTTCAAAAGACAGCTCAAGCTTTGGTTAGAACATATTGTTCACCATGTTTCAGACCTTCAAGAAGAAACTATTTTATTTATATCATTTGGCCCTAAAGATCACAGATGTAGCGTATGGCATAGTGAAAAAACAGTGCTTACACAAGCAACTCTACAATTATTTAATTTTATTGATGATCAGTTTTCGCCAGATCAACTTCCAGACTACATAAAAATTGATGTTGCGTACAATTTAGAAAAGCAAAGTTGGAACCAAATAGAGCAGCAGGTTCATCACCAATTTCACAATAATCATTACCGCAGAGGTATTGGATTTGATGATTCCTGTTCGGTAGCTTTTCTGGAGCAAGAAATATATGGAAAAGCCATTATTCGGGGCTTAAGTTATGACAAGCCGAACTTTTTTGATGAAACAAATCTGAACTATGCAATTAAACAAAAATATCGTGCAACAAAGCCAGAAATTAAACTTCAGTCACTACAAGAAGTGTGGACTTTCGATACCTATGCAACTTTTTATGAAAATGGACAATTTATTAATTTAGCAAGTCGCTACGATGCAAATGGTATTAGAGCCATTGCTAGCAATAAAAAACAGCACTTTAGAGACCTCATTGAAAAAAATGCAGCGTTTTTACATAGCCAGATTCAAGAAAATGGCAAATTCATTTATGGATATTTTCCTGCTTATGATCGTGATATACGGAACTATAATACGGTACGTCACTGTACTTCGCTTTACGCGCTTTTAGAGACTTTTGAAGTACAAGATAAACCTGAATACTGGCCTAAAATTGTTGCAGCAATTCAATACGCACTTACTACTTTCTATAAAGAAAAAGACCCAATAACTGCGTTTATGATTGATGGTAAAGAAGGGGAGCTAGAAATTAAATTAGGTGCAAATGCCGCAGCTATTTTAATGTTAACGAAATATCAAGAAATCACAGGAAAAGATGATTATTTAAAATATGCAGAGAAACTTGCTCATGGTATTTTAGAATTAGTGGATCCGGATGGATTAACTACTCATGTATTAAATTATCCAAATTATGATTTAAAAGAAAAGTTCAGAATCATTTATTATGATGGAGAAGCAGCATTAGCTTTATTAAGGTTATATCAAATTAATCAGGATAAAAGATTATTAGACACAGTTAAGTTAATGTTTGAAAATTTTATTCATAAAAGATATGAAAAATATCATGATCACTGGTTAAGTTATTGTACCAATGAGCTTACAAAAATATGCCCTGAAGAAAAATATTTTATTTTTGGTTTAAATAATTATTTAAAACATTTTATTTTTATTCGAAATAGAAAAACAACATATGCCACTTTATTAGAAATGCTAATGGCAGCCTATAAAATGGTTAATCGTTTAAAAGAGCAAGGCCATAATGCACTTTTTGACCAAGCATATATGTCTGAGTTAAAAAAACTCATTACATTTCGAGCCGAATTTCAAACCACAGGTTTTTTCTATCCAGAAATAGCCATGTATATGGCTCGACCAGATAAAATATTGCATGCTTTTTATGTACGGCATGATCGCTTTAGAGTAAGAATTGATGATCAGGAACACAACCTTTCTGGTTATATTGCCTACGTAAAAGATTTCGAAGGGGGGGAGATATGACTTACCCTCTATTTGAACTTAAGCTGCTAGCTGCTCTTGATCATGCTCAATTTGAAGAGGCAATTTGGGCATTTGAAATTGATGGAGACATTTCTACATTATTACTGATTGATTATGCATTAGAACAATTCCATCAAAAAAAAGTTCAAGCTGATGAAATCTATCGGGTTCCTGAACAAAAAATTAAGAAAATTGGTGAACAAAATTTAGGTCTAGAAAAAAATGAATCATATACATTTGCCGAGCTCTTACAATTCTTAATTTTTACTCAGGCAAATGATGTTAAAGATGCCTTAAGCAATATGCTGTTGGGTTCTGTTGAGCAAACACAATTAATCTTGTCTAAAAGAGCAGAAGATTACCAGTTAGCTTTAAGAGCACCTAATCAATTAAAAAATCTATTTTTGTTGGTAAAACACATTTATAGCTATCCAGCCGAGCTGAAAAAACTTTTCTTTATTAGAACACTTTCTTTTAAAAATAAAGTATATCAACCGATTACGCCTTTGCTTGCTCATCCGGTACTCACTTCGGTTTTATATATCTCACATACCTTTAGGCAGATTTATATCACTTATTCCGAACATAACCGGAGCATTGGTTTTTTCTCTTTTCTGGATGATATTCACCGTCTGGAGCATTTGGTTCCTTACTACCATTATTTTCAAGAAGGGCATGCCAAGGCAAAAAAATATTCTTCTCAAACAGGTATTATCAATATTCTTGGAGATACCTATTTTGGTGAAATGTATACTGAAAAGCGTAAGTCTAGAGGGCAAACAGATGCCTTACAGCAATATGGATATCATTATTCATTTGAAAAAATACAGCCCTTTTTAAGTAAAAATGACATCAATATAGCTAACTTTGAAGCAGTATTTTCTTTAGAAAATCAATCGCCGTTAAAAGATAAAAAGCCATTTGTTTTAAAAGCAGATGCTAAAAAAACATTAGAAGAATTTAAGAGCATTCACC
>NZ_JAYWYV010000045.1:0-2939 GCF_048147885.1 Acinetobacter sp. 228
GGAGCCCCCATAAATAACTCTTTTTCCCACCAGCTTGTTCCTGCTTCTAAGGCTTCTTGTTCAGTGGTACTGATGCTCGGCATTGAGTTGGCCAGAGTTTTATATGCAGGTTGGGTAATTAAGTTAAACCGTAAAGGTTTAAACAAAATAATAATGCTAAGTGCAATAAGGGGAATCCCTAAAAGTAATGCCCACGGCGTTAAAATGAAAGCAGTAAGTATGGCTACAGCAATCGTAATAACACTACCAGCGACTCTATTTAGGTTAAAAAAGAAAATTGCCCATATTGCAACAAGCTGAATGACAATACTTAAAACAAAGAGTAGGAAAATCATACTTGCTCCTTGCTAGATAAGCCCTCAAGTTAGAAATAATAAAAAAGCGAGGAGAGATTTAAGGCTTAACTAGCGAATTTTTTAATGCTGTTTAAATTTGATTTTTTATGTCGCAATTGATGTATATGCTAGAGCAGGGATATATCGTGCTTTTAGGTATAAAATATTTTTGAATGAAAGTGTAATGGCTTGTTTTATCGATTTGTCAAGAAATGTTATTGATTTTCTTGTATAAATAAAAAAGCCCTCATAATCTGAAGGCCTTTTTAATACTTATGAAGTGTTAAGCTTCGATTGCTTGTACCGCAATTTTTTTCGCAGGATCTACCTTGCGACGAACTTCAGGAACAGGTTCACCATAGTATTGGCGATCAGCAAAATAGCTTGAACGAACCATTGGTGCAGACCAAATATTTCTAAAGCCAAGTTTACGGCCATGCTCTGCATAACGTTCAAATTCTTCTGGTGTTACAAAACGGTCAATTGGTGCATGCTGTTTAGAAGGCTGCAAGTATTGACCAATAGTGACATAGTCGACATCGTGAGCACGTAAGTCATCAAGCAATGCAATAACTTCTTCTTCAGTTTCACCAATACCCACCATCAAACCACATTTTGTTGGGATGTCTGGGCAGTATTCTTTAAACATTTTTAATAGGTTTAAAGAGTGCTGATAATCTGAACCTGGACGCATCGCTTTATATAGACGAGGTACAGTCTCAATGTTGTGGTTAAATACGTCTGGTGGACATTCAGTCATAATGCGTAAAGCAATATCCATACGTCCACGGAAGTCCGGTACTAAAATTTCAAGTAATGTATTTGGGCTAAGTGCGCGAGCTTCTTTAATACAGTCCACAAAATGTTGTGCACCGCCGTCAAGCAAGTCATCACGGTCAACCGAAGTGATTACTGCGTATTTGAGCTTAAGATTGGCAATTGTCTCTGCCATGTGGCGTGGTTCATCAGGGTCCAATGCATTTGGACGACCATGCGCTACGTCACAGAAAGGGCAACGACGTGTACAAATATCACCCATGATCATGAATGTTGCTGTACCACCGCCAAAGCATTCTGGAAGGTTCGGACAAGCTGCTTCTTCACAAACGGTATGGAGTTTTTGAGCACGTAAAGTCGTTTTAATACGCTGAACTTCTTCTGGTGCCGTCATCTTGACACGAATCCAGTCAGGTTTACGCGGCACTTCAACCGTAGGTACAACTTTTACAGGAATTCTTGCGACTTTTTCTGCGCCACGAAGTTTTACACCCTGTTCAGGTTTACGGTGTTCTGACATATTTAACTTTTCCACTCGTTTATAGAGACATTGACATTGTATTATAGCGGACTTCTACAAGTAATAGCGGAAAATAACTATTCATATAATAAATGTGGCTATTCAGAAATATAGGGTTGAGAAATACATAAATTCACCGCATATTAGCCATAATTTATTATAAAATATGGTCATTCAACAGAGGAAGGAGCTTTCAATGCCACGTAAAAAAGAGGTCGTTAGTGGGAATTTCGTTAAGTACGATGCGGTAGTTCTCGGTTCTGGACCTGCAGGTGAAGGCGCGGCAATGAAGCTTGCAAAAGCTGGTAAGCGTGTTGCAATTGTAGATGTACGTGATCAACTCGGTGGTAACTGTGCACACGTAGGAACCATTCCAAGTAAAGCATTACGTCAAACAGTTTCTAGCATTATTCGCTATCAGCGTGATCCAATGTTTCAAAAAGTAGGTGAATGGAAGCAGTTCACTATGAAACAGGTCTTGCGTAATGCGCACAAAGTGATTCAACAACAGGTTGATACGCATACACGCTTTTATGACCGTAACAAAATTGGTGTCTTCCACGGTCGTGCATATATTCAAGACAAAAACACAGTTTTAGTTTTTAGCCACGAAGGCATTAAAGAAACAATTATCTGTAAGCAAATCGTGATTGCGACAGGTAGCCGTCCTTATCATCCGCAAGGTCTTGATTTTGACCACCCGCGCGTATTTGATTCGGACAAAATTCTTGATCTTGATTACTCAATTCAAAAAATCATTATTTACGGCGCAGGTGTTATTGGCTGTGAATATGCCTCAATCTTTATTGGTTTAGACCATAAAGTTGACTTGATCAATACTCAACAAAAACTCTTAAGTTATCTAGATGATGAAATCGCCGATGCTTTGTCTTATCACTTACGTGAACAGGGCGTGTTGATTCGTCACAATGAACAAATGGATCATCTTGAAACATTTGATGACCACGTTGTTCTACATTTACAAAGTGGTAAAAAGATTAAAGCTGATGCGATTCTTTGGTGTAATGGTCGTTCAGGTAACACAGAAGGTTTAGGTCTTGAAAATGTTGGGTTGGTACCAAATAGCCGTGGTCAACTTTCTGTAAATGATCAATATCAAACTGAAGTTGAAAACATCTATGCGGCTGGTGACGTGATTGGTTGGCCTTCACTTGCTTCGGCCGCCTATGACCAAGGGCGCTGTGCTGGTGCAAACATGAGTGGTGAAGACGCTAAGCCAGTACGTGATATCCCTACAGGTATTTATACCATTCCGGAAATCTCATCTATTGGTAAGAATGAACAGG
>NZ_JAYWYV010000046.1:0-2813 GCF_048147885.1 Acinetobacter sp. 228
GCGCGGGCATTGCCACGGGTAAAGTTGGGCAACAGGGCTGCATCCACACTTTCACTCGGTGGGTTCCACGACCGCAACTGCCCTCCAAATCCGCTGCCACCGCCGTGATAACCGGCATATTCGCGCAGCGATGTCATGCCGTCCGGCCCCAGAAGGGTGGGAATGGTGGGCGTTTTCATACATAAAATCCTGCAGGTCCCCTGCGTCGCTGTGTCATGCCGGTCTGCACTTCCAGCTCTGCAATATATTTTTTCAGGTCAGACACGGAAGTGGCCGTAAACTCCACCCTTCGTCCGTCTTTCTGTACTGTTGCCACCCGTTTACCTGTCATCAGGTCATGCAGTGCCGCACGGGCAGCGGCAAGTTCTTCCTGTCGCGTCATTCATCCTCTCCGGATAAGGCACGGGCGTAATCTGCCAGTGTTTTCTTGTTGGTTGCTGCACCATCCTCTTCCTGCAGGCTCGCCAGCAGCGCACTGAGATCCAGCTGCCAGCGGGAAATACTGATGCGCAGCGCCGCCAGCGCATAAACGAAGCAGTCGAGTGCCTCATTGCGTCGCTTTTTGCTGTCCCACAGTATTTTTTTCCTGCCATCCACCCATTTTTCGACCTGCTCTTCAGCAGTCAGCTGCTGCGCTTCGGTCAGATCAAAAATATCCGGGTTATTCGGGAAGTGAACGGCACCGGGAAGCGGTTCATCCCCTTCCGGCGTCAGTGTGAAGCGGTTATAAATCTGCTCTTTCGCGGTATCCGTACCGATTTCGGTAAGGTAAACCCCGTTTTTGTTTCGCTTACGTGGCATGCTGGCCACCGGCTTTCCGTAGACGGATGCCCCTTTAATGGGGATCACCCGGAACAGCCCATGTTTTTTCGAGCGTTCATACACAATGGTCGGGTCAATCCCGCCAGTATCCCAGCAGATACGGGATATCGACATTTCTGCACCATTCCGGCGGGTATAGGTTTTATTGATGGCCTCATCCACACGCAGCAGCGTCTGTTCATCGTCGTGGCGGCCCATAATAATCTGCCGGTCAATCAGCCAGCTTTCCTCACCCGGCCCCCATCCCCATACGCGCATTTCGTAGCGGTCCAGCTGGGAGTCGATACCGGCGGTCAGGTAAGCCACACGGTCAGGAACGGGCGCTGAATAATGCTCTTTCCGCTCTGCCATCACTTCAGCATCCGGACGTTCGCCAATTTTCGCCTCCCACGTCTCACCGAGCGTGGTGTTTACGAAGGTTTTACGTTTTCCCGTATCCCCTTTCGTTTTCATCCAGTCTTTGACAATCTGCACCCAGGTGGTGAACGGGCTGTACGCTGTCCAGATGTGAAAGGTCACACTGTCAGGTGGCTCAATCTCTTCACCGGATGACGAAAACCAGAGAATGCCATCACGGGTCCAGATCCCGGTCTTTTCGCAGATATAACGGGCATCAGTAAAGTCCAGCTCCTGCTGGCGGATGACGCAGGCATTATGCTCGCAGAGATAAAACACGCTGGAGGGGTCATCCGGCGTCCATTTGAGGCCAAACGGCGTCTCTTTGTCGCCAAATTTAAGATACTGCTCCTCCCCGCAATGCGGGCAGGCAACATGAAAACGCATAAAATGCGGGGATTCACTGGCTGCACGCTCAATCTGACAGGTGCCTCTCACTTTTGGCGTGGAGCCACGGATGGACTTTGGCCAGACCGAGCCTTCAATACGCTTGTCACCCAGGAACGTCGGAGAGCCTTCCTGTTCAATATCATCATCAAAAGCAGCAAGTTCATCATAACCCGCCACATCCACCGACTTTTCACGGTAGTTTTTTGCCGCTTTACCGCCCAGGCACCAGAAGCCACGCCCATTAGTGAAACGCTTCATGGTGAGCGTGTTATCCCGGTGCTTTTTGCCATACCACGGGGCCAGCGCCAGCAGCGACGGAATATCACGAATAGTCGGCTCAACGTGGGTTTTCATAAAGTTCTCGGCATCACCATCCGTCGGCAACCAGATAAGGGTGTTGCGCTGCTTATGCTCTATAAAGTAGGCATAAACACCCAGCAGCATTTTGGAATAACCGACACGGGCAGACTTCACCACATTCACCTCACGGATGTAGTCGCTGCCCATCGCATTCATGATGGCCCGCTGAAAGGGCAGTGTTTCCCAGCGCCCTTCCTGGTATGCGGATTCTTTCGGGAGATAGTAATTAGCATCCGCCCATTCAACGGCGGTCTGTGGCTCCGGCCTGAACAGTGAGCGAAGCCCGGCGCGGACAAAATGCCGCAGCCTGTTAACCTGACTGTTCGATATATTCACTCAGCAACCCCGGTATCAGTTCATCCAGCGCGGCTGCTTTGTTCATGGCTTTGATGATATCCCGTTTCAGGAAATCAACATGTCGGTTTTCCAGTTCCGGAAAACGCCGCTGCACCGACAGGGGGAGCCCGTCGAGAATACTGGCAATTTCACCTGCGATCCGCGACAGCACGAAAGTACAGAATGCGGTTTCCACCACTTCAGCGGAGTCTCTGGCATTCTTCAGTTCCTGTGCGTCGGCCTGCGCACGCGTAAGTCGATGGCGTTCGTACTCAATAGTTCCTGGCTGGAGATCTGCCTCGCTGGCCTGCCGCAGTTCTTCAACCTCCCGGCGCAGCTTTTCGTTCTCAATTTCAGCATCCCTTTCGGCATACCATTTTATGACGGCGGCAGAGTCATAAAGCACCTCATTACCCTTGCCACCGCCTCGCAGAACGGGCATTCCCTGTTCCTGCCAGTTCTGAATGGTACGGATACTCGCACCGAAAATGTCAGCCAGCTGCTTTTTG
>NZ_JAYWYV010000047.1:0-2773 GCF_048147885.1 Acinetobacter sp. 228
TCAGTTTTCGCCCCTGCACAAGAAAATACTGATTTACCTGAAATTGAGGTAGAACCAGTACAAACTGCACCGACACAAGATTTAAGCGATCAAGGTATGCCAAGTATTGCGGAGCGTGCAGCGGAAACTGAAGTGAGTCGTGATGGAATGCCTCAGCGAGTTTCTGTGCCAAAACCAGCACCGATTCCTGAAGGGGTGGATATTCATGCTCAGCCAGAACAAACCCCTGTTGCTATTGAGGAGCCAGTTTCTCGGGTTACTGAAGAGAAAGAGCAGCAAAAGAATGCATCTATTGGTCTAGTGACCATTATTATTTTAGTGATTTTAGCTGTATTGGCGTGGTTATTCTTTAAATAATTCGTTGGTGCTTTTACAATCAAGGCATGCTAAACGCATGCCTTTTTAATTTTGAGTAGAAGAAAATGTCTGTTGCACAACTAAGTAAGCGCGATTTAATTTTATTTGACCTAGATGGAACGTTGGTTGACTCCGCTGCCGATTTATATCGGTCTATGAACTTAAGTTTACAAGTCTTAGAATGGCCTTTAATAACAGAAAAACAAATACGAGAATGGGTGGGTAAAGGGGTATCTAAACTTTGTGAAAGTGTTCTACTTCATATATTTGGAAAATTAGATGTTGAGCAACATAAAGTTTTATTACAGAAATTTGTAGAGGTATATGCCGCTGAACTTTGTGTGAATACTCAAATTTACCCAGGCGTACCTGAGTTTTTAAAACATTGCCAAACTTTGAATATCAAAATGGCATGTGTGACTAATAAGCCTGTCAAACTTGCTCAAGGGTTACTGAATGCGCTAGAGCTTTCTTCTTATTTTCAAGTTGTACTTGGCGGAGATAGCTTACCTGAAAGAAAGCCACACCCACTACCATTATTGCATTGCATGGAGAGCCTAAAAATATCTGCTTCACAATCATTAATGATTGGCGACTCAAGTAATGATATTGAAGCTGCACGCCGTGCTGGAATTGATTGTATTGTGGTTAGCTATGGCTATAATCATGGAGAGAATATCTATGATTGCCAACCTCAGCAAGTTGTTGATAGTCTTGCTGAGTTAATTGTCTAATGAAGAAAATGGAGATAAGAATGAATAAGCGTATGGTTTTTCGATGGCGTGTCTAAACCGAATCTAGAAAAACACACTTTTAAATCGAAACCATATTAGAGAAGATTCATGACTACATTAGCGCAATTCGAGCAACTTAAGGCTGCTGGTTACAATACTATTCCTGTTTATCGTCAACGTTTAGCGGATACAGAAACCCCATTATCTGTTTTTGCTCGTTTTAAGGATCAAACACAGGCTTACTTATTTGAGTCTGTTGAAGGGGGTGAAAACTGGGCGCGCTACTCTATGATTGGTTTAGGCGAATCAACAGTTTTTTCCTGTAACGCTGGTATTTTGTCTATACAACATGCTGACGGATCAGTAACACAGCAAAATTGTCTAGACCCATTCCAATATATCCGTGAATTCCAAAAACAATTTAAAGTTCCTGCGGCTAAACTCTTACCAGACTTACCAAGCTTTACGGGCGGCTTGGTGGGTTATTTGGGCTACGATGCTGTCCGCTATATCGAGCCACGTTTAAAGAATGTACCTACGGCTGATCCGATTACGCTACCAGATTTATGGTTGATGCTCTCAAAGACAGTCATTGTTTTTGATAATCTTAAAGATACGCTATTTTTAATTGTGCATGCGGATACAGAGCAGAGTAATGCTTATGAAGACGCTCAAAAAAAATTAGATCAATTAGAACAGTTGTTGGCGACTCCAGTTAGTTTGCAAGCGCGACCACATACGCCTCCGCATTTTGAATCAATTACTGGTAAAGCAAAATTCTTAGAGACGGTAGAGAAGGTTAAAGAATATATTCGTGCAGGCGATGTGATGCAGGTTGTACCTGGGCAGCGTATGGTTTCTGATTTTGATGGAGAAGCTTTACAGGTTTACCGTGCATTACGTCATTTAAATCCATCACCTTATCTATTCTTGGTTCAAGGACAAACGATTACTGATAAAAAACCATTTCATATTGTTGGCTCGTCACCGGAAATTTTATCTCGTTTAGAAAACGGTATTGCTACAGTTCGACCTTTGGCAGGAACCAGACCGCGCGGTAAAACTAAAGAAGAAGATATAGCATTAGAAAAAGATTTGCTGTCTGATGAAAAAGAGATTGCTGAACATTTAATGCTGATTGATCTTGGGCGAAACGATGTAGGGCGCGTATCGAAAATAGGTAAAGTCCAAGTCACGGATCAAATGGTGATTGAGCGCTATTCACATGTCATGCATATTGTTTCAAATGTACAAGGTGAAGTGCGTGATGATATTGATGCACTTGATGTATTTAAAGCCACCTTTCCGGCAGGAACGTTATCAGGTGCCCCAAAAATTCGTGCAATGGAAATTATTGATGAAGTAGAGCCTGTGAAAAGGGGAGTTTTTGGCGGGGCTGTTGGTTATTTGGGATGGCATGGTGAAATGGATATGTCGATTGCAATCCGTACTTGTGTTATCCGTGACAAAAAGGTGTATGTACAGGCTGGTGCAGGGCTAGTTGCTGACTCAAATCCGGAATCTGAGTGGAATGAAACCCAAATAAAAGCTCGCGCAGTGATCAAAGCGGTTGAATTATCGTCAAACGGATTGATTTTATGAGTTTTTAGCGGTTTTTTTTAAAAAACCGCTTGCATCGTTTGGAAGTTTTGCTAAACTGCACACCGTTCCGATACGAAACG
>NZ_JAYWYV010000048.1:0-2727 GCF_048147885.1 Acinetobacter sp. 228
TGATGACATTCGTGTTGTGGTTTTAGCTGGTCGCGGTAAAAGCTTTTCGGCAGGTGCCGACCTCAACTGGATGAAACAGGCAGGTCAGGCATCTTCAGCAGAAAATGAAGCAGATGCATTAAAACTTGCGCAAATGCTTGATGCACTTGCAACACTTAAACAACCGACTATTGCCCGCGTGCATGGCATTGCCTTTGGCGGCGGTATGGGCTTAGCGTCGGCATGTGATATTTGTATTGCCAGTACTGATGCCAAGTTTGCAACTTCTGAGGTTCGTTTAGGACTTGCTCCATCTACCATTAGTCCCTATGTGATTCGTGCGATTGGTGCAAGACAAGCCTCTCGTTACTTTTTAACTGCCGAGCGGATTTCAGCACGTGAAGCCAAACAAATTGGTTTAGCACACGAAGTAGCAGATGCTGAAGACTTAGATAAAAAAGTTCAAGAAATTATTGATGCTCTATTACTCGGTGGCCCACACGCTCAAGCGGCTTCAAAACAACTCATTCAAATGGTGAGCAACCAGACCATGAGCAATGACTTGCTGCAACAGACAGCACATCATATTGCTCAAGTTCGTCAAGGCAGTGAGGCAAAAGAAGGTCTAAGTGCCTTTTTAAATAAACAACAGCCTGCTTGGGTTTCTAACTCGAATAACAACACTTAAGGACGATCATCATGTTTGAAAAGATTTTAATTGCGAACCGTGGCGAGATTGCCTGCCGCGTAATTCGTACAGCTAAAAAATTAGGTATTAGAACGGTTGCCGTTTACTCAGATGCAGATGCAAAGGCCCAACACGTCAAACTTGCAGATGAAGCGGTTTATATTGGTCAGTCCCCTGCAACACAAAGTTATTTACAGGTTGATCGTATTATTCAAGCTGCCATTGATACAGGCAGCCAAGCGGTTCATCCGGGTTACGGCTTCCTTTCTGAAAATGACCAGTTTGCACTCGCTTGCCAACAACACAACATTTGCTTTATTGGGCCACCAGTGGATGCCATTTTAGCGATGGGCTTAAAAGCGACCTCGAAAGCTTTAATGGAAAAAGCAGGTGTCCCTTTAACACCGGGCTATCACGGAACCAACCAAGATGCTGACTTTTTAAAGCAACAGGCAGACCGAATTGGCTATCCTGTTTTAATTAAAGCCAGTGCGGGCGGCGGTGGTAAAGGCATGAGTCTGGTTGAACGCAGTGAAGATTTTCTGCATGCCTTAGCCTCTTGTAAACGTGAAGCCAAATCGAGCTTTGGTAATGATGATGTCTTGATTGAGCGTTATGTGATTCAACCGCGCCATATTGAAGTGCAAGTGTTTGGCGATACACATGGCAACTACGTACATTTGTTTGAACGCGACTGTTCAGTACAACGCCGCCACCAAAAAGTGCTAGAAGAAGCCCCTGCTCCACAAATGCCAAGCGAAAAGCTCGATGCAATGCGCCAAGCTGCAATTGATGCTGCACGAGCGGTAAATTATGTTGGTGCAGGTACGGTCGAGTTTATTGTGGAACAAGACGGTACGGCGTATTTCATGGAAATGAATACCCGTCTACAAGTCGAGCACCCTGTTACTGAAATGATTACAGGTGAAGACTTGGTCGAGTGGCAACTTCGTGTGGCTTATGGCGAACCTTTGCCTAAACTACAAAACGAATTGCAGATTCATGGACATGCGCTTGAAGCACGGATCTACGCAGAAGAACCAGAAAAAGGCTTTTTACCCGCAATTGGTAAAATTGACTATCTGCACTACCCAACGCAAAACCAATATGTGCGTGTAGATAGCGGTATTGTTGAAGGCGATGAAATCACGACCTATTACGACCCAATGATTGCCAAACTCATCGTATGGGGTAAAAACCGTGAAGCTGCGCTTATTCAAATGCAAAATGCTTTAAGCCAATTCCATGTGGATGGCTTAGGTAACAACATTGCCTTTCTTGAAAAAATTGTACGCAGTGAGTCTTTTAAACAAGCCAAGCTTGATACCAACCTGATTCAACGTGAACAAAACTTCTTGTTTAGTCCTGAAGAAATTAAACCGGAACTGGTGGTAGCAGCGGCATTTATTGAGTTTTTAAGCAAACTGAATAACAACAGCTCAAGCCAAAAACAGCTTTGGCAAGCTCAGCCACTTTGGCGTTTAAATATTGCTTATCAGCACAGCATTAAACTGAATTATTTAAACCAAAATATTCAAATCAAATTTGCCTCAAATGAAGATGGCTTCACCGCAGAATATAACGGCCAAAGCTACCCAATTTCAGGTCAATTGATTGATGCTCATACTGCCTCTGTTCAAATTGGTGGGACTCAGCAAAAGCTATCTTTTAACCAAAGTCAGCAAGGCATTACCTTGTTCCAAAATGGACAAAGCTATAAGTTTGCTTATATTTGCCAAGATTTTAATCAGGCAGATAGCCAAGCCGATGAAGGTCACTTAAAAGCCCCAATGCCGGGTGTGGTCACTCAAGTGCTAGTCAGTGCAAATCATAGCGTGAAGAAAGACGATATTTTAATGACGCTTGAAGCAATGAAAATGGAATATACCATCCGCGCCCCTAAAGATGGCGTGATTGTAGACTCCTATTTCCAAGTCGGTGATCAGGTCAAAGCTGGCGATGAGCTTGTGGAATTTCAGCCTGCACAGGAGGAAGTTGCATGAGTGAGTTTGTCAAAATCGTAGAGGTCGGTCCCAGAGACGGCCTCCAAAATGAAAAGC
>NZ_JAYWYV010000049.1:0-2713 GCF_048147885.1 Acinetobacter sp. 228
GCCGAATTCCGAGAAAAACTATTTGGCCAAACAGGCTTTCTTAGAGACTACCTCAGCTAGAAAAACCAATCTATAAAAGCCCTCATCAGCGGGCTTTTATAGAAATAACTCTTTTAATTTTTATGCATTTTGATTGACTTTAACTTTCTATTTTGAATTGGCTTAGATCACTTAGACCAAGAAAATAATCTAGCAATCTCTCCCTTTCACCTACCCCACCAGAGCTTAAAAGCTGAATAATTGTGCCTTCCACCATATATAAAAATAGTTCGGCATCGGTAAAAGAGACATCGGGTTTAAGCAATCTAAGTTGGCTATAAATCTCATTTTTTAGCCATGTTCTATAGCGTACTGCGGATTGATAAGCGTTGGGATAGCTATTTTTAATCTCAAAAATGGCTTTAAATAATAAGTAATACGGCCCTTCTATATCGGTATGTAAATCATAAAGCTTTTTGAGTTTATCTATTGTGGGAGTACTTAAGTCATATTCGACCATTGCGACTACTTGTTCTTGGAGCTTTTCTTTTTGCACCATCAGGCAAATTTCAATAAGCCTTTCTTTAGAGTGAAAGTAATTATAAAAAGTCGCTTTTGTAATCTCTGATTCTTTCACTATTCTGTCGACGCCAATAAGGTGGAACCCACGGTGGTGAAACAGATCAATTGCTTTATTTACAACATATAAGGCACGTGTTGGGAGAACTAAATTTGGCATAATTTTACCGTTATAAATTCTTGTTGTTTATAAATGAGATACTTTTTTGGGAGAAAAAAAGGCACAGCAAAGCCTATAAAGACTGTGCTTGGCACATCTCAAGTTTTATTGTTGCTAAGTTTTTGGTTGTAACGATTTAAAGCCTGAAAGCGCTAATGGCCCTCAAACTGCTTTAAGCTTATGTGGTGTCGTTATAGCTTTTGGCATTGAGAGCCAAGAAATAATGGATGTGCAAAGCCAACTCCTTTTTATTGGGAGTTCTGCCAAAGCATTAAAATTATGGTGGCAGAACGAGAAAGGGTTAGCAGACTAGTATTAACTCAAACTAGCACACCCGAAGGTGTCCCTCTCCCGTCCTACCGCTACGGGAGGAGACTGGGAGTTTACACATAAGACTATTCCTCAGAAGAAATAATCCTGATGTGGTCGAAAAAATCGGTCCGCGACGACCGGCTGGCAATGTGGCCAGCAGGCAAAGAATAGTGCCCAACCCTTTTGCAGTCAAGCACGCAAAATGCCATTTGTTTTAAATTAAATCATTAGAAAAGTAAGGCTAAATAATGGGTGGGTTATTGTTAAGTGGGGCGTTATGAAGGGATAAGAAGTATGAAGGTATTTTTTTATAGATAAGATTAGCCTTAAAATTAACTAAATTTGCTATCTTTTAAAAAGTGACTCCTATTAAAACAGCAGTCACTTTTTAATCATCTCATAATGAATAGTTAATATATAATGTAGCGCAAGACACTTCTAAAAATTAATTAATCACTTTTTACTAGCTTTGAATAACATTCCGACTGGGGATTGCTTTACTTTTTTATTCTGGTCAACCAAATCACGGAATCTTTGAGGGATTTCTCTTAATTTAGGAGCATCAAGTAGTTGATCTGCGGCTAATACTGCTAAACCCCACGTAGGTGTACCAGTTAAAGCCGCTCCTATTTCTATTCCTCCTGATACAATCCAAGAACCTATATCGAATCCAGCAAATTTCCAATTTTTAGCTTTCAATTCATCAAGCTTCTTACGATGTTTTTCAAAACTTTGTTCAATATTTTCTAATATTTGATCTCTAGTTCTAAAACAATTAGTAGGATTAGTATCTATTAGCTCTTTAATATTATTTCCTAAAATACTTCTAATTTCTTCTAAAGCTCCTTGCTTACGTAACTCTAATAATGATTCAGGTGGAATATTCCCAAGCCACGGTAAGTCAGTTTTAGATAAATCAGTCAAGCCTTTAGTAATATGTAGATCTTCAGAACCATAATATTCTTGAGCTTTTTCAGCATCGTACTCCAATTTCCAGTTAAAAAACTGCCAAGATGTTTCAGCTTCTATAATTGGAGTGCCTGAAAGTTGCCGTGCTTTAATTAAGAGCTCGTTACTCACTGACATCCGACCAATAGTTTGTATTGTAAATAATAAACCTGGTTCAGTCCCGTTCATGGCTTTTAGCTCATCGCCTTTTACTGCTTTAATTATTTGTTCTTCTAAAGAACCTTTCCAGTTTGTATCAAATAAAACCCTACTTTTATCTGTTATTGCTGTAATAGTTTTTTCTACTGTGTCTAAACTTATACAGAATTCATTGAATTCATCAATATTTTCAAATCTTCTACCAAATATCTTGCTAGCATGAATTAGAGCATCATTTTGAGAAAATTTATAAATAAAATCTCTACCATTCTCTTCTAAATATGATAAATCTGGAAGTATGACAACGACCGGCATGCCCTCTTCAACGCATGCTAAGTTTCTGTATTTGAGAAGATTCATAGCATGCTTTATTAAAAAAAAGACAGCTTTTTCTTTTGGATAAAGTTCAAATATGTGCTGTGATCTTACGTAAGGATCTGGTAAAACAATAGTATCAGTATAGATACCACATTTTGATGCAATATTTTCATTATGAGTAGGAAACAAATCTCCACCATATACACCAGTAAGGTTTGAATGATTATCTTCCAAATGCCAGTAACCTATATCACCGAC
>NZ_JAYWYV010000050.1:0-2705 GCF_048147885.1 Acinetobacter sp. 228
AGCCATTGGTAATAAATATTTTTGAACCATTAATGACATATTCATCGCCATTAAGAACGGCTGTTGTTCGAACCGCTTGCAAGTCTGAACCTGTTCCCGGCTCGGTCATGGCAATTGCGGTAACCGTCTCACCAGTAGCCATTTTAGGGAGCCATTTCTGTTTTTGCTCTTCATTACCGAAGTTATTAATATAGTTGGCTACAATGTCGGAATGCAGTGAGAAACCTGTACTTGAGTCCATCGCATAGGCTTGTTCTTCAATAAGAATCATGCTGTATAGGCGATCGACACCTGAACCACCATATTGTTCTGGCATGGTGGTACAGAGTAAACCTAATGCACCAGCTTTATTCCAAAGATCTCGGTCAACATGCTGTTGTTTTTCATATTTTTCAATATTAGGTACAACTTCTTTCTCATAGAATTTACGTACCGTTTCCCGAAAAGCTTCATGTTCTTCATTAAATAAATGGCGAGGTAACATATTTGGAATGGGACGAATAGCACCAGATTGCATTGTATTTCTTCCTTGGTTTGGGCTTGATGTTATGAGCTAAACATAAGGGAAGCGACTAGACCTAACAATGTGATGAATGCTCATTTATGGCGGTGAAGTGATAAGTTTGGTCAATTTGATATTTTTAGCGAACTTTCTCATGTGATCAGGTAAACTAAGCGCACTATCAACGCAGATGGGGAAATAAATGTCTGAAGAAATGACCTTGGAAGAACGTAAAGTAATCTATCGCGCACGTCGTGGTTTAAAGGAAATTGATGTCTATTTTGACCCTTATGTGAAAAATTATTATTTAAAGGCAGACCCGGCAGAAAAAGCGTTGTTTGCTGAGTTGGTAGAACAGGAAGATCCTGATTTACTCGATTGGTTTATGGAAGTATCAGAACCACCACGTACCGAATTACGTGACTTTATCTATAAATTAAAACACTATGTTCATGGTTAATTTATTTTGATCAACCATTTGAATTTTAAGCTGAAATATAGTCGTTTTTCGATTATATTTCAGTTTTTTATTGGCTTAAGCTTAGCAATTCTATTTTATCAATTAATGCCGTTACTATGGTGGTTAGTTGTAATCAGCTTACTATTTATCAGCTTTATTTTCTTTTTAAAGCGTCCGCAGCTTGCACAAATTGCTTATTTAGATAAAAAACTATGGTCGCTTGCTTATCACTCACAGAACACCATTTCTCGCGTCAAAATTTCATAGTGATCTATTTTGAAGGTCATGAAACACTAACTTCTATCATTTGGTTTGATCAAATGTCATTAGCAGAGTGGAAAAAGCTTAAAACTTTAGAAAAACTCTATTAATTGTTAGACAATTCTACATTTGTATATTTATTTAAAATTATTATTAATCAATATCTTATCTTTTATTTCTTTTTGGGAAATTGAAATTGTCTAGTTAAAATACAGAAAAAAACAGCAAGAAAGTTAATTGTCGGACAATTTCTCAATATGGTTACTATTCTATCGGTTAAAGTACAAACACCAACGTAAAGTGTGTCGGAGGTCTCAAATGGAGATGCCAACATGGTCGTTCTTGGTCATTGCCATAATTATGGCGGTGGTGATAGGAAGAGCAGGAACTTTACTCAGGGAACATCTTAACCGAGTTAATCTTAGCAAAGTTAAGAGACAGAGGATGCAAAGGTCATCGATCAGTCAATAATCTAATTGGTTAATCGATTAATTTCATCAAGTGTCCAGTTTTTAACTGGGTGCGAACGTAGTAAGGAGGTCTCTCATGGAGATTTCAATGTGGATGTTTCTGTTGATTGCAGTAATTATGGCTGTAGTAGTAGGAAGAGAAGGAACTTTACTTAAGGATTATCTAGAACAACAATAATATAAGCCGTTAAAAGCTTATCCCAGTTAATAAGTAGCATGTGCTGAACCGTCGCAATGCTACTTTTTTTTGCCTAAAATTTTTGTTTCCCTGAAAAACTGTCAATTTTATCTGCTGTGAAGTGTGTCAAAGTATAAGCGCTACAATTAGAGTAATTACTCTTTTATTCAAGATATGCATCTGCTAATGTACATCTGAAAAGGAAAAAACAAATTACATCGAGGACAGGAAGATGTCTAAAGTCCAAAAAATATGCCAAGGTTTGGCGGTAAGTTTTCTTGCAGCTTCAGTTTTATCAGGTTGTTCATACGTCGTGAAAAGCGGAGCAAATGTTGCTTTAGGTTTTACGGAAAAGCACGTCGTTCCACCTATTTTAGCAATGCAAGATGCTGAAATGGTCTGTAATACTGGTAGTGCCTTAACTCCTGCAATCATGTCGACTAAAGGTATGGGGGCAGATCCTACTCGTGTTGCTGTCTTAATGTATGCTGCTTCAGGTGTATGCGCGGAAAACCAAGCATTAGAACAGGAATTACGTTATTTGCGTGCTTCAAAAGCAGGGCAGGTAACAGAAGCTCAAGATGCACGTATTGCACAGAAGCGTTGGGCTGCAATTGCTGCTGAGCGACAATACGCAGGCTATAAGCTCTTTGCTGATCGTTGGGAATCTAAATATAAATATCATTTAGGTGATTCTTGTCCAACAATGCGTAGTGATATTGACCAAACTGTATATTTACTTGGGATGATCAGTGGTCTTCAAGCTGTGACCAACGACATTAACTCTGGCGGTTCTGTCAATGTTCCGAAAGATATTGCTGCTATTGTAGAGCG
>NZ_JAYWYV010000051.1:0-2628 GCF_048147885.1 Acinetobacter sp. 228
CTTTATCTTCAAGGCCTACCATTTTTTTGCCTAAATAAATCTGATCTCGACCAAACTCATCCATTAACATATTTTGTAAATCGGCACGTGCAACCGGATAAGGACGTTGTCCTACTTCTTCAATTAATGGCCGTAAACTGAATTGCGTCATCACATCTCCAGTTAAACCATCTACATAGGCCAAGTCATCCATTTGTCCACCAAGTTTGGCGATTTTCTCAGTTAATCCCAGATAATTTAGACATTTCACACCATTTGACCACAGCGAAATTGCGGCGCCGACCGGAAGAATCTTTTCAGTTTGCTCAAAAATACGAACTTGGTGACCAAATTTCTTTAATGCAATGCCTGTGGTTAGACCTCCCATTCCCGCACCAATAATCACCACATTCATAACACGCTCCTATAGATATTCACCTATAGGGTGCTTATGCTAAAAACATGCCATCGTTCAAAATTTATTTAGCTTTTCCACAAAACTGGCATGCACCATGCTTATATATTTATGTATAAAACTCATCTCAACACGCTCAGTGTGAGTGCAGTTTTAAATGAAAAATCATGTTTTTAACAAGAAATACGGATACCCCATTATGGCAACATTGCACGCTCCAGCTTTTGAACTTCCTGAAATTTTGAATACTAAAACAAATTTGGCAGATGCCCGAATTGGTGCACAAGTGATTGAGTGTTCAGATGATTTCTTTGCCGAAGCAAAGCGCATGCTGCAATTTGAAGCACCTATTTTTGTTGAAGATAAATTTGATGATCATGGCAAATGGATGGACGGTTGGGAGACCCGCCGTAAGCGTCATGCAGGCTATGACTGGTGTATTGTGAAACTAGGTGTGAGTGGAAAAATCAGTGCACTTGATATCGACACCACGTTTTTTACAGGAAATTATCCTGCTTCTGCCTCATTAGAGGCATGTTATGCACCAAATGGTGACCTTACTGGGGCAAAGTGGCAGAGTATTTTAGAAAATACCGAGCTAGGGCCGAGTCAACATCATATTTTTATGGTCAATAATGATGCAATTTTCACGCATATACGCCTCAATATTTTCCCAGATGGTGGTGTCGCCCGTTTACGCGTTTATGGTGACGTTCATATTCAGGTGACCGACCACGAGCAGACTCTCGATTTATTGGCCTTAGAAAATGGCGGTCGTGTAATTGCTTATAGCGATGCGCACTTTGGACATCCACGTAATTTGATTAACCCAGGCCGTGGCGTCAACATGGGCGATGGGTGGGAAACCAAACGCCGCCGTGCACCAGGTTATGACTGGTGTAGTCTTGCATTGGGTAAAAGCGGAAAAATTGAAAAAATTGAAATTGATACGGCGCATTTTAAAGGTAACTTTCCTGCTGAAGTTTCTATTCAGGCGGTCTACCTTGAAAATGCAACCGATGCACAGCTGATTCCACAAAGTATGTTTTGGTCTTACTTACTTGAAGCCCAACCTATGCAAATGGACCATATTCATGAATATATGAATGAAATTTTACAGCATGAAAAAGTCTCGCATATCCGTATTAATATGATTCCGGATGGTGGTATTAGCCGTGTCCGTTTATGGGGAAAAATTGCCAAGTCATGATCATGAAGAATGTTCAAATTCAGCCTTTAACCATTGAGAACTTTCAGCCCTTCGGAGAAGTCATTTGTTGTGACGGGCATGATTTTTTTCATATTAATGATGCACACACCGAGCGCTACCATGCGCTCGTTGAAACTGAAATTGAGGGCGAAGCTATGTGCTTTTGTTTCGGATGGCAAGCAAAGTATCAATTATCGGGCAGGTACTTGGCATCATCCTTTGCTTACCTTTGAAGCGCCGAGTGATTTTGCAGTAGTGGATCGAATTGGTAACGGCGCAAATTGTGATGTTTTTCAATTTCCCCATCCGATAAAAATTACTTTTTAAATTAAAATATACAGATCTGTCTATTTTTTAATTTAATAGTAGAACCCGTTGTGGTGATTTTCAACAATTTAGATTTACACAAAAAATCCCCGCCATTTGAGCGGGGATTTTTTATTTATTTTTAAACCGTAATATCAGCTAAGTTACCCTTCTGCTCAAGCCACTGCTTACGATCTGCTGCACGTTTTTTTGCAAGGAGCTTGTCGAGTAAACCTGCCGTTAAATGTGCATCATCTAGATCAAGCTGAACCAAACGACGGGTGTTCGGATCCATTGTTGTTTCACGTAGTTGAATTGCGTTCATCTCACCCAACCCTTTGAATCGGGTAATTTGCGGGTTCTTATTACCTTTAACATTTTTCAAAATGGTTTCAAGCTCTTCATCATCTAGCGCGTAATGAACATCTTTACCAATATCGATACGGAACAATGGTGGCATTGCTACATACAAATGCCCTTCTTCAACCAATGCTGGAAAATGTTTAACGAATAAAGCGCAAAGCAAAGTCGCAATGTGTAAACCGTCCGAGTCGGCATCGGCCAAAATACAGATTTTGCCGTAACGTAATTCAGATAAATCATCACTACCCGGGTCTACACCAATTGCAATGGCAATATCGTGAACTTCCTGAGAAGCAAGTACTTCATCTGAAGAAACT
Organism: Acinetobacter sp. 228; assembly: GCF_048147885.1. Classification (NCBI taxonomy): domain Bacteria; kingdom Pseudomonadati; phylum Pseudomonadota; class Gammaproteobacteria; order Moraxellales; family Moraxellaceae; genus Acinetobacter; species Acinetobacter sp. 228. The sequence goes on from NZ_JAYWYV010000051.1 coordinate 2,591, forward strand.
TACCATGTATTTAAGATTTTTCCACGAATTGGCATGAT
>NZ_JAYWYV010000052.1:0-2607 GCF_048147885.1 Acinetobacter sp. 228
AATACGGGTAAAAAGCTTGTCCGTTCAGAGCATGGATTACTCACAACTATTGCCTGTGGTGCGAGTGGTGAGGTGAACTATGCTTTAGAGGGTGCCGTATTTAACGGTGGTTCTTGCGTACAGTGGTTACGTGATGAATTAAAGGTTATTAAGAATGCTAAGGATTCCGAGCTTTATGCAACACGTGTAAAGGATAATAATGGTGTATATGTAGTACCTGCTTTTACCGGATTAGGAGCACCATATTGGGACCCGACAGCACGCGGCGCAATTTTTGGTCTGACACGTGGGGCTAGTATTGAACATATTATCCGCGCAACTCTAGAGTCTATAGCCTTTCAAACTCGAGATGTTTTAGATGCCATGCAACAAGATGCAGAAGAAGAGCTTCGTACACTCCGTGTTGATGGAGGAGTAACGGAAAATAATTTCTTGATGCAATTTCAGGCCGATATTTTAACGACACCGGTAGAGCGTCCAATAATGAAAGAAACTACAGCATTGGGTGCAGCTTTCCTGGCAGGGTTGGCCACTGGTTTTTGGCAAGATCTTCATGAGTTAAGAAATAAATCTGCCATAGAAAAGGTATTTGAACCGAAAATGCCTTCTGAACAAGCTGAACTCATTTATAAAGGTTGGCTAAAAGCAGTTAAGCGTAGCCAAAATTGGGCAGAGGATTGAGCTTTTTCTTAACTAGTTGAATTCAATAGTAGGGTAGTCAATGGATAGTTAAATGCTAGAGGATGCAAAATTGATTATTCTACTTTTTTGATTGTTGTTTCATCAATTTGATGTTTTAATTTTTATAAGATCAACAATAAAAAGAACATGAGAAATGAAAGTACAACCTAATGATTATTCAAAAATATATGATATTGCTGTAATTGGTGGCGGTATTAATGGTGTTGGTATTGCCAATGATGCAGCAGGGCGCGGATTATCGGTATTTTTATGTGAAAAAGATGATTTAGCCAGCCATACCTCATCTGCTAGCAGCAAATTAATTCATGGCGGCCTACGTTATTTAGAACATAAAGAATTCAGGCTGGTCAGAGAAGCATTAGCAGAGCGTGAAGTATTGCTAGCTAAAGCACCACATATTATTAAACCCATGCGCTTTATTATGCCTCATCGACCACATTTACGCCCTGCATGGTTGATTCGTGCTGGGCTGTTTTTTTATGATCATTTGGGAAAACGAGAAAAATTATTAGGATCAAATCTCATTTATTTCAAAGAAGATAGCCCTTTAAAACCAGCGATAACACGTGGTTTTGAATATTCTGACTGTACTGTAGATGATGCGCGTCTTGTGGTGTTAAATGCACTACAAGCTAAAGAGAAAGGGGCAAAAGTCTTTACACGTACGCGTTGTGTTAAGGCTTATAGACAACAGGAGTTGTGGCATCTGGAGTTACAAAGCGGAGCTGAGTTTTATCAGATACGTGCGAAAGCTATTGTAAATGCGGCGGGACCTTGGGTTGAAGAAATTATTAGTGAAAACCTGAACTTAAGTTCACCTTATCAAATTAGGCTTATACAAGGAAGTCATATTGTTGTGCCAAAATTATATGACTGCCATAAGGCCTTTATTATGCAAAACGAAGATCGACGGATCGTTTTTGCAATTCCTTATTTAGAAAAATATACCCTCATTGGTACAACAGATCAGGAATACACAGGTGATCCACAAAAAGTAGAGATTACTGATGTGGAAATCGATTACCTTTTGACAGTGACAAATTCACATTTTAAAAAGCAGTTGACGCGAGCTGATATTGTAAGTCAGTACTCGGGTGTGCGTGCTTTATGTGATGATGAGTCGGATAATCCATCTGCAATTACACGCGACTATACTTTGGCTCTACAGGCAGAAGATAAAACCACACCATTGCTCTCAGTGTTTGGGGGCAAGATTACAACTTACCGAAAGTTAGCCGAGGCTGCTTTAGAGCATCTGGCTCCGTTTTTTAATGACATGGCAGAGGAGTGGACTGCAGATGAAGCATTACCTGGCGCCGAAAACTGGACAACCCTAGAGGATTTAATCAATCAGATTAAAACACGTGTAAGTGGAATTTCTGACTCACTTGCCAACCGTTGGGCTCATGCATATGGCACAAGAGTGTGGAATATGCTTAAAGAGCGAAATGCTATAGAACAATTGGGTCAACATTTTGGCCATGATTTGTTTGAGTGTGAAGTCAGATATTTGTGTGAATATGAATGGGCTCACGCAGCAGAAGATATACTTTGGCGCAGATCTAAATTAGGTTTGGCATTTGATGAAAAACAGGTAAAAGTTTTAGAAGCTTATTTATCAGAACGTCGATTAAAAGATGATGCCGCATAATAAAAAAGGTCGCACATGGCGACCTTTTTTATATAGAGCAATTAGAAGCCAGTTTTTACAGCTTCAAGTAAAGCTGCTTGACGTTCTTTTAATGCCTTAGGTAAGCGTTCGCCAAGTTTATTGAATAACTCAGTGTGGCTTTCAATTTCAGTAACCCACTGGTCTTTATCTTGATTTGTGATGAGGTCAAATTGTTCTTTAGTGAACTCAGTACCTTCCCAATTCAAGTCTTCATATGTTGGAACAAAACCGAT
>NZ_JAYWYV010000053.1:0-2604 GCF_048147885.1 Acinetobacter sp. 228
CAAATTGCGGTGAGTCAGCTCAGCACCTTTTGAAACACCCGTTGTACCACCAGTATATTGAAGCACGGCAGTATCACTTAAAGTTAAAGTCGGACGTTTATAATTGCTTGGATTTTCTTTATTTAATGCACTGTTAAATTTAACATGCCCAGGAATATTCCAAGCTGGAATTTGTTTACGGACTTTACGTAAAACAAAGTTCACCAAAGTACCTTTCAGTGTACCTAGCATATCTCCGACAGAAGCAACAACTACATGCTTCACTGGAGTTTTACCCAAAATGCTTTGGTAAACACTTGCAAAGTTCTCGATAATAACGAGCACTTCTGCACCTGAGTCATTTAACTGATGCTCAAGTTCACGCGCAGTATATAGTGGGTTAACATTCACTAAAACCAAGCCTGCACGTAAGACTGCCAATGCCACTACAGGATACTGCAGCACGTTTGGCATCATTACTGCCACACGCGTACCTTTTGCTAACCCCAAATTTTGCAAATAGGTCGCGAACTTACGGCTTGCAAGCTCCAACTCGTTAAATGACATGGCTTTATCCATAAAGATAAAGGCATCACGAGAACCAAATTTTTGGAAATTACGCTCAAAAATATCAACAAGTGAGGTATTTTCTGCAGGCAATGCTACTGTTTCTGGAATCCCTGTCTTTTGGTATTCTGCAAACCAAATCTTTTCCATAATGCCATTATCTCCGATTCGTAATCCTTAGTAATAACTGTTATTCAATGCCCCAGCTATTCTTTAGCTTCTTGGTGCCAGAACATATTTAAAACTTATTGGCACATTCATGACACTTTCGAACAAGATTATGAGACAGAAGTTTTGACAATTTAAGCCTGCCAAATTTTTTGCATGGAGTACAAATTACGTACTCCAAATTGCTGCCCTTTTAATCATTATTCAATACCAACAAGTTCAGTTCATTGCTTGAACATGTTGCCATATATAGCGTATTTATGTTGCCAGACGCTAGCTTTATCTCTGAATCAACAGTTTATTTGCTTTTTGATATCCACGTGGTAAGAGCTGACCTTTCGAAGCACGTTTACCCATGTATTTTTGTAGATCATCACCTTTTAATTTGAGATGTTGTTGACCTGCAACCACCTGAATTATTTCATCTAAGTTCAGGGTTGTCATGGATAAAATTTGCTCTTTGCCTTCAAGTTGTATCAACTTATTACCTTTACCTTTATTTAAATTTGGTAGTTCTGCCAAATCTAAAATTAACAAACGCCCTGCTGAGCTCAGTACAGCCAAATGCGTCATGTTTTGGGCAGAAATGAGTGGTAAAGCCTTTGCCTTATCCGGAACCGTTAAGAATGTCTTACCGGCTTTCGCATTGGTATCTAATTGCTTGGTTTGCGTTTTAAAACCATAACCTGCCGAACTTGCAGCAATCAATTCAGACTCATCATCATCTAAATAAACCTGAATAAACGATACGCCACTTGCTGGTGATAATTTAGAACTTAATGGATCCCCCAAGCCTCTCGCTGAAGGTAAGTTACTAATTGGCAAGGCATAGCTGCGCCCTGTTTCATCAAGGAAGTAAACTCGCTGATTGGTTTTACCGACAGCATGACTTAAATATTGGTCCCCAGCACGGTAGTTCAGATTTTCAGCATCCACATCCGCACCTTTTGCCTCACGAACCCAGCCTGCTTCAGACAACACGACTGTTACCGTTTCAGCTGGCATTAAATCCTGTTCTTTAATTTGAACCGCTTCAGCACGTGCAACAATTGGAGAACGGCGCTCATCACCGAACTTTTTCGCATCTTCTTTTAATTCACTGATAATCAGGTTTTTTAAAGATTCAGGATTTTCGAGTTGTTCACGAATAATGGCAGCTTTCGCGGAAAGCTCATCTTGTTCATGACGAATTTCCATCTCTTCAAGCTTTGCCAAATGACGTAATTTAAGCTCTAAAATCGCTTCGGCCTGTATCTCATCAATATTGAAGTGTTCCATCAAGACTGGCTTAGGCTGGTCTTCTTCACGAATAATACGAATGACTGTATCAATATCGAGATAAGCAATTAAAAGACCTGCCAAAATATGCAGGCGCTTTTCAATACGGTTTAAATGGTACTGTAAACGACGAGTTACCGTTTTTTTACGGATCTCGATCCATTCAAGCAAAATACGACGAATTGATTTCACCTGAGGACGGCCATCTTCGCCAATCATGTTTAAATTGACACGATAGCTTGATTCTAAATCAGTGGTCGCAAATAAGTGGCTCATCACTGCTTCCGCATCAATACGGTTAGAGCGCAGTACAATCACGAGTCGTGTCGGGTTTTCATGATCCGATTCATCACGCACATCAACGACTAATGGCAGCTTTTTAGCCTGCATCTGGTCAGCAATTTGAGTAATTACCTTAGAACCAGAGACTTGATATGGCAGTTCAGTAATTACGATTTCATTTTTCTCAATGGTATATACCGCTCGCATACGGTAACTGCCACGACCAGTGGTCTGGATTTTGAGTAATTCTTCTGGCGGGGTAATAATTTCAGCTTTGGTTGGTAAATCCGGAGCCGGAATATATTCAGCTAATTTTTCGTCCGAGGTTTG
>NZ_JAYWYV010000054.1:0-2597 GCF_048147885.1 Acinetobacter sp. 228
CTGTGCTTGACTCTTGTGGTTAAAAACAGGACATTTTAAATGGTTTATCGCATAGACATTTTAATTGGTGAATAACATCATTTGTTAGAAACCATTTATTACATCAAAAGTAATGAAAAAGTAAAGAATATGCCTTATATTATCTTTACTTTAATGGTTTTTGAGTGAGGAAATCATGTCCGCAGTCAATTTCAATATGCGCTTAGAAGCAGAGTTAAAAGAACAAGTCACGCCTATTTTGGAAGACTACGGTTTGACTATGCCCCAAGCATTCAAACTGTTCTTGAATCAAATCGTTAAAACGAAGGCGATCCCTTTATCTTTTGACTATGCGCGAGAAACTGCTTTAACTCCTAAAGCAGCAGCCAAGTTACTTCAATCTTTAAAAGAGATTGAAAATGGCGAGTACACCGAGTACGAAACGGTAGAAGAAGCGATTAAAGCTATGTCGGAAGAAGCACATGGCTAAACGTAAGATTATCGTAACCAGTTCTTTTAAACGTGATATTAAAAGACGTTATTTAGAACTGGTTACGGCTGAATGGGCAGAAGTATTAGATTGTTTAGTCGCAAATAATCCTTTGCCTGAAAAATATTTAGATCATCCCTTGAAGGGTGGTGCAGAGTTTAAGAATTGTCGTGATTGTCATGTGAAGCCTGATTTAGTCTTGATTTATAGGCTTGTTGGTGACGATATTTTAGAACTGCATCAGTTGGATAGCCATTCCGAAATTTTTGGATGACTATCGCTCGATGCTTTGAAAGATGGCTTTAGCCATGTTTCAAAGTCGGGCAACTTTGCGCTTGCTGTAATCTGATCAGTAATGAGAAAAACCAAGCAAAGTACCGATCAACTAGTATTTTTTAGGGTCGATCTGACACCAGTCATACGTTTTTTCTTTGACATTATTCGGTTCAAATGAGTAACACGGCTTTTTAGTCATAATTCTGACTAATGTTTTCCCATCATGCTCCTCGATTTGTAACGGATATTTTTTTAGTACAGCCATATCTGCTCTACGTGCATCAATTTCGTCTTTGCTTGGTATGTATAAGAAGATAGCCAAAATGAATACCATCATCACAGCAACAAACGTGCTAGCAAAAATAATGATAAGTTTTAAGTTGAGCCTGTGTGTAGCTTCGGTTAATGCCTGAATACTGTTGTTTAATGCGCCTGTATGCTTCTTATTTGCGTTTTCTAGCGATTTTTCAGCCTTGTCTAGTATTCCACTAGCGACATGGTTGTAAAACTGCTCTAATCGCTTGTTATCGTCTGCTATGGCTTCTCTATATTCCTTCATGGATGCCAGTAAAATATATAATTGGTCATCTAAATCATTTTGGTTGCTCATAACGACATTCCGCCTCTACCTAGTTTTTGAGATGCCTTGCGGAGTGCTTGCTCGGCTCGTTGTTTATCTAATTCTTGCTGTCGCTTCATTTCCGCTTGGCGTTCCAGTTCTAGACGTTTGGTTTCTTGGTTCTTCTGCCATTGATCAAAACCTTGATCGACACGGCTTAAACCACGCTGTAAAACGCTCTCTTTTTGCTGTTTCTGTTGGTGAAGCTGTTGGCTATTTTGCTGTTTGACGTTGTCATTAAAACGGCTGATTTCAGTGTCTATGCCTTGTCTGCGTAATTGTGTGACTTTGGTGCCTTCATGGATGGTGGCTTGTAGTCCGTTGTTCTGATCGGCATAGCTACGATGGTCTATTGTTTCTCGGTAGCCTGCACGTTCCAATGCTTTATTGGCTAAGTCTGCCCATGTTTCTCGAATTTGCTTAATGTCTTCTTGGGTTGTCCCTATACCAAGGCTTTTTCGTTTGGCGTTGCTGAGTTCAATATCGGTTTTGGTGGTCAGAGTGATTTTATTGTCTGCGTCTAATTCGGCTTTTCGGGTGGTAAGCATGATATGGGCGTGATGGTTTTTATCATTACCGCCTTTGCTCGGTTCATGGATTGCTAAATCTGCGATTACGTCATAGCGATCAACTAAGGACCTGGCAAAGTCTTTTGCCAAGTCCTTACGTTGAACAGCGTCTAATTCATCAGGCAGGGCAATCACCCATTCTCTAGCGGTTCGGGCATCTTTGCGGTTCTCGGTTTTTTCTGCCAAGTTCCAAAGTTCGCCACGGTCAATTTCAATATCTAAATTAGAGATAATTTCAGAATGGGCTACACCGTCTTTTCTCGTAAAGTCATGGGTCAGCCCTGTGCGTTCATCTTCTAGTTTTTCACCTGCGCGATAGGCACTTGATGCAACCGCAGTTCGTCCTGAACTTCGGTTAACCGTTTTAGTGGAACAATGATAGATTGCCATGCAGTCGCCTTGAGATGCTTTTGCTTTTAAAAAATTGCGTAGCAGTTTTTTGGGGTTAAGGGGATTCCCCTTACGCAAACTTTGACTTGGATGAAATCCAAGTCGTAAGTGCGCATTTCATGAAAAACACGATAGCATATTACCCGCTTGAATTTCAATTCATAGGGTCTTATGCTTGAGTGGTTTTCTATATTCCGAAATTAACCGTTATGACTAAATCTGCTGAAAATATCGAAAAGAAAATTGAAGCCCAGTTAGAGAAGCTGAAACAGTT
>NZ_JAYWYV010000055.1:0-2577 GCF_048147885.1 Acinetobacter sp. 228
CCTGAACGACAATTCATTTTTATAAAAAATAGATATTGAATAAAGATTCAAAAAAAATTGTTGATAAATATACTTATTGAATTGTGATAAATAAGTGATTTTGATATTTTAGGCAACAATAAAATAGCTTTTAGATGATCCATTTAAAAGATAAACATTTAAAAATATAACTGAAATTTAGGACAGGAAATAATGACAAGAATAATTGTAGCATCCAAAGAGGGTTTGGACGTTCTGCAAGATGGTCAGCTCAATAAGGTGGTTTTAAACCAACCTACTATTATTCAAATTGGTGTAAGTCAAAAAGATATCGCATCGATGGAAAAGCAGGGTGGAAGTCTAGTCATCCATTTAAAAAATGGAGAAACAATTGTCTTAGAAAATTTCTTTAATGAAGCAACGAATACAACAGAGCATTCACTCGTTTTTCCAACTGAACAAGGAAAATTTGTTGAAGCACAATTTGATGCTCAAGGTAAGGTTATAGATTATAGAGGCTTAAATCATGTTACGGATTTGGCCTATACCAGTACCAGCCCTTCAGCTGCAACAATGGCCGTTGATAATGATCCAAGCTTTTCAATGGGTAATGTACTAAAAGCAGGTTTAGCAGTTTTAGCCGCTGAAGGTTTATATCTTTGGGCATTTGATAATGATGACAAAGATGACTCGCCTGTTAATGTTCCAACCACTGCGAAACCAACAGAAGTAAAACTTGCAGATGATGCTGTTACGGTCACTGGTAAAGCTGAAGCTAATGCAAAAATTTATATTAAAGATTTAAGTGGAAATGTGATTGCTTCAGGTAACGCAGATGCAAGTGGTAATTTTACGATTAAGCTCGATAAACCTTTGACAGATGGAAATAAATTAAATGTTTCTGCTCAAAATGAAGGTGGTAAAGAGTCTAGTGCTTATTCTATTACAGGTCCAAAAGATACAAGAGCTCCAGATGCACCAGAAGCTCAATTAAATGAAGATGGTTCAATCTTGGATGGTAAGACTGAACCAGATGCAAAGGTTATGATCTATGATGCCAGTGGTAAATTTATAGATACTGTAACTGCGAGTAAAGAAGGGAAATTTTCTTACAAATTTACTCCGCCTTTGACGGGCGGTAAAGTTGTTGCTATAGATCTAGCTGGAAATGAATCGAAACCAACGCTTATTTTTGCTGGTAAAGATACCATCCCTCCAAAAGCTCCATTACTGGAAGTAAATAAAGAAGGAACAGTAATTGAAGGAACGGCAGAAGCTAATACAAAGGTTTATGTCAAAGATGCCGATGGTAATGTAATCGGAACTGGTACAGCCAATGCTCAAGGTGAATTCCAAATTACGCTTTCTTCAGCCTTAAAAGATTCACAAAAGGCGACAATCATTGTTGAAGATGCTGCGGGTAATACTTCTAAGCCTTTAGAAATTAAATCTGGCTATGATACTCTTGCACCAGATAAACCTACAGCTCAAATTAATGCTGATGGAACAACAGTAACTGGTACAGCTGAAGCCAATGCAAAAATAGAAATCAAAAACTCAGCAGATAAGATCATTGGTACTGGAACGGCAGATGCAAATGGAAAATTTACAATTACGATTTCTCCTGCTTTAACTGATAATCAGACTGCGGATGTTATTGCAATAGATGGCGCAGGTAATAGTTCTGGAGCATTTGAGGTAACAGGTACCAAAGATACGATACCTCCTGATAGACCAGTTTTTACTAAATTAGAAAATGATAATGGGACTACTTTAAAACAAATTCTCCCTAATTCTGAAACAGATGATACAACCCCAAAATTTACGGTTAAAGTTGAATCACATGCAACTTTGACTGTTTATGATAATGGCGTAGCAATTTCAATGATTGAAATAGGTGATTTAGGTAAGAGTACGACTTGGTCATTTACACTGGATAAAGAATTATCTCTTGGTAAACATACGATTACCCTAATGCAGAAAGATGCTGCTGGCCTTACAGGCGAAGTGAGTTCACCATTTACCTTTTATGTAGTTGCTCCAAAGGCTGCGAGTCTGTCTGAAACTTCAGTAGATACTTTAAGTACAGAGGGACCATCTTTGGCAGATAGTGTTGGATTGCATACTTTAAAGGTAGCGCAAAATACAACAACTGAGACGAATAACCCGCAGAAATCGGTTCCTTTAGATGATTTATTAAAAAGTTCTACGGCTAGTGAATCAGACCCAATCGCAAAACTTCTCTCATCAACAGCGTTAAAAACGACTCAGGCATCTGAGCCAATCGAAGTAAATGCATCAGTTGGTCAGACAACATCAAATCCTGATCATCCTTTACCTGATACAACTTCTTCGGTTTTACAAAACCTTTTAGATCAAACTTATCCAGTTGTTTAGGGTATTTGAGACAACATGTAAAAAGCGCTCAAGGAGCGCTTTTTTAATTTTAATTTATTGTTTGATTTTTTGGTGTTGTGAGAAGAGCGATTAGCCCATAGAGGATTGCGCCAATTGTAGCGAGTAACCTGTCTTTATGTGCATCCCACATATCACCTTGTTGCCCATTATAATTTTCAGCTTGTTCAGGTGATAGCCCGA
>NZ_JAYWYV010000056.1:0-2560 GCF_048147885.1 Acinetobacter sp. 228
TGGAAAGCTATTCCCCTTGATAGAAAAATCAGGCTAGCAGTTATTGCCGAAGATCTTGGCTTAACAACACGAAAAGAGCTTTTCCCTGATAACTATCAAGATATTTGGATTGAACTTCGTCCTCAGACGACAAAAAGTAGAAACCTTGGATCATTAATAGCTTAGGACCTAACCATGAGCAAATTATCAGTTGATATATCTGCAAGCGCCAGAAATGGCGTATCCCGCATATTGCATGGTCTTGATATAAGCAATCAAAAAGAGATTGCTGAACAATTAAAAGTTGATCCAAGCACTATTACTCGGCTTAAAACGGATAAGAAAAACAATGGCTTGAATGAAATTGAAATGTTTTGCGAGCTATTGAGTTTACTTGGTTTAAAAGTCGTTCCTAAAGATTATCAGAGCATTGATAAAGAACGTGTTGCTGCACTTTTAGTTATGTCTAAAAGCTGGATGAACCGTATAGAAACGGTGGATGACTTATTTCATGACGAAATCAGTGGTCAAAAAGAAAAGCTTGGATATTAAAAAACCACTACCTGCTGTAACAGGAGTGGTTAGGCATTCAATTGAGGTGGATCAAATGAACACAAACAATTTATCAGAACAACCAATCGAACTCAACTCACCAGATTTTTTAATAGGTGACGTTGTAGTACTTACTAAAGAGTGTCGAAGTTTTAAATCAAACGATTTATTTGAGGTTAAAAATAAAACTTTGACTAGGTTGTGGACTATCAAATCGGAGAATCATTTGATTCTGGTTTCATCAAAAGAAATCCGTACAGCAACAGTAGCAGAGCTCAACGCTAAACGCCGCCTAACAAAAGCTGAGCAAGCATTAGCGGAGGTGTCATGAATAGTCAATTTAAGTATAAACCTGAGTACAAACAGACTCAGGAAATTCAGTCCTTCTTTGATCCAGCGTTAGTGATTCTCAATGAGCTACATGATCGTAACCGTAAAAATCTAAGAGCCAAAGGTTATGACGAAAATAATGCTGCAATAACGCGTGAAGAATTTTCACAAACTATGGCACAGCGTTTTCGCATTAATCAGTGGTTAGCAGGGCAGATCGTTAATAGTTTGGCTAATGCTGACTTGGTTCAAAAATTTGGTGGGTATGTAAAGCCTAAGGTCGGTGTACATGAGTAATTTTGTGCCTAATTCCTTTCAAGTGCCTAATGCATTTGTTGACGAGGTTTTAAATAAAATCTCTGATGCTGCATGCAAAATTTATTTAGTTATTTGCCGTAAAACTCGTGGCTGGAATAAGGAGATGGATTCCATCTCTTTAACTCAATTTGAAGAGATTACAGGGAAGAGTAGACCGACAGTTGTTAAATGCCTTAATGAATTAATTAAAGTTGGTTTAGTCGTGGAACAACCAAGCACAATTCATGGAAATACATTCAAATTAGGTAACGATACTAGCGTTGGTTTAGTGCTTAAATTCCCTAGTAAAAATTTTTTACTACCTGAAATTTATGGCCAAACTAGTAAATAGTCTTTACCTCTGCTAGTTAATATTTTTAACTACACTAGTAAAAATTTTTTACCGCTACTAGTAAAAATTTTTAACACACAAAGTATCACTATCAAAAACAACTCTCAAAGTAATAAAAAAATAAATAAAAAAAGAGAGCCTGTTTCTGAAAAACCTAAATCAGAAAAACCAACTGAATTTAATCCACGTTTAGTTGAACTACCAGCATGTGTAGATCCAGAGCTGTGGAACAATTTTGTTGATATGCGTATCAGCATCAAAAAACCACTTTCTGAAAATGCAGTAAAGCTAATCCTTAAAAAACTTATCTCGTTTGGCCCTTTGGCTAACCAATCACTGGAAAACTCAATTATCGGAAATTATCAGGGTGTATTTGAGCCTCGCCAAAATCAAATTCAGGAAAACCCACAATCTCATAACGTTCCTGAAGAACCGGGTTATTTCACTCAAATGTACGCTGAGAGCAACCGTTCAAACGTGATTGACGTTACGCCAGTGTCACAAGATTTTGGAGGCTATTAATCATGAATGAATTAGCACCATTTGAAAGTTTTTTAAAAGAACTAATTGCGGCTTACAGAACTAAATACGCTGTTCAGTTCAATAAGAATTTTCCAGTAGAGGGGAAAAATGCCGTTCCAATGCAAATCGTTGAACAGCAGCTTGCTAAAGCATTGGTTGGGGTTACACCTAACCAACTTCAAAGAGGCTTAGCGCTATTTTACGCAAGTACAAATACATACATGCCTAACTTCGCTGAATTCCGTGCTATGTGCATGGGTGATGATTGGTGGAGCGCTGAGAAGGCTTGGGTTAAGGCTTGTGAATACACTCAGATCTCTCAACACAAAAAAGTGACATTGCCAGACGGAAGAGAGCAGAACCAAGAAATTACAACCTTGACCAAATTTGTTTTAGACCAAGTTTATTCACTAATCCAAGATGGTGAAATGTACAAAGCCAAAATGGAATTTATCAAAATCTATGATGAATACAAGGCTGAAGCACAACTGAAGGGTAAAACCCAAGCTTGGTACCAAGAACCAATTT
>NZ_JAYWYV010000057.1:0-2522 GCF_048147885.1 Acinetobacter sp. 228
GAAGCGCATAATATCTCAGCACTGATCTATATGATTTCTCAAGGCAGCAGTAAAGCTCGTGAATTACTCAAAGGCGCGCACCGAGCCGATGCGGATATTATTTTGACTGCTAATATTTTGATGCATATTGTCTATCATTTAAATATTCAAGACATTGAAGAGCTTTACCGAGTTTCTGAAGAAGCACGTATCCCTACGACTATTAATTTTGGCAAGCATAAAGGTACAGCTATTGCTGAACTCCCTAAAGACTATATTCAATGGCTATTGCGCCAAGACGAGCTGGACGTTTACCTACGTAAAGCATTAGAAAGTGCATTTTAACGGCCTAAATAGATGATATTCATAAATTCTTCATCATATTGTCATTTTTGAGTTTTATCGTTAGCCCCATTTATATTTTATTAAGAACAGTACTGTTTGATAGAAAAAATCAAACAGGCTGCTTCATTTTTATATTGGGGAAAAATGATGGCTGGTTTTTATCGAACCAATTTGGGAAGAGTCGCGCTTCAACAACGTAATATTGCTTTAAATGCCAAACAAAGACGTTTACTTCTATTAATTGATCATGAAGATTTTCAAACTCTCAATACCGAGTTTAAAAAACGCATTGCTCCACCAGAACTCATTCAACAACTTATTGACTTAAAGCTTATTGCCCCTATTAGCGAAAACGATTCAGAATTTACTGAACAAATACCTCTCTCAGAATCACCTACCACGAGTTTAGAAGTAAAAGCGCAACAAAAAAGCACCATAGATGAAAATGAAAGTGCCGATTTGACTGGAGAAATTAAAGTTTCTCTAGAACCATCATGCCATTCTTCAAATATTGAAAATACTCAGCCACCAATTCCTGTTCAACAACTTACTTTTGAAGAAATACAACTATTAATGAAACAAAGCTTAAGCCAATACTGTGGGCTTATGGCCAAACCACTTATTCAAAAAATAGAACAAATTAAAAATCTTCAAGAACTAAAAATGTGCCAAATGCAATGGATTACCAGTTTGCAAGAGTCAAGGATTCCCCCTCATGAGCTCGCACATACGCTTCACTCTATTAATTATTCAATTCAGCTCATTCAGCAAAAGAACTAAAACATAACAAGCTGCTGTTTAATTAAGCATTAAATTCACTTGGTACGTATTTCGTGCTTTACCTGCAAGTGTTTTTTTCCTATGATGTGCCCCACACACGCGCTCGTAGCTCAGTTGGATAGAGTACAGGTTTCCGAAGCCTGGGGTCGTGGGTTCGATCCCCGCCGAGCGCACCAATCTATTTTACAAAATCAATAACTTAACTATATTTTGGCGTATATTTGGCGTAATGCGCTATTTATCCACAGGTTTAGAGGTAATTTTGCTTCTTATCAAAGGTCCATCTTTTACCGTTGTAAGTCACAGTGCCATCTAAATTAATCGGCAACTCTTTTAATGAGTAGTCATAGATTTTAAGAACATTCCCGTTCTTATCTAAATCAGCGGGTAGATTGCAAGTATTTTCCATCCTGCCCGCTTCCGAAACCATGATCATGACTTGAGACATCACAAAGCCCTTACACAAATAGAGACATTAACGTTACTATTAATAGTATGAGCTGTGCAACCTGAGAAGATTAAACACAGCAATGTGATGATTGATGCAACTTTGGTACGCTTACACATATAAGTTACTTCTTTAAAAAGAGTGCTCGTTCAGCTTCTCGGCGACGAACTAGGCCCTTCATAACTTTGCCACCTGCTTTGTTCCAAACTAGGAATTGATCGGCAGCGCCTTGATAATCACCTTTGTTGAGTTTCTTTAACAAAGTCGAATTCTTAAATGCACCTGAACCAATGTTGTATGTCAGCGACACCAACGCATCAAACTGATTTTGAGTTAAAGGTACAGTTACCGATTCATTTACAGTCTTTTCAAATTTGGCTAAGTCATGCTTAAAGTAAGTCTTAGCTTGCTCAGGTGTACAAGTATCCCCTTTTTTTACCTTCACACCATTTGGATAAGCTGTGGTGCCAGTGCCAATAGTCCAGACCCCTACACCATCATCATAAGCTGTGAATCGTGTGCCTTCAAAATCTGAGATTAGATCTACACCAACATCACTTGTGGTTTTTCCAACTGGCACAAGTTTATCAACCACTTTATTTAAATCATCTACTTGTGCCTGTGTAAGCTTGCCGCCTGCAATTACTCGGGCAGCATCGAAGAATGGTTTAGTTGTCATTGGATTCACCTTTCTTTTTCTCTAATTCAGAACTACCAAAATAAAACCCACATGCTGTTGTCATAGCCCCAGCAATAAAACCCAATGCCGTATTAATCAGATTGCTATTTTCACGTGGCATATCCACAAAAAATAAAGCAATCACTAGAACAAACATTAATCCCACCAATGCGAAAGCTAGATAAGCTCGGGTATTTTCACTGTTCATCTTTTTGCTTCCTCCAACCGTGATACTTTCTCTTTAATTAAAGACTGGTCTTGGCTTAATTGAATAATTGAAGATCCAACCCA
>NZ_JAYWYV010000058.1:0-2460 GCF_048147885.1 Acinetobacter sp. 228
GTATTAAAAAAGCCAGTTCAATTTGAACTGGCTTTTTATTATTTTGGCTTAAATTAAGCTAAGTCAAAACGGTCAAGATTCATGACTTTAGTCCATGCAGCAACAAAGTCTTGAACAAATTTTTCTTTACCATCTGCCTGAGCATAAACTTCGGCTAATGCACGTAAGATAGAATTCGAACCAAAGACTAAATCATTACGTGTTGCGGTAAATTTCACTGTGCCTGATTTACGGTCTTTACCTTCAAATACTTCACTTGTTGAATCAATAGGTGCCCATACATTCGACATGTCGAGTAAGTTTGTGAAGAAGTCTGTGCTGAGTACACCAACTTGCTGAGTGAAGACACCGTGTTGAGAACCATCCCAGTTAGTGCCCAGTACACGTAAACCACCAATCAATGCGGTTAACTCCGGTGCAGTCAAAGTCAGTTGTTGTGCTTTATCAATTAATAAGACTTCAGCTGGTGTGTTGACTCCCTGTTTTTTCCAATTTCTGAAACCGTCAGCAAGACCGAGCAGTAATTGGAATGATTCAACATCGGTTTGACTTTGTAATGCGTCAACACGACCAGGGGCAAACGGAACGGTAATATTGAAGCCTGCTGCTTGAGCAGCTTGTTCTACACCAACGTTACCAGCTAACACGATTAAATCCGCCAATGACAATTGGGTTGATGCCTTGAGCTCTTCAATTTTAGTTAAAGTCTCAACAGCTTTTTTGTTTACTTCCCACTCACGTTGTGGTGATAAAGCAATACGTGCACCGTTTGCACCACCACGTTTATCTCCACCACGGAATGTTGATGCAGATGCCCATGCAAGGGAAACCAACTCACCAGTAGATAACCCTAGAGCAACGATTTTTGCTTTTGCATCAGCAATGCTTGCAGAAGATGGTGTAGCGCTAGCAGCAGGTAATGGATCTTGCCAAATTAAATCTTCAGCAGGAACTTCTGGACCTAAATAACGTGCTTTTGGTCCCATATCACGGTGAGTTAATTTAAACCAAGCACGAGCAAAAGCATTGGCAAAGGCTTGTGGATCGTTAAGGAAACGACGAGAGATCTTTTCGAACTCAGGATCAAAACGTAGGGTCAAATCTGTAGTAAGCATCGTTGGCTTACGTTTAATTGACGGGTCGAAAGGATCTGGAATAATGGCTTCAGCATCTGCTGCTACCCATTGAATTGCGCCAGCAGGTGAACGTTCTTGTACCCATTCGTATTTGAAGAGGTTTTCAAAGAAGTAATTGCTCCATTGTGTTGGCGTTTGTGACCAAATAACTTCTAAACCTGAAGTGATCGCATCTTTACCGACACCTGTGCCATAGCTGTTTGCCCAACCAAAGCCCATTTGTTCAATTGGTGCACTTTCCGGGTCTGCTTGGACATGGTCAGCAGAGGCAGCGCCGTGAGTTTTACCTAAAGTATGACCGCCTGCAATCAAGGCAACAATTTCTTCATCATCCATTGCCATGTTGCCGAAAGTGGCACGAATAAACGGTGCTGCTGATCGTGGGTCACCACTCGCTTGTGGTCCTTCAGGGTTCACATAAATTAGGCCCATTTCGGTTGCAGCAAGATTACTGCCCGCCAATGCTTCAGAGTTACGATGAGCTAACCATTCTTTTTCATCACCCCAGTTTACATCGTTGTCTGGTTCCCAAACATCTTCACGACCGGCACCAAAACCAAAGGTACGGAAACCAGAAGACTCAAGTGCGATGTTCCCGGCAAGAATAAATAAATCGGCCCAAGATATTTTTTGACCGTATTTTTGTTTAACTGGCCATAGTAAACGGCGTGCTTTATCTAAACTTGCATTGTCAGGCCAACTATTTAATGGAGCAAAACGTTGTTGACCACGACCGGCACCACCACGGCCATCGCCCATACGATATGTACCGGCAGCATGCCACGCTAAACGGATAAATAAGCCCGTATAATTTCCCCAGTCGGCTGGCCACCAGTCTTGGGAATCGG
Organism: Acinetobacter sp. 228; assembly: GCF_048147885.1. Lineage (NCBI taxonomy): Bacteria > Pseudomonadati > Pseudomonadota > Gammaproteobacteria > Moraxellales > Moraxellaceae > Acinetobacter > Acinetobacter sp. 228. The sequence continues at coordinate 1,985 of NZ_JAYWYV010000058.1, forward strand.
TTAATACATTTTTGATATCGGCTTTAAGTGCGTAGTCGAGTTTTTTAAATTCTTGACGGTAATTAAAATCTTTACCGAGTGGATTAGAGCGTTCTGAATGTTGATTGAGTAAGTCAACACGTAATTGATTTGGCCACCAGTGTAAATTAGCCGTGCCACCACTGACTGTTACTTGCGGTTTTGAGTTATGACCTGAAAAAGGACATTTTGATTCGTTTGACATGATTATATTCTCTCTGGGTAATATTTATTGAGCTCTTAATAAAACTGAAGGCTCATTTTCCTGGACTTCTGGGTTAAAAAAATGATGCGTATCGAATAAAGAAATGAGAGAACAAATGGTGAGAGAAACCGTTTTAAAAATTTTTCACTGTTATGTCAGCTCATCGGTTTTATTCAACAATACATGAGTTTCCTTTGTTTATTATTCCTTCAATTTACTGCATGAAGGCTAAAAAACAAGAGGGAAAATGGTT
>NZ_JAYWYV010000059.1:0-2399 GCF_048147885.1 Acinetobacter sp. 228
TTTGATTTTTTGTCGTCATTTTTACTGGAACACAAAGCTAGAGAAAAGTGCCGACATGTTAGCAAATTCAGCAAGATATTTTCATAATATTTAGGTGCCTTTTCACTTATTTTATGGCACATTAATGATCGAGTAAAAAAACAACAAATGAAAACTTAAGGAAGATATCTTTATGCAAAGGATGCAGAAAACGATATGGTGGTGTGTGCTCGGATTTTTTATTTTGAGCCTCATCGCATGTGTGTATTGGCTAAGCCCAGACTCGGAAAATACTTCACCTCAGCCAAATAAGGATGAAGCTAAAAGTTTGGTAGCTACTTCGCAATCTACTTTAAATTCACCATTAAACGAAAATACTTATTTGAGTAAAAGTCAGCAAGATACTCAAGTTAACTGCCAATTAAAAATTGATAGTTCACAGCATTTAGTTGTGAATAGCCAAACCCGTGACTGCTTTGAATATTTTATTACGCAGTATGGCGAGAGCAATTTACAACAAGTTAAAACTCATTTTGAGAAATTTATACAAGATCAATATTTAGAGCCAGCCCGCTCACAGATTATTGATTTGTGGACGCGTTATTTAAAATACCGTGAGCAGCTTGCACAAATTCAACCGCCTCAATCTAAACAACAAGATCAAAATTATTTTCAAAAGATCTTCAGTTCAATTCAAGATATAAGAAAACGTTTCTTCTCTGCCTCTGAAATTGAAGGGTTATTTTCAACAGAAGATATTTATCAGAACTACACATTAGATCGCATGAAGATTTTAGAAGATTCATCTTTAAGCGAAATTGAAAAAGCTAAAAAACTTAAAGAGCGCTTTGAACAATTACCAGAAGACTGGCAAGAAAACCTACAAGAACTTTCAAAGCTTGATGATTTACACACACTGACCAAACAAATTAAAGCTCGCAATGGTTCAGCAGAGGAACTTCGGCAAATGCGTACAGCACTTGTTGGAGCTGAGGCAACTCAACGATTAGAAACTTTAGATATACAGCGTAATGCGTGGCAACAGCGAGTAACTGGCTACTTAAATCAACGTGATGAAGTCCTACATAGCAATATGAGTGACAGCGCTAAAAAACAAGCTATTCAACAACTACGCCAACAACAATTTAGCTCATCGCAAGAACATCTTCGTCTTAGAACTTTTGAAACAGTCCATGATCAAGGAGGTGAACTACCCTTTAACTACTAGGCTTTTCTATTTCAAAGTGAGCCAAACCTTATCCAGCAGTAGAAGCTGCTTCTCATACAAAATAAAAATAGTGAGTAAAAAATGAAAAGGAACTTAATATTTTTCTGTGCTGCAATACTCTCAGGACTGAGTGTTTCAGCAACCCATGCCACAAATGCCGAGCAAGTCAAAAGCTCATTCGTCTATTCGACTTATGCACAAACCAAATATCCATTGGTTTTTAACCATGGTATGGCGGGTTTTAATCGAGTTGGAACAGATACGCTTGGTCTGGACTACTGGTATCAGATTCTTCCTGATCTTGCACGTAACGGAGGAAATGTCTGGGCAACAAGAGTTTCTCCGTTTAACTCAACTGAAGTTCGTGGAGAACAACTTGCCCAACAAGTAGAAGAAATTATTGCCATCACCGGAAAGCCTAAAGTCAACTTGATCGGACATAGCCACGGGGGACCAACAATTCGCTATGTCGCTGGGATCATACCTGAAAAAGTCGCTTCGCTTACTACTATTGGTGCACCTCACAAAGGATCACCAATGGCAGATGTCATCCTGAATGTTGAGGGTACTCCTCTATCTGGGTTGGCAACATTAGTAAACTGGTTTTCCGCAGCAATTACTTGGGCAGGAGGTCTAGACCCAAATAGTTATCCGCATGACTCCCTAGCAGGTGCCCACAGTTTATCGACTCAAGGCTCTGCACAGTTTAATGCCCAGTTTCCAATGGGTGTTCCTACCACGTCTTGTGGTGAGGGTGCTTATCAGGAGAAAGGCATTTATATGTATTCATTCTCTGGTAATAAAGCGCTGACAAACCCATTAGATCCATTTGATATAGCATTGACAGGAAGTAGTCTAGTGGTTGACCCATTTGGGGATAATGATGGGCTGGTTTCTCGATGCAGTGCCAAATTTGGTAAAACTATTCGTGACGACTATAACTGGAATCATTTAGATGAAGTCAATCAGATCATGGGAATACGTTCTATTTTTGCAGCAGACCCTGTCTCGGTTTACCGTCAACATGCTAACCGTTTAAAACTTCAAGGATTATAAGCTTTAAAACAAAAAAAATGCGCCAAAAGGCGCATTTTTTACTCGCTATAAGCTTACGCTTTACGAGCTGGTAATTTTTCACGAATACGTGCAGCTTTACCAGACAAGTCACGGAGGTAGTAAAGTTTAGCACGAC
>NZ_JAYWYV010000060.1:0-2385 GCF_048147885.1 Acinetobacter sp. 228
TTGCTGGTATTCCCTTGTTACTGCTCCCGCTCATTTGGAAATTTTTACCAGAGTCTCTCGCCTTTTTAGTGAAATCTAATCATAGCGAACAGGCAAAAAATATAGTGAGTAAAATTGCGCCTCAAACTCAAGTCAATGCCAATACTCAACTGGTGTTAAATGAAAGTACAACAACAGATGCACCTGTCCGTGCGCTTTTCCAACAAGGCCGTACCTTCAGCACGTTTATGTTCTGGATTGCTTTCTTTATGTGCTTACTCATGGTGTATGCCTTAGGAAGCTGGTTGCCTAAACTCATGCTGCAAGCGGGCTACTCATTAGGTGCAAGCATGTTGTTCCTGTTTGCACTCAATATTGGCGGTATGGTCGGAGCAATTGGTGGCGGTGCTTTAGCAGACAGATTCCATTTAAAACCTGTTATTACCATTATGTTTATTGTGGGATCAGCAGCTTTAATTCTACTTGGCATTAATAGTCCGCAATTTATTTTATATAGCCTGATTGCAATTGCTGGTGCTGCCACAATTGGTTCGCAGATCTTACTCTACACTTTCGTGGCACAGTTCTATCCAACAGCACTTCGTTCAACTGGCATGGGCTGGGCATCTGGCATTGGCCGTATTGGCGCGATTATCGGACCAGTTTTAACCGGAGCTCTGCTCACATTTGAGCTTCCTCACCAAATGAATTTCTTAGCGATTGCAATTCCGGGTGTGATTGCTGCACTTACAATATTTATGGTCAATCTCAAAGCCTCTGTTGCCGCACAAACGCCATCAACTTTTAACCCTCAAAACACGCTTACCCAGCAGTAAAAATACATGCGCCGAGGACTGGCGCATCTTTTTGGAAATGGATTATGGAATTATTACACCGCTTTAAACCATGTAATTTAGCAATAGCCACATTATTAGGTTTATTGACTAGCTCAAGTTTATGGGCAGCAGACACCACTCAACAAAGTGAAGATGAATGGAAGTTCACGCTAAAAAATGCCTATATCAACCGTAATTTTGATAATGATGCACTCAAAGATACGGGTAGCTGGTCTCAGGCAGCATCATTATTTTATAAATCGAAAATGCATGACACCCCTCTGCAAATTGCAGACAAGCCAATTACGATTGGTGCCGATGCTTCTGTTCAATACGCCGTGCGCTTGAGTTCAGACAAACATGTTGCGGACACGGTCTTACCTTTTAATAAGGAAACGCAATCTCAAGCATCTGACTTTTTAAAATACGGCGCAACTTTAAAACTAGGCTACGACAAAACCCTTTTAAGTGTCGGTGAACTCTGGTTAGACTTACCAGTAACGGCTGTGGATGCCAGCCGACAATTACTTGCCTCTTATTGGGGAACCAATCTTAAGTCGCAACTTTCAGATCAGCTCTATGCCGAAATTGGCCGAGTGGAAAAAGTCTCGCCACGAAATGAAGAAGACTTTAAAAAGTTTTCATTCACGGCAAATGGAATGACCAAAGAATCTGATGGCTTAAATTATATTGACCTGCGCTATCAATTTACGCCGTCTTTGAAGGGCGAATATTATTTTGGTAATTTAGAAGATCTCTACAATAAACACTATGTAGGGCTTGAGCATACGTGGAAACAACCAACTTTTGCCCTGACCTCCAAATTTAAATACTTTAATGCGAAAGATGACGGCAATACCTTTGATATTGATGCCCAGAACATTGGTTTACTTGAAACCGTCAAAGTAAAAAACCATACCTTTGGTTTGGGTTACCAACAAATTATTGGAGAGTCGGCTTACCCATTACCAGATGGCTTCTTACCAGAAACTTATTTCATTAACTGGAATGCCACAGGCTTTTTCAAAGAAGATGAAAAGTCTTACCATGTGATGTACGGCTACGACTTTAAAGATTACGTTCCGGGCTTAAACGCAATGGTGAAATATGTTTACGGTCATGACTTTAAAGCAGTAAATGGTGAGAAAAACCATGAAACTGAGTCGAATGTGATTTTAAACTATACGTTTCAACAGCCTTTCTTAAAAGGCTTTGCCCTGCAATATATTCGAATTGATTACAACGTAAAACATGGCAATGACTTTGGTGAAGATCGCTTGTTTGTAAACTACACTAAAAAGTTTTAATCATTTTTGATTCAAATGAAGCGGGCTAATTTTGGCTCGCTTTATTATTTTTGTGCCATAAAAAAACGCTCTTACGAGCGTTTTTAATTAATCTAGTAACTTAAGCAACATGCTTTTGTACAACAATCGAACCTACTGAATAACCAGCACCGAAAGATGAAATCACGCCATATTCACCATCATCTACTTCGTGGCCTGTACGATGTAAAGCAATAATTACACCTGCTGAAGAAGTATTGGCAAACTCATCTAGAATAATTGGT
>NZ_JAYWYV010000061.1:0-2365 GCF_048147885.1 Acinetobacter sp. 228
CAACATGTTTAAACGGTTTTGTTCAAGACCAAGTGCAACACGTCTTGGTTGTCCTTGAGCATCATCGACTAAAGCCTGAACTTCAACTAAAAGTGGGCGAGTGCCTTCACGGCTAATCATGACAATTGAACCTGGAATGGCTTCATCATAACGACTTAAAAAGATAGCAGAAGGGTTAGCCACTTCACGTAAGCCTTTATCGGTCATGCCAAATACGCCAAGCTCATTGACTGCACCAAAACGGTTTTTCACTGCACGAATCATTCGATAACGTGAGTCTGATTGGCCTTCAAAGTAAAGTACGCAGTCCACCATGTGTTCTAAAACACGAGGACCTGCCAATGCACCTTCTTTGGTCACGTGACCAACAATAAATAGCGCTGTGCCACTATTTTTCGCATAACGGGTTAATAACGCAGCAGATTCACGAATTTGTGAAACCCCACCCGGCGCAGATTGAAGCGTTTCTGTGTAAAGCGTTTGGATAGAGTCCAAAATTGCGACAACAGGACGTTCTTGTTCTAAAACTTCACAAATGCGTTCGACACAAGTTTCAGCCATGACTTTTAACTGGTCTGTTGGTAGGTCAAGGCGTTGGGCACGTAAGGCAACCTGTGACAGTGATTCCTCACCCGTAATATAAAGCGCAGAACTTTTTGCACTTGCCATGTGAGTTGCTGTTTGTAAAAGAATGGTCGATTTACCAATACCCGGGTCACCACCAATGAGTACTACAGAACCTGTCACCAAACCACCGCCAAGCACTCGGTCAAATTCGCTAATGCCTGTTGGTAAACGGGTTTCATGAGAAACAGAGACCTTATTAAGCGTTGTAATATTGGCGACTTGACCCGCATAACCCCCAACTTTAGGACGTGCACGATGAGCAGTAGTGGGTTCTAGTTTGACTTCATTAAGACAATTCCATTCACCACACTCTGAACATTGACCTGCCCATTTTAGATGATCGGCACCACATTGCTCGCAACGGTAAACGGTTTTGACTTTGCTCATATTCGACTTCAGTGAGATAACTTCATAATCATTAAAAGCAGAGTATAGCAAAAAGCCCAATAGAGAACTTAATCGATATGGAATACATTTTGCTTAAGCTTCGGTGAGCAAAATTAAAGAGTAAATGTCATGTTTTAAAAATAGAGAGATAACGTAGTAGTCAGTCAAATTTCGAGAAAGTATTAGAAGCTCGAGAGGGAATTGGTAGTTAAAAAGTTGATCAATTGATATGGCTTTTTAATTTAAAAATCAAAGTGGTTCAAGTCTTAATTTTAGACTGAAAAGTGCGTTGTATTGCTAGGTTCTTGTGCGTATTATCGGATTTAATTGTATGTATCTTGAAATTATCAGCAATACAGACAAAAATTGGTTAGCTGAAAAGTTGTCAAAAAATATACATTTAAAAGATACCTGCAAATGGTGCGATATCGTCTTTTTGATTTGATTTTAGCTAACGGACTAAAAAAATTACTGGAGTGTATTCATAAAATGTCGAATCAAAATCTGAGCGACCCTCATGAACAAGGTGAGCTCCATCGTAGTCTCTCTAATCGGCATTTACAGCTGATCGCGATTGGTGGTGCCATCGGTACCGGATTATTTATGGGTTCAGGTAAAACAATTAGTCTTGCCGGACCTTCTATCTTATTTATTTATATGATTATTGGTTTGATGGTGTTTTTTGTCATGCGTGCGCTTGGCGACCTTCTTCTGTCAAATTTAACCTATAAATCATTTATTGATTTTTCTACCGATTTAATTGGCCCATGGGCTGGTTACTTCGTGGGTTGGACCTACTGGTTGTGTTGGATCACGATTGGTATCGCCGATCTGTCTGCAATTATTTATTACTTACAGTTCTTCAATAATGGCTTACCTTTCTCGCCTGTTGAAGGCGCAATGATTAGTGTTGCCGCGATTGTGTTCATTATGGGGTTGAACTTATTAACAGTTCGATTGTTTGGTGAATTAGAGTTCTGGTTTGCACTTATTAAAATCCTTGCGATTATTATTTTAATTGCAGTGGGTCTGTGGATGATCTTTACAGGCTTTACGTCTACTACAGGTGAAGTCGCTTCATTTACTCATCTTTGGGCAAATGGCGGTTTCTTCCCAACAGGTGTGCATGTCTTCTTGGCTGGTTTCCAGATTGCAATTTTTGCTTTCGTGGGTGTCGAGCTTGTAGGAACAACAGCTGCGGAAACTAAAGACCCTGAGCGTAATTTGCCTAAAGCGATTAACTCAATTCCAATCCGTATCATTATTTTCTATGTATTGGCGCTACTCATTGTAATGTCAGTAACACCATGGAACAGAATTGATCCGGCGATCAGTCCATTTGTAAACCTGT
>NZ_JAYWYV010000062.1:0-2364 GCF_048147885.1 Acinetobacter sp. 228
TAGCTTTAAAACGAGAAATGCAGGAAAGAGTTGTACAAGACTTACATTAAAAAAATACCGGAATTTATATTCCGGTATTTTTTATTCTATTTAATTTCATGCTCTAAAAGTTTGCCTTTTAAGCTTAAGAGTTCAGGCAAGGTTTCTAATAATAAACTCATCTGTTTTAAGACAAGTGTGTAGTTCTCTGAAAAATGTTCGTGAGTTATTAAACTTTGAATTTGCTTTAAAGTTTGTTCAAGAAAACTAAAGTTAACCGACGCTTGTTCAAATAAACTTTGTTTAAGAATTTGCTGACAATCCAGTAAGAGTTGTAATACCTGTTGATCGTCAATTTTTTGTCTTTGGCTACCTAATGCTGCGATATAGCTCAGCTGGCTGTGGCTATAAACCAAATAACGAAAGGCATAATGAATCAGCTCTGGATTTGGGTTGGGCTCGGCACTTAAGCTTGAAATCATATTCGACAGTTCAATTTGCGCGTTATGTGCAGCACGGCGAATTCTACGATATTCAATGTCTTGATTTTTCCCATGCTGATATTGCTCGACAATCACATTGAAGTAATCGAAAGTTGCTTGGCTACTTTTCTTAATATTGTTTGGAATATTACGGAAGTTCCAGTCCGGCCATATAAAATTAACAGCAAGCCAAGCAATAAAGCAGCCTAATAAGGTGTCGATTAGGCGAGGTAAAATAATGCTGTAACCTGCACCTTTTAAGTTGAAAATGAGCAATACCATTAAGGTTGCCATCAGTGTTGCCAGCGCATATTTTTTCTGGCGTAAGTAGAAAAAGCTAACTCCACAAATAATGGTAAGAATGAGTTGACCTTCAATACTAGGAACAAAATATAAAATGGGAATACCCAATAAAACGCCGAGTAAAGTCCCAATCGTTCTAAGCTTTAAACGACTTTTGGTTGCAAAGTAAGTAATTTGGCAAACAAATAAACTGGTGAGCAAAATCCAGTAACCATGTTGGGCAAAAGGTAAGAGGGAAATGGCATAACCCGCAGCAAAGACAACCGCAATTCGTACTGCATGTCTAAATAGGGCCGATTGTGGCGTCAGTTGCTGCCGAATTTTTAAAACAAGGTCTGAAAATCCTTGAATATCGTCATCTAGTAAATTGAGATGTTCTTGCTTGTTTTGATTCAACGTTTCATTAAACGGTTGAGCATATTGAAGCTGCTCAAATTGTTCATGCATTCCTTTTAAATTATTAAAAATCAGCTTTAAATTTTTAACTTCAAAATTTTGTGGATGCTGTTGTATCCAGTCTTTCAAAGAGCTTTCCAAATGGTTTAGGCCAATTTGGCTTTCTTGAGAAGACTGATATTGTTGATTATGCAAAATGCATTGGGCTAAATCATAGCAAGCTTGTGCCTGTAAGCGTAGGTTTTTCTGAAAACGAAAAATGAGATCACTACGGCTAAAATTTTGTTGGATATGCTCGTAGTGTAAATAATTAGAAGTTGCCTGCTCGTGTATATCTCGCGCAAAAAAGTATAGGTTTAACCAGTAAATACTTTTATTACTGACTCGTGATGCCTTAAGGCGAGTTAGCAGAGAGCTGCGTATTTGGTTAAGACTTTGCGCAACTTGTGTATTTTGTAGTGATAACTCAAATAAAAGCTGTTCAACATTTTCTTTATTATCTGGGTCGAACAACCGTGCTTTAGCTTGAAGTAAGGCTGAAATTTCTTCAAAAATTTGTGAAAGTTTATCTTGTAAAGGAAGTGTTGGTTTAAGAATAAAAAATAAAATAGAAGTTAGGCCGTACCACAACGCACCATAGACAAAATAAGTAGGCTGTTGGTACCAGTGTGCATATTCTCCTAAACCAAACATACTATAAATTGAGAGTAAAATCGTACCAAAAGAAATGGTAGCGTAGCGTTGCCCTAAAGCTCCCAATAAAATGAAACAAGCACTGGAAATTGAAAGATATAAAATAAATAAAAATTTATAAGGTGCTAAAAAACCAAGAATAGTGCTGACAGTAAAAAAGAGTAGGCAGACATAAAGCAGATTGCGTAAACGAAGACTTAAGCGATCATCAAAATCGGTAAGTGCAGCAGCAATTGCACCTAAAGTCACAGGAACGATCAGCTCGTTATGTCCTAACCAAAGTAAACCTAAAGTTGTACCTGTGAGTACAATTAAAATTTGCAGGCAATAAATTAAAATTGAATTCGCTTTAAAACGATTGAATAGTTGAGTCAGATTATTCACGGCTTTTTTCTAAATGAGAGGGTACGTGACAATTGGTATTTAAATTTTTATTACTTGAAAAATATTATGCGTTTTGTCTAAAAAAGTCAGTTTATTTTTTGAGATTTTATAATAATTAATTAGTCTA
>NZ_JAYWYV010000063.1:0-2349 GCF_048147885.1 Acinetobacter sp. 228
GACCACGACATGATTATCTTTAGAAAGATATACATCGTACTCAACCGCATCTGCGCCAACTTGAATCGCTTTTAATATGCCTTCTAAAGTGTTTTCATCCTCAAGCGCAGGAATACCGCGATGGCCTGTAATCAGCGGTTTGCGCAGCAGCGTGTTCGGCGCCATTAATTTCATAATAGAAAGAACGCTGTCGGGCTGCTCGGTGTAAATACCGTTTACACCTGTGCTTAAGAACTCTGCTGCTGTTAATGGGCTGCTGCTGTCTAGGTTTGCCCACGGTGTAATCAGCAGACGCTGTAAATGTGAAACCACTTCTGTTTGTACCAGATGCTTAGGCAGAATCACAATTTTTGCAAGTGATGAATTGGTATTGTGGGCAATGGTCACAATATCCTTAGTTGAGCTGCTCAGCCCAGTTTGTTTAGAGTAATCCAGCGCGGTACGCAGTGCTGGAATTGCAATTCGCGCTTTGCGAAGAAGCTCTGGCTGATCTGAAAGCAAGGTAATATCCGCCAGATCATAACTTTCGCCCAATGTTTTTAGCTTATTAATGGTCTGTTCATTTTGAATGCGTAGCAGCGGAAGTGTGCGGCGTGTTGAGTCATTCAGATAATCACGTAAAGCCATGACTTTTTTCTGCTCAGTATTCAATAGATTTAATTGTTCATCGAGCTGATAGGCAATGTGTGTTGCTGCTGTAGAGGAAATGCCGTTCACGGGTGCAGGCTGTGCAATGGTTGGCGCCATAGAAACTGGCAGATTATGATCAATAATTTCGGTAACACGGTTTGATTCTGGCAGAGGATCAAGCTGTTCTGTAATTTTGATGGCATCTACTTTCATCAATAAGCCAGCAGTAGAGAGGCCAATTGCGCCTTGATCTAAATTATAAGGCAGTGTGGTGTCTAAGACTAAATTGTCATCAATATAATGGCGCACACGTTGACCATGCACAATCACAGTCGCTTTATACGACTTATTGACCTCCATATTTTCTTTATAAGCAGATTTATGCAGCACATTCCACGCATTGGTAGGCTGGCGCAGCGCAAGTTCTAGACCGCTGGCGCCAGCTGCATCGGCGCGAATTGCAAATTGATAATAAGGCGTGAAGGCAGGTTCAGCATAGCTGTCAGCAGCGCGGTAAATAATACTGCCCCAGCGGCCACCATTATTTCTTTCTAAATAAGTAAATTCGATATCTATCCGATAGTTTCTGAGTTTTTGATATTCAGGTGACAGCATTAACGTGGTCATTTGTGTGTTATTGGCGCGCCCATCAATGAATAAGCTGCCGTCTTTGACTTCAACCGTGCCTGCATTTGAGCGCAGTGTTGTCCATGCTGCTGGCAGCGCTGTGAGTTGATCGAAGTTTTCGTCTAAGTAGACTTTAGGTACAGGAACTTCTTCTTCTGGTGTTTCTGGCTCTGGAGCTGGTGTTGTCGGTGTTTCAGGCAGGGCGGATGATTCATCTTTATCATCATTGTCGTTGCAGGCAGTTAAATTGAATGCCAATAATATTGCTAAGCTCAATGAAGTCAATTTAGTCATTATGTAGTCTCAGGTTTGATTTTTTAAAAAGCGATTCAAACTTAAGCGTTGAAAATGACACTTTGGTTGATTTGTCATATATCTAAACTTTGCTTACATATTAATGATTTATGAATTCATAAAATTTTAATAAAAATAGATTAAATAAATATGATCAATATTTAATCAAAAAGTACATTGTTGTGATTTATCAACTCATCCACTGCTCAAATTATCCCCAATTTCTGCGGACAACCCTTGGGATAAAAGTCTTGCATTTTGTATTCGATCGAATACAATTGAATTAGATAAGAAGGAACTCGCATGATTGAAATTAAACGTCTGCCTGAATTTGATGAATGGCTAGATGGTCTTAAAGACAATATGACTCGAATCCGCTTGAATCGTCGATTAGATAAGGTCCAACGTGGTAATTGGGGTGACATTAAACCACTCCAAGATGGTGTCTGGGAAATGAGAGAGTTCTTTGGTGCTGGTTGGCGGATGTACTACATCCAACATGGTGACGTTGTGATCGTGATGCTTGGTGGTGGTGAAAAATCTACACAGAAAGATGACATCAAGAAAGCGGTCAAACTATCGAAAACATTGGAGGATTAATATGGTTAAAGTCGCTGATTTACCAAGTTTTGATATGGCTGAGTCACTCAAAACTGAAGAAGATATTGTAATGTACCTCAATATGGTTCTTGAAGAAAATGATCCTGCTGAATTAGCGCACGCACTTGGTGTAATTGCTAAAGCAAGAGGTATGACCCAAATTGCGAAAGAAGCAGGTATTGGACGAGAAGCCCTTTA
>NZ_JAYWYV010000064.1:0-2344 GCF_048147885.1 Acinetobacter sp. 228
AATAAAGAATGCTTCTTCATTTGCATGTGTATAAATCCATAATTTTATATAAAAGCCACCTTGACACAGGAATATAAAAAACAATTCTCTAAATATCTAAGGTTTTTCATTGATCAATGCAATTAAAGCAGTTAACAGTTTAAATGCAAGGATAGTTTACAATCTTCAAGCATATTTTATGCAAAATAAGAAAAGAGCATAAGCTCAAGAAATTATATTTTTGGGGTTTAAAGCTATTTTTGCTGAGGAATTAATCAATCGAAACAAAAACTTGCCGAAAAAGGCAGAGAAGGGTTGCAACTCTTTTAAAAATCTCTATACTTTGTTTTGCAATGGTAGCCCCGCTGGTGGCTTCGCAATTGTACTCTGTGAACCCCGCCAGGACCGGAAGGTAGCAACGGTAGCAGATCTATGATGTGCCGAAGTTTTGCTAGTGGGGTTGCCACCATTCTTTTAATCCAATTTTCTTTGGATTGCTTTTAAAATTACATCTAAATCAAATCCTCTATATTGTAAAAATCTGATCTGTTTTGCTTTAAGTTTTGGATCTTTCTCTACAGCTTCTCCAAATTTTTTAACTTTAAGTTGATAAGCCTGTTCTACCCAATCAATTTCTTGAATTTCATCTGCAATTAAATCATTTTCAATTTGTTTAGTTTTTAAAGCTTGTTGAATTCGTTTCGGTCCTTTACCTTTACGAATTTGGCTTGCTAGCATTTGCTCAGCAACACGTTGATCACTCTGGTAATTTTGTTCAGATAACTCCTTAACCAGTTGTTTTACTTCTTCTATATTTTGTGCATAACGAGCTAATTTCTCGATAAGCTCTGCTTTAGAGTAATCTCGGCGAGTGAGTAAAGCAAAAGCATATGAGCGTAAACGTTGGCCAGTAAGAGGAGGGCGCTGCTGAGATTGCTCATCGTTTCTTTTGAACATATAAAATTCCTTGTAAAAAACGCCCCGAAGGGCGTTTTATGACTCATGTATAATTACGATTCTAATAAAAGATCTGGCTCTTCTTCATCTTCAATTTGAACTGCACCATTTGTGCCTGTAGTCAGCAATTGTTCACGGATATTACGTTCAATTTCTTCAGCTATTTGAGTATTTTCTTCAAAATAGCGAATTACATTGTTTTTACCTTGGCCAATTTTATTGCCTTGATATGAATACCATGCACCAGCTTTTTGTACGATATCCTGTTGTACAGCTAAATCTACAAGTTCACCTAGTTGGTTAGTACCTTTACCGTATAGAATTTGGAAAATAGCTTCTTTAAACGGAGGAGCCATTTTGTTCTTAACAACTTTAACTTTAGTTTCTGAACCAACAATTTCATCGCCTTCTTTTACTTGACCGATACGACGAATATCTAAACGAACTGAAGCGTAGAATTTAAGGGCATTACCACCAGTGGTAGTTTCTGGGCTACCAAACATAACACCAATTTTCATACGAATCTGGTTAATGAAGATAACCATACAGTTTGAACGTTTAGCATTACCCGTAATTTTACGAAGTGCCTGGCTCATAAGACGCGCTTGTAGACCCATATGAGAGTCACCCATCTCACCTTCGATTTCTGCTTTAGGTGTAAGTGCAGCCACCGAGTCCACAACGATTAAATCAATTGCGCCTGAACGGACAAGCATGTCAGCAATTTCAAGTGCTTGCTCACCATTGTCGGGTTGTGAAACAAGTAGGTTATCAATATCTACACCAAGTTTGCGTGCATATTGAGGGTCTAGGGCGTGCTCAGCATCAATGAAGGCACATGTACCACCAGATTTTTGACATTGAGCAATTGCTTGCAATGTCATTGTGGTTTTACCAGAAGATTCAGGACCATAAATTTCGATAATACGGCCTTTTGGTAAACCACCAATCCCCAATGCGATGTCTAAAGTTAAAGAACCTGTAGATACGGCTTCAACTGCTTGAACAGTGTTATCACCAAGACGCATAACCGTATTTTTACCAAATTGCTTCTCAATTTGGCTCAAAGCGGCTTGTAATGCTTTGCTTTTATTCTCATCCATCTCAAAAACCTCAATACTCTATGTTCATCACGTTTAACCCAAGTGGATGCATTGAATCTCAACTTGTTTCACAGGGCTAATAGTGACAGATTTTTTCTCTAGCTTCTATATATTGTATATGTGAGTGCGACACAACTCGACGTTTTTATTCATCATTATAAGACCAGTGATCTTCATAATGTTGATCATTATCCTGTTTAAACCGATTGATTTGTCGCCGATCTTTCTTGCTTGGTCTATGGTCAGGTCGTGCTAGATTATGCAATTTTCGTTGGGAAGCAATCAACTCCCGTCTTGCAATACTT
>NZ_JAYWYV010000065.1:0-2342 GCF_048147885.1 Acinetobacter sp. 228
GATGCAGATGATGAGTCCAGGCATGCCTGTCACTTCTGAGTCACTGAAGCAAGACCCGCTATTATTGTTCCCTCGTTATGCTATGCAGTTGGCAACCCCGTCGCAACAAGATATGGAAATGGAGCAGGGCTTTGCCACTATTCATCATGAGCAAGGTATCTCTCGGCTTTTCGCATTACAGTTGACGCAAAGCCCATACAATATTGATTACCAAGAGCAGACCTCTACTTGGATTGAACAAACTAAGCAAAAACTAGCGGCAATGGGATTAAAATCTCATTGGACTGGAACTATTTTATTTTCAAATTTTGGTACGCAATCGGCCAAACAGGAAATCTCAACCATTGGTGTTGGCTCGACATTGGGCTTAATTTTTCTGGTTTGGTTCGGCTTTCGCTCATTGCGACCTTTGGCGACGGAGTTTATTGCAGTTTCGACTGGAAGCTTTGTGGCGTTTGCAGTCACACATTGGGTGTTTGGTGAAATTCACCTGATGACATTGGTCTTTGGTGCGAGTCTGATTGGTGTCTGTGTTGATTTTTCATTTTATTTTATGGCGATGCAATCGCAGCACAGAAAGCTTGGCGGTTTTCAAATTCTAAAACCGCTATTACCAAGTTTGTTTATGGGTTTAATGACCACATTAGTTGCATACATCTTTTTGAGTTTTACCCCATTTCCAGGATTTAAGCAGATTGCGGTCTTTTCAATTGTAGGATTAACTGCGGCGTGGATCAGTAGTGTACTGCTATTACCAAGATTACCTGCGCTCAATGCTCAGCCAGCAATAAAAGCTTTATCGTGGATTGGACAAGCACGCTTATGGTTTCAACAGCGTGCCAAAGTCCGTTATGGCTTGATTGCAGTCATTTTAGCAGTAGGTACTTCGAGTCTTTTCTATCTTAAAAGTAACGATGATATTCGTAACTTACAAGGTATGGACGCGAGGTTAAAGCAGCAAGACCAAGCGGTTCGTGAGCAATTTGGCCAGCAACAAAGTAGTGATTATTTTGTGGTGCGTGCAGCATCGGCAAATGAAATGCAGCAACAAGAGCAGCAACTGATTGGACATTTGCAACAGTTACAGTCACAAGGGAAAATCAGTGCATTTCAAGCTTTGGGACAATGGATTCCACCATTGGCAGAGCAGCAAAATAATCTAAAACTATTAAGAAATATTCCAAAAGCGACTTTGCAGCAATATGCACAAAGCATGGGGCTAAATGTCGCTGATGTTTTACAGTGGCAACAGCAACTGGTAACACAACCGTTATTAGATTTTGCTGTATTTAAAGATCACCCTTTAGCTTTTTTACAACCTCAAGCCAATGAACGATTAGTGATGGTGACAGAGGCAAAACAACCTGACGCGTTAAAGCAACTTCAGAATGAGCATATACATTTCCAGCAACCGATTACTGCAATGTCACAAATGTTTGCCGAACATCGAGTGCAGGCTCAACATCTTCTGATTTATGCCTTAATTGGTCTGGCAGTTGGTTTAGCGCTTATTTATGGATTAAGTTCGATTGTACCTTTGGTCTTGCCAGTCAGCTTGGCTTTACTAAGCACTTTTGCTGTTCAGACATGGTTAGGTGTCGAGATTAACCTGTTTAGTATTATGGCGACTTTTCTGATTATCGGAATTGGAGTCGACTATGCAATTTTCTACCGACATGGACATGATCACCCACAAGTAGTTGGAATGGCATTATTTTTATGTATGATGTCGACCTTACTTGGCTTTGGATTACTTTCATTTAGCCATACTTATGCAATCCATTGTTTTGGTTTAACGGTTTTATTCGGGGTTATTTTCTCGTTTATCTATGCGACTTTGTTAACGCCCGCAGATGAAAAACATATTGTAAATTTACAAGACCATTCATAATTTGAATAAATTAAAAAGGAAATTGTGCTATGAGCACTATAGAAAAAATTGACGTCGTGATTATTGGGGCTGGGCCATCAGGTAGTTCTGCTGCTGCACTTCTTCGAAAAAAGGGCTATACCGTTACGGTCATTGAAAAACAGCATTTCCCTCGTTTTTCGATTGGTGAGTCATTGTTACCGCAGTCTATGGCGTTTTTAGAAGAGGCTGGCTTATTAGAAACAGTCCGTGAGCATGTTGAGCAATATGCTTTTCAATTTAAAAATGGTGCGGCTTTTCTACGTGGCAAACAGCGTAGTTTTTATGACTTTACAGAAAAATTTACGGATGGTCCGGGCACAACTTGGCAAGTTCGCCGTGCAGATTTTGACAACTTACTAGCAAAACAGGCTCAAGCTTATGGTGCTGATATACGCTTTGGGCATGAGGTTTTAGATGTTGATGTTGCATC
>NZ_JAYWYV010000066.1:0-2335 GCF_048147885.1 Acinetobacter sp. 228
GTTGATTTAAACAATGAAAATAAAATTAATGCTTGTTGCGGGTTTATGGAGTTTTACATCGTCGAGTTTTGCTCTAGATTTAGTTGAAACTTATGAGCGCGCAAAACTAAATGATCCGACGTGGCAAGCGAATCAACAACAGTTTGAAGCAGATCAGCTTAATTTAGGCTTAGCAACAGGCGCTTTACTACCAACAGTTACATTGTCTGGAAATATTACCCGTAATCGACAAACGGTAAAGCGTTCAAATTTTCCCGGTGTTGATCAGGAAGGACTTTCCGATGCTTTGGTAAGTAATACATCGACTACCAAACAAGCAACTTTATCTGCCCGTCAGCCTCTTTTTCGTATGGATGCATGGGAAGGTTATAAACAGGTTAAAACTTCGGTTGCTCTTAGTGAAATTACTTTAAAACTGCAAAAACAAGATCATGTTTTAAATGTAGCTGAAGCCTATTTTAATGTACTGCGTCAACAGGCACTTACCGCTGCATATTTACAAGAAGAAAAAGCTTTGCTTGAACAGCTCAATATGATGAACGCCAAGCTTAAAGAAGGGTTGGTAGCACGTAGTGATGTGAGTGAAGCAAATGCCCAGTATCAAAATGCCAGAGCCAACCGTATTGCTACCAATGTGCAGCTTCTATTGGCTCAAGAGCAACTATCTGAATATATTGGTCCTTATCAAGATAGGCTTGCTGTATTGAGAAGTGATTTTATCTTTCAAAAACCTTATCCGGCACAGCTCGATGAGTGGTTAGGATTAGCCCAACAGCAAAATTTAAAGATTCAACAAGCACGTTTACAAAAGCGATATGCTGAAGATCAACGTCGTGTGGAAAAAGCTGCACTTTATCCACAGATAGATGCAATGGCGAGTTATGGCTATACCAAACAAACGCCAGAAACGTTGATTTCGACTGATGGGAAGTTTGATCAGGTCGGGGTAGAAATGAACTGGAACTTATTTAATGGAGGCCGGACACGAACTTCTATTAAAAAAGCCAGTGTGGAGTTAAATAAAGCGCAAGCCCAACTTGATGCGGCCATTCGCCGTGCCAATGTCGATGTGAAAAGTGCTTTTATGCAGGTAGATACCGACCGAGCAAAACTTGAAGCAAGAAAGGCGGCAATGGACTCTTCAGCACTTGTTTCTCAAGCTTCAAAAGCAAGTTATAACGAAGGCTTAAAAAGTATGGTCGATGTTTTATTGGCGCAGCGTAATGCTTTTTCAGCAAAACAGGATTATCTTAATGCTCAGTATGACTATTTATTAAATGTATTACGTTTAAAAGCGGCTGTAGGTCAGCTAGGAGAAAAAGATTTAGTTGAATTAAACAGCTGGTTAACGTATCAGTAATAAAAAAATGCTTTTATCTGAAATTTAATTTTGTCATAAAAATTTAATGATTGATGTGTTTTAATGCTCAATCATTTTATCCCTGCGCCATCATGTTGGAGGCTTCCCTTGAGTCCGAGTAATCCGGTGTTAAGCCATCATATTTCTTCTCAATTTAATGAAGATTTGCAAGATGTGAACACAAAGTTTATGACCATGGGTGGCTTGGTCGAACAACAGGTTGCCAATGCAATTCATTCTTTGCTTGATACAGATGCGAACTTAGCAATTGATGTTCAATTTAAAGATAATGCAGTCAATCAATATGAACGTGATATTGATGAAGGGCTGACGCTGATTTTGGCACGTCGTCATCCAGCAGCAATTGACTTGCGTATGGTAATTGCCATGAGTAAAGCCAATACTGACCTAGAGCGTATTGGGGATGAAGCTGCAAAAATTGCCCGTATTGCACAAAATCTATGTGAAGAGGGCGGTTCTCCTCGTGGCTACATGGAAACACGTCATATTGGTAACCAAGTACGGGTCATGATTCATGACGCACTTGATGCTTTTGCACGTTTAGATGCAGATCAGGCATTACGTGTACTTTTAGCCGATGCTGACATTGACCGTGAATATCAGTCGGCAACGCGTACTTTAATGACTTATATGATTGAAGACCCACGTCATATTGCTCGTGTGATTAATGTCATGTGGGTTTTGCGTTCTTTAGAGCGTATCGGTGATCACGCTCGTAATATTGCTGAACAAGTCATTTACATGGCAAAAGGCTTTGATGCACGTCATACCAAAATTGAAGAAATTGAAGCAAAAGTACACGAAAAGTAATATGTGAGCTGAGATATTTAAAGGCCTTGTTTCAGACAAGGCTTTTTTATTTTTTTAAATAATATATAAAAAATTGTCCCGAACTTTGGGGGGAAGTTCAGGACTGAAAATCAATTGCATTAAGAGAAAACACGACAGGGATCG
>NZ_JAYWYV010000067.1:0-2325 GCF_048147885.1 Acinetobacter sp. 228
ACAAGACGGTTCAATTTGGGTAATTGAAGATGGCCCCAATGCTCGTTTACTCAAGCTGAGTAAGAAACCCTCTTAATGCTAGGAAATACCCTGTAAATAAAGGATGTGTCTCATAGATTCAAATTGTAGATTTCTGTGAGACACAATAGACTATAGTGAAAAGACGATAAAGCTATTTGAGATGTCAGACACCCATATTCCACTTCCTGAACGCCTGCGCCCGAGAGACTTGTCTGAAATTATTGGGCAAGATCATTTGTTAGGTGAACATGCTCCCTTACGTCAAATGATTGATCAGGGGCATTTGCCTTCTATTATTTTTTGGGGGCCGCCAGGCGTTGGTAAAACGACAATTGCTTTGCTTTTAGCTCAGGCAATAGATCGTCCATTTGTGAGCTTATCTGCGCTAAATACGGGCGTAAAAGAATTACGTGAAGTAATTGCAGAAAGTGGTGACTTACTGACACCTGTAGTTTTTATTGACGAAATCCATCGCTTTAATAAATCACAGCAAGATGCATTATTAGGTGCCGTAGAAAAAGGTAAAATTACCTTAATTGGTGCGACCACTGAAAACCCGTCTTTTGAAGTCAATAGTGCACTTTTATCACGCTGTCAGGTTTATACCTTAAACAGTTTAGACAGTGAGGCAATTCAGACGCTACTTAACAATGCACTCCAAAACGATAAATTTTTAAAAGAACGCTATATTCATATTGAAGAGTATGATGCTCTTTTACAGTTTGCAGCAGGTGATGCCCGTAAAGCACTCAATTTACTTGACTTAATTGCAAGTACTTTTGAGCCCGAAGTTGAAAATACGATTAATAATGCAGTTGTAGTAAAAGTCGCTCAGCAAAATATTGCGCGTTATGACAAATCGGGTGAACAGCATTACGACCTCGTTTCTGCCTTTATCAAATCGATTCGTGGTAGTGATCCGGATGCGGCTTTGTACTGGATGGCGCGGATGCTTAAAGGCGGGGAAGATCCGGTTTTTATTGCAAGACGTATGTTGATTGCCGCTTCAGAAGACATTGGAAACTCGAATCCAAATGCACTATTGCTTGCAGGTGAATGTTTCCGTTCTGTACAGGCGGTGGGAATGCCTGAGGCTCGAATTATTTTGGGTCAAACAGCAGTTTATTTAGCGACCAGTGCAAAAAGTAATAGTACTTACCTCGCAATTAATAAGGCCTTAGAACTTGCTGAGAAAACGGCAAATTTACCAGTACCTTTACACTTGAGAAATGCGCCAACCAAACTGATGAAACAGCAAGGTTATGGAATTAATTATCTCTATCCTCATGACTACCCAGAGCACTTTGTGTTGCAAGACTACTTGCCACCTGAGTTAAAGGGAACCAAACTCTATGAGTCGGCGAGAAACAAGCGTGAAGTTGAAGGTGAACGCCTACAACAACGCAGATGGCAGCAGGAACAATAGTTTTATTGTTTCCTGCTATTGTTCCAATTCTTCAGTCACCTGACCATAAATCAGCAGGGTAAACACGCCTGTACCACCAATAATATTGCCAATGGTGGTTGGAATCAGGAAATTAAACAGATATTCACCAAGAGAAGCTTCTCCTTGCCAGACCAGATAGGACATTTCGGTAGAGCCAACGACCACATGGGTAAAGTCGCCTAGTCCTATCAGATAAGTCATGAAAAAGATGACTAGGAACTTATTGCTGACGGAAGGTAGCATCCAGACCAATGCAGCAATTAAAAGACCAGACATAACCCCTTTAAGCAGATTTTGGGTGGCGGAAAAAGACGCAACATGATGTGCGAGCTCATCTAGTGCTTTATCAATGTTTGGAGTAAACAGGTCGGTGGTCAGGAAGAATAAACTCGCCAAAGCTGTTCCAATAATATTGCATAGAATCACGATTCCCCATAGACGGCCTACAGCTCGTAATTTGTCTAAGGTAAAGGGCTTAAATAGGGGCACAACTGTAGTAATGGTATTTTCGGTAAAGAGTTGCATGTGTCCTAAAATAGCGATCAGGAATCCAATGGTATAACCGAAATTGGTAATTAAATCGGTCCAGATGGCATCAGTTGGGATATAAGAAGCAATAATCGCTTTAAATACAAATGAAAAACTGATGACTAGACCTGCTGCAATGCCTGAAAAGATGAGTGCGGCTGTTGGGCGATCTAACTCTTCGGCACCATCACGGCGGATAATTTCATACACTAAACGGGGCGACAGTTTCTCGTGTTCTTCAACTGCCATTTTTTCACGCCAGCTTAGGGTTTGATCGACTTTCTCTTCTTCTAGTTCATGGTACATCGGGTTTACTCCTCACTGAATAA
>NZ_JAYWYV010000068.1:0-2308 GCF_048147885.1 Acinetobacter sp. 228
TTTCGCAATTTCGGCACCTGCACCCACTACAACACAATCAAATAACTGGCTATGTTGAGGATGGTTCACCACTTCAACTTTTTGATCTGGTGCTTCCACTAAGTGAAGGCTCTTGCTGTCTAAATGAATTTTTGTGCCTTGAGCCTCATGCATATTTTTTAAAAATGCAGAAACTTCCGGACTCACACTTCTTGCACATAAGCGGTCGCCATATTCAAAAATATGAACATCTTTGCCTTGCTTACGTGCAGTTGCAGCGATTTCCAAACCAATCCAGCCACCACCAATCACAGCAACATTTTTTGCATTCTTTAAAATTTCAGCGAGACGTTCACAGTCACGCACATTTCGTAAAGTCACAACATTAGGAATGAACTGCCATGTATTGACGGGTACACGTGCACGACTTCCAGTTGCAATCAGCAATTTGTCATACGGCAAAATCTGACCACTTTCTAAATGAACCTGCTTTTGCTCGCGATCGACTTTTGTTGCAATTTCCGGTTTGTGCCATTGAATGTTGAACTCTTGAACCTGTTCTGGGGAGAACAGATTCAAACTTTCATAACTTGCTTCTTTTGAAAGTACTTGCTTAGACAGAGGCGGACGCTCATAAAACACCTGATCTTCATTTGAGACCACATGAATTTCACCCATATATCCATTTTGACGTAAGGTACTAACTGCCCAACCTGCAGCCTGCCCCGCCCCTACAATTACAATCTTTTCCATAGCCTTTCTTCCTTGTAAAGCAATGCCTGTTACACAGGCTTTACCTGACGGCGGGTTTTGTCATCAAGACCACCTTCAATCGCCCACTCGGTGAAAAGCTCTAGACGATGTTCTTCTACACGTGGCTGCCATTCTTCGGTCAAATAATCATCGTTGGTGTAATATTCAAATGCACCACCCAATGGTGAGTTGACGTACCAGAAATAAGCAGAAGAAATTGGATGACGTCCCGGTCCAATAAAGGTTGACCACTCTGAACGGTTCATATGTAAGCCGCCTCCAATCACCTCATGAATATCACGAACAACAAATGCAACGTGATTTAGGCCCGCAGGTTTATTTGGAACGCTAAGTAAGAATAAATCGTGGTGATAACCTTCACCGCGGCAACGTAAGAATGCACCGCGATTTTTGTAAGCATCAGATAAATGAAAGCCTACTTTTTCAATATAGAAGTTTTCAGTAGTTGCTAAATCCGGTGTGAAAAACACCACATGTCCAATCGCAACAGGTTGACCTTTTTCATAAACAGGACTTGCTGCATTAACACGCTGAATATTGCCGTATTGGTTAATGCCTGCCGTTTTAAGTTCAGGTACTTCCTTAACAAAACTTTGTTCAAAACGAATGGTCATGCCATTTGGGTCAAGACACTGAAGTGTATTTTCAGTACGTTTAAAACCGTCTACATCGGCCAAACGAGCTGCCAAGTCTTCAAGGTCTTGAAGACTATCAACACCCCAAGTGACTTCACGTAAAGTTGAACCTTGCTCAATAGCAGGCGGCAAACGGTTATCATCACAATTAAATAGATAAATCTTGCTGCCGTTTTGAGTCTGGTATAAATCTGCACCTTCAATATCCGAAGTACTTTGGCTTAAACCAAAATCTGCCAAAAACTTGTTTGAAGCGGCTCTATCTTCAACTCCAAACTTTAAAATCTCGATCCCTGTAATCATTTGACTACTCCTTAGTTAAAGACAAAACCGCCATTGACCGGAATATTTTGACCTGTCACAAAAGAGGACAAATCCGACAGTAGATACAATGCTGTTCCATTTAAATCTTGTGGAAGTTGCTGGCGTTGAATCGCTCTTCCGTTGACATATAAATCATGACGTTCCTGTGGCACATACTCGGTTGCTTCAACCAGTGTCAGCCCCGGAGACAATGTGTTGACACAGATATTGAACTGTCCCAACTCTCTTGCCATTGAACGTGTCATGGCAACAATTGCACCTTTACTTGCCACATAAGCCATCAGGTTCGGTGCGCCCCAAAGTGCTGTATCTGACGCAACATTAATAATCTTGCCGGCAGCCGATTGTTTTAAATGTGGAATACACGCTTTTGTAATTAACCATGTGCCTTTTACATTAATATTCATGACTCGATCCCAAAGTTCAGGATCGTAATCAATCATATTTTTTCCACCGACATTGGTTGCAAGCGCTGCACAGTTCACAAGGCCATCTAGTCCTTGTAATACTTCCACGCTTTTTGCAACCGCATTTTCAATAGAGTCTGCATTGGCAAGGTCACCTGTTACTGCATGAACGTTTAGCCCTTGTTGCTG
>NZ_JAYWYV010000069.1:0-2267 GCF_048147885.1 Acinetobacter sp. 228
GCAAATACACCTTTTACATTGGTTTCGTTGCGGTCATTGACAATGATCTCTCCACGATTGGTTAACTCAACCTCACTGTCTTTTAAGAAGTCAGTGTTTGGAAGTAAACCAATCTGTACAAAGATCCCTGCAAGCTCTACCACATGCTCTCCATCAGTTGCACGGTCTTTATATTTAAGACCGGTTACTTGTGAACCGTCACCCAATACTTCTGTGCTTAATGCATTCATAATCACAGTGGTGTTTGGCAAGCTGTTTAACTTGTTTTGCAAGACTTGGTCAGCACGAAGTTTAGTGTCAAACTCAACTAAAGTCACATGCTCAACAATACCTGCAAGGTCAATTGCCGCTTCTACACCTGAGTTGCCACCACCAATCACGGCAACACGTTTGCCTTTGAACAATGGACCATCACAGTGTGGACAGTACGCTACACCACGGGTACGGTATTCAGCTTCACCCGGTACATTCATTTCTCTCCAACGTGCCCCTGTTGAAAGGATCACAGTTTTCGATTCAAGTTTTGCACCGTTTTCAAGTTCAACTTCAACCAAGCCATTTGCTGTTTGGTCTGCACCCGTGATTTTGCTGACACGTTGCAGGTTCATGATATCCACATCGTATTCACGAACATGTGCTTCCATCTCAGCAGCAAACTTAGGACCTTGGGTCTTTTGCACAGAAGTGAAGTTTTCAATGTCCATGGTATCCATGACCTGACCACCAAAGCGTTCAGCCACGATACCTGTGTTAATGCCTTTACGTGCCGCATAGATTGCAGCTGTTGCACCCGCAGGTCCACCGCCAATCACCAATACATCAAACGCATCTTTGGCATTGAGTGCTGCTGCGTCTTTTTCAGCTGAATTGGTATCAAGTTTTGCCACAATCTCTTCAAGCGTCATACGACCTTGACCAATGTGTTCATTGTCCTGGAATACCATCGGTACAGCCATGATTTTGCGTTGTTCCACTTCGTCTTGGAAGAATGCACCATCAATCATGGTTGCCGTGGTGTTCGGGTTATAAATGGCAATCAGGTTAAGCGCCTGTACTACATCCGGACAGTTATGACAGCTTAATGATACAAATACATCAAAGTTAGCTTTGAGGTTTAAACCTTTAATCTGATTTAAAACTTCATCCGATACTTTAGGTGCATAGCCAGACACTTGTAACAGAGCCAAGATCAAAGACGTAAACTCATGACCCATTGGTAAGCCTGCAAAGAACACACGAGGCTGTTCACCTGCTTTAGCCACACCAAAGCTTGGACGACGTGTATTATTACCGTCAAAACGGGCTGTTACCTTGTCAGAAAGCTCAGCGATTTCAGTTACTAATTCTTTAATTTGAGCAGCTTTATCTGATTCATCTAAAGCAGCAACTAATTCGATTGGACTTTCTAAACGTTCTAGGTAAGCTTTTAATTGAGTTTTAATGTTTTGATCTAACATCTGTTTTTTACTCCAATGCATCCAAATTCTTTCAATAGATGCATAGTACGTTAAAACAATGAATAGGTAAAACAGTATGTTTTTATGAATTTAATCGTTTTTTTGAATGTTGGTTTGCAACAACGCGTAAGTTAAGAAAGTGCAAAAGAGCATCTTAATTTCATTTTTAGTTTTGCAGTATTTTAAAGTGAAAGTGTTTGAAAATTTATATATGTTATATGGCTGTAAAGATTTTATGTCATAACATTAAAAGGTACTTTCATGTCATTGCAACGCGGCATTTATCAGCATTATAAAGGTAATCTCTATCAAGTTTTTTCTGTAGCAAAACACAGTGAAACTGAAGAGGAATTGGTCGTTTATCAATGTTTATATGGTGATTATTCAACTTGGGTTCGACCACTTGATATGTTTACTGAAACCGTGCAAATGAGTGATGGTAGCATCGTACCGCGTTTTAAATTAATACAAAGTACTTAAATAAAATGGCTGTCATATAAAGAAGGAGTAAAATAGATGCCAAATACTATTTTCTTACAAAGAGTTGCTGATTTATATGACACCTTTAAACAGCATGACTCACAGCAATCCGATCGTTTACAACGATATCGTAATATAGAAGTAGAATCTGCTCAGCTAATTTCCCAGCTTATTCGTATGCAGCAAGCCAAGTCTATTTTGGAAATTGGCACTTCAACAGGCTATTCAACTTTGTGGCTTGCCGAAGCTGCCCAAGCGACTGGTGGGCAAGTCATTACAGTTGAAATTGATGCAAAGCGAAGTGCAGAGGCAAAACGTCATGTAGCTGAG
>NZ_JAYWYV010000070.1:0-2262 GCF_048147885.1 Acinetobacter sp. 228
ATGGAAAATGAGTTGCAGTATGTCTTGCTGTTCTAAGTCTTGTTCTGGCTTGATCAATCCGGCAAGGAGTGCTTTCTGACGTACTTTTTCAACATCAATGCCTTGACCATCATCGCTAAAGACAACCACAACATCCGTACCTTGACGCTGAATATTAAGCTCAATACGCCCTGTTTCTGGTTTATTTGCTTGTTGCCGCTGCGCTCGGTCTTCTAAACCATGGTCAATTGCGTTTCTGAGCATATGCTCAAGCGGAGTCACTAACCGTTCTAAAATGTTGCGGTCCAACTCACCTTCCGTATTATTTACGAAAAGCTCAGCAGGTCTATTCAATGCTGTAGACGTCTGACGAACAATTCGTTGTAAACGCGGCAATAAACGCGAAAATGGGACCAACCGTGTCCGCATTAAACCTTCTTGAATTTCCGCTTGAATTCGTGATTGTTGTAAAAGCAAACTTTCGGTATCTCTAATCTTGTCAGATAACGTATTTTTTAAGTCGACCAAGTCCGATGCAGATTCAGCTTGCGATTTCGACAATTGATTTAATGATGAATACTGGTCCATCTCTAACGGGTCAAAGTCGGTATAACGAGAATGTTCAATTCCATGTTTAGCAATAATCTGTGTTTCTAACTCACCTTCCATTCGACGTAACTGATCGGCAAGTCGTTGAATCGCCAACTCCATTTCAACCAGTGTATGGCTAAATTGGCTTAGGTCCATTTCAATTCGTGAACGGTTAATGGAGTTTTCACCAGACAAATCAATCATTTTCTCGATTAAGTCCGCTGAAACACGGATCATTTCATTATTCTGATCCAGACGCTCTGTTTGCTCCCATGCACCCATCATTGGTGGAGGCTCTGTACCATCACCTTGTATAAAGGTCATCACCGGTTCTGAGCTAAACAAGTCCGCTCTAGTTAACTTAGTCGGAATCTGGATTGTAGTTTCAAAGAATTGAATATTTTCTAAACTTTGCTGTAATCCATCGAAATGCTGATAGTTGTGGTTGAAAATTGCATCTTTTAACCATGCAATTGCACTTTCTAATAAATGATCATAAATATTTGAATTGAAGTGATGCAACGCAAATTGTTCAAAAGCATTTTCTAGTTGGTAGGCAATTGCTTGTACGGCTTCTAAACCCACCATTCGTGCACCACCTTTCAAACTGTGCACGGCTCTTTGGAGCTGAAGCAAAATACTACGGTTTGTACGTTGTTCAAACCATTGTTTTAATAGCGACTCAGCCATTTCTAACAATTCAGTAGCTTCTTCTAGGAACGTCTGTTCAACAACAGCCTCAATGTCCTGTTCATCAGCTGCAATTTCACTCTCTTGCGATGTAACCGTGGTAATCATCTCAACTGGAGTAGCTAACTCGGTAACCGCTGTATCGAATACCTGATCGTGATGAGTTTCTAGCTTTGCAAGAGCAGGTTCAAGTTCTACTGGTATCTCATCTATTATTATTTCAGATATCACCTCTTGCTCAGATAATACCTCACTTTCAGCATCAAATGCCTCAACCACTGATACAGGTTGGAAGTTAGAGTTTTGACCCGCTCGTTTTAATGCGTTAATTGTGTAAGGAGCTGCATAATCTAGTTGTTGTTCACGCATGATTTGTAAACGATCAGCCAAGTCATCTTGAACCAAAAGAATAAAATCAATTAAATCTGAAGTTGCTACTAATTGCTTTTGAATTAAACGCTCATAAATGCTTTCTAATTCATGGGCAATCAAACCAAGATACGTTGCCTGAACCATATTTGCTCCCCCTTTCAAGGTATGCAAATAACGCATTAGGTTGTTCAGAGCTGCAAAGTTTTCTTGCTCACCTACCCAAATATTAAGATCGGTATCAATTCCCTCAAGTAATTCTTCAGCTTCCTCAAGAAAGATATCTAAAAGATCAGCATCAAAATTTCGATTCACTTGTGTAGATGAAATATATTGTCGATCTTGCTGCACACTTTGACCTAATACCGCCCAGTCTGCAGAGTCTGAGAAATTCTCTACAGTAGCTACTACTTCTGGCTCTGGTTCAATATTGGATATTGGTTCAAAAGATGTCGAATCCTGCTGAGGCAGGTCATTTGATAGGTCTGGAATGTATTGCGTATAAAGTTTTAATTCTTCTAAAATACTTTGATGTTGCTTAACAACACCGACTCGCTGACCAGCAGCTAAAGCATCAAATAATTGAATGAGCTGTTGATGTGCTTTTTGATAAATTTCAAATATATAGTCTGA
>NZ_JAYWYV010000071.1:0-2260 GCF_048147885.1 Acinetobacter sp. 228
TTTGAGGCTCTGAATTGAAGCAACCCGCGTTTTAAAATTGGTTTCGATCTCATTAAAAAAAACCAAAATTGTTTTTGCAGCGGGGACTAAGTCTTTAATTCCATTCAATTGCGTATTTTGCAATTTATTGTACAACGCCAATGTTTCTTCTAAGCTCGCAAGCTCAATAAGAAAACAATCGGCGTTTACCGATAAAAAACGCATTTGCTTATCCTTTTTAATTCTTCTTTAGCTATTTAGCCCATCCAAGCACGGTCAGGAATATCGGTAATAAACATGTAACCCGGAGCATGACTAATGGCAAAAGGAATTTTCGAGTTCATGACTGCTGCTTGCGGTGTTACCCCACATGCCCAAAATACTGGAATTTCACCCGCTCCTATACGGGAAGCATCACCAAAGTCAGGCTTATTTACATCCTTAATGCCTAAACTTTCAGGATGACCAATATGTACAGGTGCCCCATGTACACTTGGCATACGCGCTGTAATTTTTACCGCTTCACTAATTTGATGAGATGGAATTGGTCGCATGGAAACCACCATATTTCCTGAAATACGCCCTGCTGGTTCGCACTTTATATTGCTTAGATACATCGGCACATTGGTATCGTCATGAATATGACGAACTTCAATACCTGCTTCTTGCAAAGCGGTTTCAAATGAAAAACTACAACCAATTAAAAAAGTCACCAAATCAGGATGAGCATTATAAATTTCTCTCGCATCGGTCACTTCATCGACCATTTCGCCATCTTTCCAAATGCGATAACGTGGAAAGTCAGTTCGAATGTCTGAATCTGCTGCAAGCTTAGTTGCATAGATGCCTTCTTCGAGCACATCAAGCACCGGGCAGCTTTGCGGGTTACGGTGTGCATAGAGTAAAAAGTCATATGCCCAATCTCTTGGCACTGAAATCATGTTGACCTGCGTCATACCCGCAGCCATACCCGCGGTTGGTTTATCGAAACCTGCACGGATTTTTAAACGTGCATGTAATGCGGCTTCAAGCTGAGCTGGGTCGACTTTAATATCCTTATACATTGCGCTCTTCCTTATGCTTTATTTACAAATGGGCGAATTTCAATATTATTTTTTACAAGCTCGGCTTTAATGGCAGCCGACATTTCTAGTGCACCGTCGGTATCGCCATGTAGGCAAATCGTGTCAGCCTGAATTGGGGTAAATACGCCATCAATTGACTCGACCCCACCATTTTTAAGCATAGACACCACACGGCTCGCAACAAATGCCGAGTCGTGTAAAACCGCACCTTCTAAACGGCGGGAAACTAATGAACCATCACTGTTATAGGCACGGTCTGCAAAAGCTTCTGATACAACTTTTAAACCAGCAACTCGTGCTTGCTCGACTAAGTTTGAACCCGCCAAAGCAACTAAAACCAGTTCAGGGTTATACATTTTAATGGCATCAATCACTGCTGCTGCCTGAGCTTGGTCATGGGCAATGGTGTTGTAGAGTGCACCATGGGGTTTAACGTACTGCACTTTTGAGCCTGCCACTTTCGCTAAACCATCGAGCGCAGAAATTTGGTAAAGCACATCGGCAATGAGTTCATCACGTGACAAATCCATATTACGGCGGCCAAACCCAACAAGGTCTGGGTAAGACACATGAGCACCAATGGTCACACCAAGCTCTACGGCTTTACGAACCGTTTTTAAAATGCCGAGCGGATCACCAGCATGAAAACCACAAGCAATGTTAGCACTGGTCACGACAGGTAAAATTTGGTCATCATTACCCATTTTCCATGAGCCAAAGCTTTCGCCCAAATCACTATTTAAATCTACAAACATGGCATTATTCCTTTATCACTTAACAAAGTCTGGCTTAAAGCTTGGTCAAATAGTTAAACACTGTCGTAAATGACATATAGCCCATCCACCACGTTAACAGACATGTTAATCCACCTAAAATAAGCAACCACTTTGGATAGTTATAATTACCCATTAAATCTTTACGGCATGCAGCCACATACACAAAAATTGTAAGGCCAATTGGCAACACCAATCCGTTAAAACCACCTACGAAAATGAGTAAGCCTGCCGGAGTTGCACCCAATAACACATAGAGCAATAACGCTAATGCGATAAAGGTAATGGTCGTATAGTTGGTCTGTTTTGGTGTTAAGTTCTTTTTAAATGCAGTAAAGAATGACACTGAAGTATATGCTGCGCCAATCGTGCTACTAATACCTGCTGCCCAGAAAATTAAACCAAATAATTTAAAACCAAATG
>NZ_JAYWYV010000072.1:0-2239 GCF_048147885.1 Acinetobacter sp. 228
CGGTGACTGCGTACCTTTTGTATAATGGGTCAGCGACTTATATTCAGTAGCGAGGTTAACCGAATAGGGGAGCCGTAGGGAAACCGAGTCTTAATAGGGCGCATTAGTTGCTGGGTATAGACCCGAAACCAGGTGATCTATCCATGAGCAGGTTGAAGGTTGGGTAACACTAACTGGAGGACCGAACCCACTGTCGTTGAAAAGCCAGGGGATGACTTGTGGATAGGGGTGAAAGGCTAATCAAACTTGGTGATAGCTGGTTCTCCCCGAAAGCTATTTAGGTAGCGCCTCGGACGAATACCATTGGGGGTAGAGCACTGTTTCGGCTAGGGGGTCATCCCGACTTACCAAACCGATGCAAACTCCGAATACCAATGAGTACTATCCGGGAGACAGACTGCGGGTGCTAACGTCCGTAGTCAAGAGGAAAACAATCCAGACCGCCAGCTAAGGCCCCAAAATCATAGTTAAGTGGGAAACGATGTGGGAAGGCATAGACAGCTAGGAGGTTGGCTTAGAAGCAGCCACCCTTTAAAGAAAGCGTAATAGCTCACTAGTCGAGTCGGCCTGCGCGGAAGATGTAACGGGGCTAAAACTATGTGCCGAAGCTGCGGATTTGCAATTTATTGCAAGTGGTAGGGGAGCGTTCTGTAAGCCGATGAAGGTGGATTGAGAAGTCTGCTGGAGGTATCAGAAGTGCGAATGCTGACGTGAGTAACGACAATGCGAGTGAAAAACTCGCACGCTGAAAGACCAAGGGTTCCAGTCCAACGTTAATCGGGGCTGGGTGAGTCGACCCCTAAGGCGAGGCCGAGAGGCGTAGTCGATGGGAAATTGGTTAATATTCCAATACTTCTGTGTAATGCGATGAGAGGACGGAGAAGGTTAAGTCAGCCTGGCGTTGGTTGTCCAGGTGGAAGGCTGTAGGCATGCATCTTAGGCAAATCCGGGGTGCTCTATGCTGAGAGCTGATAGCAAGCTGTACTTGTACAGTGAAGTGGCTGATACCATGCTTCCAGGAAAAGTCTCTAAGCTTCAGTTACACAGGAATCGTACCCGAAACCGACACAGGTGGTCAGGTCGAGTAGACCAAAGCGCTTGAGAGAACTCTGCTGAAGGAACTAGGCAAAATGGTACCGTAACTTCGGGAGAAGGTACGCTGCTTTTGGTGATGGAACTTGCTTCCTGAGCTGAGAGCAGCCACAGAAACCAGGCCCCTGCAACTGTTTATTAAAAACATAGCACTCTGCAAACACGAAAGTGGACGTATAGGGTGTGATGCCTGCCCGGTGCTGGAAGGTTAATTGATGGGGTTAGCGTAAGCGAAGCTCTTGATCGAAGCCCCAGTAAACGGCGGCCGTAACTATAACGGTCCTAAGGTAGCGAAATTCCTTGTCGGGTAAGTTCCGACCTGCACGAATGGCATAATGATGGGGGCGCTGTCTCCAGCAGAGACTCAGTGAAATCGAATTCGCCGTGAAGATGCGGTGTACCCGCGGCTAGACGGAAAGACCCCGTGAACCTTTACTGCAGCTTGACATTGAACTTTGATCTTACTTGTGTAGGATAGGTGGGAGGCTTTGAAGCAGCGACGCTAGTTGCTGTGGAGCCAATCTTGAAATACCACCCTGGTAATATTGAGGTTCTAACTCTGCTCCATGATCTGGAGCGAGGACCATGTCTGGTGGGTAGTTTGACTGGGGCGGTCTCCTCCTAAAGAGTAACGGAGGAGTACGAAGGTGCGCTCAGCGTGGTCGGAAATCACGCGTAGAGTATAAAGGCAAAAGCGCGCTTAACTGCGAGACCCACAAGTCGAGCAGGTACGAAAGTAGGTCTTAGTGATCCGGTGGTTCTGTATGGAAGGGCCATCGCTCAACGGATAAAAGGTACTCTGGGGATAACAGGCTGATACCGCCCAAGAGTTCATATCGACGGCGGTGTTTGGCACCTCGATGTCGGCTCATCTCATCCTGGGGCTGAAGCAGGTCCCAAGGGTATGGCTGTTCGCCATTTAAAGAGGTACGCGAGCTGGGTTTAGAACGTCGTGAGACAGTTCGGTCCCTATCTACCGTGGGCGTTGGAAATTTGAGAGGATCTGCTCCTAGTACGAGAGGACCAGAGTGGACGAACCTCTGGTGTACCGGTTGTGACGCCAGTCGCATCGCCGGGTAGCTATGTTCGGAAGGGATAACCGCTGAAAGCATCTAAGCGGGAAGCCTACCTCAAGATAAGATTTCCC
>NZ_JAYWYV010000073.1:0-2233 GCF_048147885.1 Acinetobacter sp. 228
GTCCATTGTATGCATTATGTATCAACAAATATGTCAAACTGCCTGAAAATAATCCTTTAGCAAAGCAGTTTGTTGAAGCAGATGCTAACAACACACGCGAATTGCCGAGCTTTGGGATTACCTTATTTACGATCATGCTACCGGTTGCATTGATGCTAGTTGGTAGTTGGGCAGATGTTTTCTTTGCACCAAAAACGTTCCCAAATGAGTTATTACGCTTTATTGGTACTTCTGATATTGCATTGCTTATTGCTGTTTTGGTCAGCTTTATTACTTTTGGCACGATGCAGGGTTTTAACCGTGAACAAATTGAAAAATTCTGTGGTGGATGTCTAGCTTCAATTGCGGGTATTTTGCTGATTGTTGGTGCTGGTGGCGGTTTCGGCGGTATTTTAAGAGACAGTGGAATTTCTAATGAAATCGTCTCTACTGCTTTAAAAGCAAACCTTTCACCATTGTTATTAGGATGGCTTGTTGCTGCTCTCATACGTCTGGCAACAGGTTCGGCTACTGTTGCGATGGCCACGGCTTGTAGCATTGTCGCACCTATTGCGGCGGCAGCAGGTGTAGTCGTTAGACCTGAACTTTTAGTATTAGCAACAGGTTCTGGATCATTAATTTTCTCGCATGTAAACGATGCTGGTTTCTGGCTAATCAAAGAATATTTTGGAATGACAGTTGGGCAGACACTGAAGACTTGGTCTGTACTGGAAACAATTATTTCGGTACTTGGTTTGTCTTTCACATTGTTGCTTAGTGCTGTTTTGTAATTAGAGGTAGGTAATCCATGATAGTGATAGCAATGGGTGTTTGTGGCACAGGGAAAACCCTTATTGGTGAGTTGTTATCAGAGCGTTTGGCTTGTGAGTTTCTTGATGGCGATACGCTTCATTCAGCTGCAAATAAAAGTAAGATGAGCCAAGGTATCCCTTTAACCGATGAAGACCGCTTGCCGTGGTTGCAAGCTATTCGTCAGGCAATTGAAGCAAAACAAAGAGATGGTGAAACGGCTGTGTTTACATGCTCATCTTTAAAGCGGATGTATCGCGATATTTTAAGAGGGCAGGACCAAAATGTTAAGTTTGTATATCTAAAAGGTTCTTATGAACTATTACAGCAAAGACTTGCAGAAAGATCTGGTCATTTTTTTGATCCAGCATTGTTACAAACCCAACTAGATACATTAGAGGAACCTGATGTGAATGAAGCAATTGCTATTGATATTGCTCTCACACCAGAACAGATCATTGAACAAGTTATCCAGAAGTTAGGGGTAACTGATAGTGTGTGTCGGGGGTAAATTCATCTAGAAAATATCGAAACTATCCATGCTTTAAGAATTCACCTTGTGGTCTACGGTTCAAGCAAGGTGAGTACTGATAATAATAGTGGTATTGATCCGAAGAAGAACTGATTACAGTGTACGGTTCGGGGATATATAAAGACATACAAATAATAAGGTATTAAGAAGAATGAATCAGTTAAATAATTTGCAGCATAAATTCCCAGTAGTGGACGGTATTCCTGAAAGTGTACGTTTGCCATCTCAAATTCATCAGCGTGTTTCACTCGTGGATGGTGAGTTGAAGTTATGGGCTGGTGCAACCAAGAAAACATTATCTCCAATCTGGATTCAGCAGCCTGACGGTAGCCTAGAGCAAGTTGAACTTGGTAGTTATCCAGTCATGGGTGAGAAAGAAAGCGATGAAGCATTAGAAGCAGCGGTACGAGCTTATAACAATGGTCGTGGCGAATGGCCAATGACGAAGGTTAGTGAGCGTATTGCATGTATGCAAAATTTCATTCAGCGCATGGTAGAGCAACGAGATCTGATTATTAAGCTGATCATGTGGGAAATTGGCAAGAGCTTGGCTGATTCAGAGAAAGAGTTTGATCGTACTATTACCTACATGCGTCAAACCATTGATGCCCTGAAAGATCTAGATAATGCCAACTCCCGCTTTGTAATTGCTGAAGGCACCATTGGTCAAATTCGTCGTACTCCATTAGGTGTTGTGTTGTGTATGGGACCATACAACTACCCGCTAAACGAAACCTTCGCGACCCTGATCCCAGCTATGCTGATGGGTAATACCATTATTTTTAAACCGCCTCAATTTGGAACTTTACTATTTGAACCATTGTTAGAGGCATTTCGTGATTCATTTCCAAAAGGGGTGATCAATACCATTTATGCACCAGGTTCTCTAGTGGTGCCGCATTTGCTGGCATC
>NZ_JAYWYV010000074.1:0-2231 GCF_048147885.1 Acinetobacter sp. 228
CGTGCATTTGGGCATGGGGTTGCAGACGTTGCCTCAATAGGTTTATGGGAAGTATTTGGAACTCCAGCTGAAGCATACTTTAATGGTAAAGAAACAACTTATGAAGTGACTTATGGTGAAGATGATTTAGTAAAAAGTTATAAGCTCATTGACTTTAATCAAGCTTTTCCAAAAGTAAAAGAACAATGAGGTAATGAAAGAGGCCACTTGGCCTTTTTCTTTTTATATAAAAATCTTTAACTTAAATTTATTAATGATAATAAGAATTATTTTTATTTGTGTATAATACATTTGCTTATGATTTGTCTGTAAAAATTTAAATTTTCCTAATTAGGATCGAGAAATAATGAATAGATTATTAGTAACATCACTTGTTTTTGTATGTAGTTACAGCCTTGCTCATGAACCTTATGTTGCGCCATTAGCGTATAAAACTGAGCAGACACAAGTACCGGTAATAGCTGGTTATGCTGAAGAAGCACTAAATAGTGAATACGCTTTAAAAGATGCCAAGCTTACCGTCATTACCCCTAAACAAGATCCTAAAGTTATTAATGCTGAAGCCCTACATAAATCTGTAACTGTTTTCGATGTTGCTTTACCGGAAGACGGTACATATATTCTGCAAACTCAGGCGAGTTACCCTTTAAAATATGTATATGATCAAAAGGAGTGGCATTTATTTTTTGATTTACCAGCAGATAAAGCTCCGCCAAAAAAAGAGCGTGACTATCTAATTCCTGCTGATCTTAAAACTAAAAAGATTAAAACAGAGGAAGTAACAAGAGAATGGGTATTACAAAGTTATCTTTCAAAAGGTAAAGTTTCAGATATTCAACTTCCAAATACACCAATTAAAGTTAATTTTTCTGTTCATCCTAACCAGCTTAAAGTTACTCAAGCAGTTCAGCTAACCATAAGTGAAAAAGGCCAGAACCTACCTTATGCTGAAATTAATTTAAGAGAAAAAGGTGCAACTGATAAACAAGTACTACATTTTAAAGCTGATGATAAAGGACAAGTTGAACTTAAATTTCCAAAAGCTGGAGAATATTTAATGGAAGTCACAGCTCCAGTAGATTCAAAGTTAAAGCCTAAAAATCAAAATTATACGATTGTTAGCTTACAAGTGACCGAATAAGAATATTTCATTTTATAAAAAATAGATCTGAATGGGTCTATTTTTTATTTGTTAGTAAAGTCCATATCTAATTAACAAAAACTTATGTTGAGACAAATTAATTAATTTTGTGATAAGATGAATGGTATTCATTAGTGATGATTTATCTCCGTTAACTCTGTTTAGTAATAAACAAGAGATAACTTGAAAATTTATAGATAAATTTATGTATTCAGGCTTGTGCCCATGTTAGAAATTCGACACCTTAAAACTTTAGTTGCTTTACGTGAACATGGTTCACTGGTCGCTGCAGCTAATGACCTATGCTTAACGCCCTCGGCTATTTCTCACCAATTAAAAGAATTAGATCATTGGTATGGGGTAGAGGTGGTTAATCGCCGCAGTCGCCCTGTTAGTTTTTCTAATGTAGGACAACGCCTACTTAAGTTAGCTGATGATGTATTGCCGCAAATTCAGATTACTCAGAGTGATATTACACGTATTGTGCACGGACAAACGGGCAGAATTATTTTTTCATCTGAATGTCATAGCTGTTTTGACTGGCTAATGCCTTTACTCAATCAGTACCGTCAGCAATATCCAGACGTCGATTTAGACTTTGCTTCGGGGTTCGAAGCGAACCCACATGAACTTTTACAAAATGCTGAGTTTGATTTACTTATTACAGCCGATCCGATCGCACTAAAAGGAATCGAATACTTCCCGATTTTTGAATATGAGTCGCGTTTGGTTTTATCAAATACTCATCGATTGGTTCGTGCTGAAAATATTACTGTTCAGGATCTCGCAGAAGAGGTTCTTATTACTTACCCGGTTGATAAGCACCGTTTAGATATCATGTCGAAACTGTTTATACCTGCAAATATTCAACCAAAACAAATCCGAACAACAGACTTAACGCAAATGCTTATTCAACTCGTTGCGAGTGGCCGAGGTATTGCTGCTTTGCCAGATTGGGTAGTCAATGAATACGAACAAAAGGGTTGGGTGACTAGCCGTCGTCTAGATTGTGTTTCTCCAGCAGGTTTAAGACGTACATTGTATGCAGGTTATCGAACTGAAGAAAAAGAGAAGAGCTACTTTGAAGGTT
>NZ_JAYWYV010000075.1:0-2227 GCF_048147885.1 Acinetobacter sp. 228
GTATATCTAGTCTTTTCAAAAATGGATTTGATCGCGGGTTTTACTGAATTTTTCGAATTCTATGAAGCACAAGAATATAATCAGGCGTGGGGTGCAACACTACCATATGAGCAAAACTCTTCTCATAATGCTGTAGATCTTTTTGAGAAACACTATAATATTCTTTATGACGGTTTAAAAGGGGTCAGTTCAACTCATCTTAGCCGTCGACATTCTCAAAATATCTCACCTAGTGTGATGACTTTCCCATTAGAATTTAAGACATTAAAACCAGCATTAAAAAGTTTTATTGCGACACTGTTTGAAGATAACCCTTACCAGTTCCAACCAGTTTTCCGCGGGTTTTATTTCACGAGTGCTTTGCAAGAAGGCGTAATAGAAAGTCCAATGACTGAGCAAATTGCACAGGAATTCCAGCTTTCCCAAATTGCTCAAAGTGAAGTAAAAGATCAACTAAAAACAACGCCTAACCATGGTTATTTCTTAAAAGGCTTGTTTTCAGATGTCATTTTAAAAGATAAAGATCTGGTTAAACAGCATGTCAATACAAGCAAAAAGCGTCAGCGTTATATTGCATTTATTGGTGCTTTAGCTGGCGTATCCATTATTCTAGGTGTGTGGGTTTGGTCATATCGTAACAATCAACAACTTATTGCTGAAGTTCAAGCTGATTTAAATAAAGTTGTTCAATTGGAAAAGAGTTCAGGTCAACAATTGTCGACTCAATTAGAGGCCTTACTTATCTTGCAAAGACGTCTACAACAGTTAGACGAATTTGATGAAAATAGACCACTAAAATTTAGTTTTGGTTTATATCAAGGTAATGAGCTACGTGAAAAATTAAAAGCTGAATATTTAAAAGGTGTTAAGCAAATTGTTTTGATACCTACACAGCAAAATATTGCTCAGTATTTGCAACGTGTAAAAAATAACGAAGCAACTTTAAAAGCAAATCATACCAATGTTGAGATCAAGCAAACTGCTCAAACTCAGCAATATTTAGAGCCTTCGGATACCAACCCTCAAGATGCTTATAATGCTTTAAAAGCATATTTAATGATGAGCAATCCACAGTATATGGATGCAAGTCACTTAAGTGATCAGGTAACGCGTTTCTGGCGTTCTTGGCTTGATGCCAATAAAGGGCAGATGCCACGTGCAGATATGATCCAAGAAGCTGAGCAGATCTTATCCTATGCAATGACATTGGCAAATGATAAACAATTCCCGATCTTGGATGCTGACTCTCAACTTGTAGATCAGACACGTCAGGTATTGCTCTCTGTTATTAGAGGTATGCCAGCGCGTGACCGTGTTTATAACGAAATTAAAATGCGTGCTGCTGTGCGCTTCCCAGCTTTAACTGTAAGCCAGATTGTAGGTGACGCAAATAAAAATATTGTATTGGGTAGTTATGCATTACCAGGGGTATTTACTCAAAAAGCTTGGAACGAGTATGTAGAAAAAGCAATTGAGGAAGCAGCAGACAAACCTACGGATACTAAAGACTGGGTGCTTAATAGCCGTCAATCTGATGATTTAACTTTCTCAGGTAGTCCAGAGCAAATTAGAAAGCAGCTTACTGCATTGTAT
Source organism: Acinetobacter sp. 228 (assembly GCF_048147885.1). Lineage (NCBI taxonomy): Bacteria > Pseudomonadati > Pseudomonadota > Gammaproteobacteria > Moraxellales > Moraxellaceae > Acinetobacter > Acinetobacter sp. 228. The sequence continues at coordinate 1,594 of NZ_JAYWYV010000075.1, forward strand.
AAACAAGAATATATTGCAGAGTGGAGAAAATTCTTAAGTGGTATTCACTATGCAAAAGCAACTCAGTTTGCTCAGCAAGTTAAAAATATTGATGTATTGGGCGAACCGCAAAATTCACCAATTCGCACGCTTATTGAACGCGTAGCCATTGAAACAAATTGGGATAATCCGATCGTTCAAGCCGAGTTAGCTGCACCTCAAAAAGGATTTATTGCATGGTTTAAATGTAAGGTTTTAAATCATGATGATAAACAATTAGCAAATCAGGCTGTAACGAATGCTCAAGGACCTATTTCTCAAGAATATCAAATGTTCTATCAATTGGTTCGTAAACGTGATGATCAGCAAGGTAAATCTTTGCTTGATGAATATATGACAAATCTTGCCTTAGTACGTAGTAAGTTTAATGAACTTAAGAATGCGGGTGAGATCGGACCGAATGCGATGACATTGGTTAAGCAAACTTTAAATGAGCAGACATCGGTATTTAACCAGACTCAAAAAATTGTAGATGAAAAGATGGCGGTTGGTTTCAGTGAAATTGATCAGCAACTTCTACAAAAATTAGTGGTGAGTCCACTTACCCAAGCCTTTGAAAGCTTAATTACACCTACTCAAGATGAAATTAATAAGC
>NZ_JAYWYV010000076.1:0-2207 GCF_048147885.1 Acinetobacter sp. 228
CTTTAGATTGTATTGATGATTTAGCTACTACATTGCCATGGCCAGGCCGCACCGTAAATGTACGATCTGTGATAAAAGATAAACATTTAGGGGGAGGAACTTTTGTATTTAGTGCTGATAGTTCAAAAGTTCCAGACGGTTATATTGTTGTTGCTGCAAATGGCGGGAATTGGGTGAAAATCACAGTTGCTTTTCCAACAATTGATGATTTTGGCGGTCTGGGTGACGACCCAAATTATGACGATGCGGACGCATTTATTCGATGTGCGTTGAGTCCATACACAGGTTCGAATATTTATCTTGCTAACAGACAAGTTGAATATCGCATCAATAAACAAGTTGATTGCAAGGGTAAAGGGATTGTTGGAGGTGGATTTAGTAGACAAAATGCCACTGCGTATGCAATGAACTCTCTAAAGGTAAGACCAGGTGATTATTCAAATTCAAATACCCTTCTTAATAATGTGGCATTTATTAACGTGGGCGCCGAAGTAAGAGATTTGCAATTAGTAAGTGAGGGTGTTTCAGAAAATGAGCCTGTAAATTATTTTGTGTAAGTTCCATTTTTTATAAATGATCTTTTAATCGATCATCGAACTGAATCGTAAACCAATTCATTGCTAAACGCCAATTTTGAATTGGCATCGTCCATTTCTTCGCAGCATTTGATGTTGCTAAGTAAATGACCTTCTTTACTGAGTCATCAGATGAAAAGATTTTCCTTTTCTTCGTTGAATGGCGTATTACGCTATTCAACGACTCAATCGCATTTGTTGTATAAATCGCATGACGTATTTCGGCTGGATAGCTAAAGATCGTTCGGATATTTTCCCAATTGGCCCGCCAGGATTCTCCAATTTTGGGATACTGGTGATTCCATTGATCACAGAAGATGTCTAGGGACTTTAAAGCATTTTCCTCTGTACTTGCCTGATAAATCGCTTTCAGACCCGACGTAACAGCCTTGTAGTCTTTCCAGCTTACAAATCTCAGGCTATTGCGTACAACATGCACAATACACAGTTGAATATCAGTATGAGGGTAAACAGAGGCTATCGCGTCAGGAAAGCCTTTTAATCCATCTACACAGGCAACAAGAATGTCCTGTACTCCTCGATTTTTTAGCTCTGTCATGACTGACAGCCAGAATTTGGCACCTTCTGTCTGAGCAATCCACATACCCAGTAATTCTTTTTGCCCATCCATATTGATGCCTAAAGCAAGGTATACGGACTTGTTAATCACATTGGAGTGCTGACGGACTTTGACAACAATACAGTCAAGATAGACAACAGGATAAAGGCTATCTAAGGCTCTATTTTGCCACTCAGTCACTTGCTCAATCACAGCATCGGTAACTTTGCTGATGAGAGATGCTGACACATCGGCATCGTACATTTCTTTGAAGAAGGCTACAATTTCCCTATTAGTCATTCCTTTTGCATACAGTGAGAGGATTTGGTCATCCATACTGGTGATGCGTGTTTGGTGCTTTTTGATAATTTGTGGCTCAAATGAACCTTCTCGATCACGGGGAATATCTAAAGCCAGTTGTCCATCTTGAGTTGTAATGGTTTTAGAACTAAACCCATTACGGCTATTTGAGCCTTTCCTGGACTGATGCTTTTCATAACCGAGATGGTCTGAAAGTTCAGTATTGAGTGCAGTTTCAATCATGAATTTTTTAAAGACTGCTGTCATTTGGTTTAAGTCTTCTGGTGTTTTTAGACCTTTAGCCAATTCGGCAGCCATACTTTTGATTGTTGCTTCATCCATGTGAAGTACCTTTTGTAATTATCCTCTGAAGGATAAATGAAAATTAAGTACTTACACAAAATTTAGAACAGTCCCCAGAAAATATTTCGGGTTTAAAAGTTGATGGTTATAACTTCACACTTTCAAATGCAAATATTTCTGGGTTTTACAATCAAGTATATTTATCGAATGCAACGGTCTCGTTCCGTGTCCAAAATTTGATGTCAATTAGTGCATCAAATGCAGGGTTTTATATTGCTGATGTTGATTCTAAACAAAGTACTACTGCATATTTTGACAACTGCTCATGGCAATGGGGTAAATACCCTGTGCTGTTTGCTAAAGAAGCTTATCAGTGCGTCTTTAATAATATTATTCTTGAATATATGCAGTACGGTTTAACAGCGGGTATCTGGTCGAATTGCTCATTCAATGCAATTTGGGCAGAGCAA
>NZ_JAYWYV010000077.1:0-2187 GCF_048147885.1 Acinetobacter sp. 228
TTTTCAGAACCACCTGTTGCAGCCCTAAGACCATACATAAAAGCACCATTAAAGCTGAAGCTCTGGTATCCAGATTTTTGCGCTCTTCCATTTAGCACCTTTATTTATAGCGAAAAATCTGACTATAGAACTGTCTTATTTAGATGATATAGTGAAAAACAGACAAGACATAAGTAATTTCAGGCAATTTTCAAAGATGAAAAAATCAGCTCAACGTGTGCAGGATTTTCAGGAAATTCCGGCTCATAACGCAATTCCTGATTTGCTTTGGTTCCGTGTTCGTAATGCACCCGCAGAAACGGTTTATCCTCAACATGCGCATGCATGGGGTGAGTTTATTTATGCGTTTAGTGGTGTACTCGAAGTTAATATTGATCAAATTAATTATTTAACCCCGCCACCTTATGGTATTTGGCTTCCTCCTTATACCAAACACAGTGGTATTAACCGCAACGAAGTGACTCATGCAACTTTATATGTTCATGAAAGTCTGTGCCAAAAGTTACCGCAGAAAGCTGGTATATTATTAACTTCCTCACTTGTACCTGCTTTACTCGAACACTTGAGGAAAAACCCACAAGATGAAACCCAAGTCGAATATATACGCCTACTCCAAGTTTTATTAGATCAACTCATACAGGCTGAATTAGTGGGTAGTTATTTACCTACAACAGATCATCCAGCTTTAGCAAAAATTCTAAATGATTTACATCAATGCCCTGCCGATAACAGCACCTTGCAAGAATTAGCTGAACGAATAAATATGACTGAAAGAACGTTGGCACGTTACAGTCAAAAAGAGTTGGGAATGTCTTTACATGAATGGAGGCAACGATTAAAAGTAATGAAAGCAATGACCATGCTTAATCAAGGAAAAACCATAGAAAGTATCGCTTTTGATTTGGGCTATGCCAGCGCATCGGCATTTATTTATATGTTTAAACGTTGGATGGGTTTTACCCCAGACCAGTTCCGAAAGCTCTATCAATAAATTAATTTTGAGTATAATAAAAAACCCTATTATCCGTTTAATAATAGGGTTTAAAGTTTAATAACTTAAATAAAATTATGCTTTAACAAATGTTTCCCAAACAAAATCTTGAGTAGCACCTTTCAAAGTCATTTTTAGCTGATCGCCAGCATTTAATGGCCCTACACCTGCGGGTGTACCCGTCATAATGACATCGCCTGGCTCAAGTGAGAACACCTGATTAATATCTACTAAAAGATAAGCAATATTAAACATGAGCAAAGCGGTATTACCGTCTTGACGTAATTCATCATTAATATGGAAATTAAATCTAGTCTCTTCCCAGTTCGTGATTTCACTCACATCTACCCAGTCTGCAAGCACACACGAACCATCAAAAGCCTTTGCTCTTTCCCAAGGTTGGCCTTTATCTTTTAACTCATTTTGTAAGTCACGTAATGTTAAATCCAATCCTAAAGTCACTGCACCAATGGCCTGCAATACTTTTTGCGGATCAGTTTCTCCTTTTAGTGGCTGATCAATGCGTAAAACAAATTCGCATTCGAAATGACAACTACCCCATGCAGGATTCCATGAAATGCCTTCATCTAAACCAATCAAACTACTTGGTGGTTTGATAAATAACACCGGACGTCCTGGCATTGCATTGTTCAGTTCTTTTACATGATCAGCATAACTTCTGCCCACACAAACGATTTTTGAAGGACGTGTTTTCATGAAGCTTCCTTTATTTATTGTTGCGGCTAATAATTCCAATAACTTATTTCTTAAATGTATTTTCAAATATAGTTTGATCTGAAGCCTGTGCAAATGCACGTTTCGGTACAATGATGACCGTTTTATTTTTAAGCTCAAGCATATAAGTCAGCTTGCCTTTAGCAAAAGTCTGCACTTCACTATACTGTACAGCTTGTTTACGCCCAGCAGCATAGAGCTCAAAATAATCTTGATATAAATCGATTCCTTGCTCGCTCTTACCAAATTGATAACGTACAAATTGACGTTTAAACATCATAGGTAAAAGCCAGTAGCGCATTAGACCTTGCATAACCAAGAAGAAAACGCCTAAAGCAACATAGTAGCGGCCAACACCTGAAAAGCCTAAATATAAGCCCCAAATAATAATTGCAAGACTAATAACAGGTGTCAAAAACCGTGTGAATTGCTTCTTTCCGAATGTCACCAAGCCAAATCCG
>NZ_JAYWYV010000078.1:0-2184 GCF_048147885.1 Acinetobacter sp. 228
CGCAGAAAAACAACAAGCAAAATAATAGGCTTGATGTTCTATGGCTGAGTTCTCAATTATTGATCAATACTTTAATCGTCAGTCACATCCTGACGTTGCGCTTGGTATTGGTGATGACTCAGCCTTAATTACTCCCCCTCCAAATCAACAACTGGTGATCTGTGCAGATACACTTGTTGCTGGACGTCACTTCCCTCTTGAAACCTCGCCCCATGCGATTGGCTGGAAAAGTGTTGCCGTAAATCTGTCTGATATTGCTGCAATGGGTGCCAAACCACATAGTATTTTACTTGCGATCAGCTTGCCTCAAGTTGACCATGAGTGGCTTGAAGGATTTAGTCAGGGAATCTATGACTGTTGTAATCAATTTGGAGTTGCCTTAATTGGCGGAGATACCACTCAAGGTCCGCACCTTACCATTACCGTCACAGCCATGGGCTGGATTGAAACAGGAAAAGCTGTATTACGTTCAGGTGCTAAGGTCGGTGATTATGTTTGTGTAAGTGGGCAGATTGGTGATGCTGCTTATGGGCTTCAGCATTTAGGACATTCCCTACAACAAAGACTGGACTATCCGACGCCACGTTGTAAGCTTGGAGAAGAGCTAAAAGGGCTCGCCTCTAGCATGATCGATGTGTCAGATGGTTTAGCTCAAGATTTAGGACATATTTTAAAAGCATCCAAGGTTGGAGCACGACTCATCCTGGAAAAATTACCTGTCGATCCTGTACTGCAACAACTAGAAGAACGACAACGTTGGCAATATGCCTTGGCAGGTGGTGATGACTACGAATTATGTTTTACAATAACACCGCAAAATTATGAAAAACTTTTGCAAAAACAACTAGACGTTAAGATTACAATGATCGGACAGATCGTTGAGCAAACAAAACTAACTTTTGAGCATTTGGGTTCAGATTACCCATTGCAAATTCATGGATACCAACACTTTGCATAAACCGCCGCTTCATTTTAAAGACATGTCTTGGTTCAACCGCTGCATCGTTTTCTGTGGGGTTGGTTTTGGATCTGGTCTTGCTCCTAAAGCACCTGGTACTTTTGGCTCTGCTTTCGCCTTACTTTTTGTTCCCATCTGGTTATCTCTCGGGTTTACTTTAAGTTTAATCGCTATTCTCATCATGTCAGTGGTGGGTATTTATATTTGCGGTCAAACTGCAAAAATCCTTGATGTTCATGATGATGGTCGAATTGTGTGGGATGAATTTGCAGGTCAATCTATTACCTTTCTTCCTCTGCTCTATTTACAACAAATAAATTGGATTTGGGTAATTACAGGATTTATATTATTTCGAATTTTCGATGTTTGGAAACCTTGGCCTATACGCGTCATTGATCGCCAAGTACACGGTGGTTTTGGTATTATGCTTATTGCCGGTGTATGGGCTGCTCTTTGTACACTAATTATTATCCATTTGAGTTAAATCATTCGAGTTATTCATGTCAACTACTGTCATTATTCTTGCTGCAGGCAAAGGAACGCGAATGCGTTCTCAGCTCCCTAAAGTACTACAACCTTTAGCTGGTCGCCCGCTACTAGGACATGTTATTAAAACAGCAAAACAACTATTAGCAGAAAACATCATTACCATTTATGGACATGGTGGCGATCACGTAAAAAAGACATTCGCACAAGAAAATATTCAGTGGGTTGAACAAGCAGAACAGTTAGGGACCGGTCATGCTGTACAGATGACTTTACCTGTACTTCCTAAAGACGGCATTTCATTAATTTTATACGGTGATGTTCCTTTAGTCCGTCAAACAACACTTGAACAACTGATTGAAGTATCAAATAAAACCGGTATTGGCATGATTACTTTACATGTCGATAACCCAACAGGTTATGGCCGTATTGTCCGCCAAGACGGTAAAATCCAAGCAATTGTTGAACATAAAGACGCAACCGAAGCTCAGCGTCAAATTCAAGAAATCAACACAGGTATTTACTGTGTCAGCAATGCAAAACTGCATGAGTGGTTGCCTAAGCTTTCAAATGAAAATGCACAAGGCGAATACTATTTAACTGATATCGTTGCGATGGCTGTTGCTGATGGTTTAGAAATCGCCTCAATTCAACCAGAGCTCGCATTTGAAGTTGAAGGTGTAAATGACCGCCTGCAACTTGCAGCACTTGAGCGTGAATTTCAGAAGCAACAAGCAAAA
>NZ_JAYWYV010000079.1:0-2168 GCF_048147885.1 Acinetobacter sp. 228
TTTACCAAGTACTTGGTGAAGCCCGTTCATTAGAAATGATTCATCGCGATCATATGGCAATTTACTAAGTTGTTCTAAATTAAAAAAGCTCGCATCATGCGAGCTTTTTTTGTGGGGTTAATGAGGGCAAGATTCGATCTTCACCGACCATAAAAGGATGTGTAGCAAGACTAAGCATGTCTAAATCTTCTGAGCTATTTCCATACGCATAGATTCGCTGATAATGCTTTAAAGAATATTGCTCATGTATTCTTATCTTCTTTTGCTCACTACTACAATCCGGAGGTGAGTAGTAACCTGTCATCATGCCATTTTTAATTTGTGTCTCTGTACAAATTAATTCGATACCTAGTAATTTGCAAAGTGGAGCAAGATAGATATCAATGGAAGCAGAAACTAATACCACCTGATCACCTAATAGCTGGTGTTGCTGTAATTGTGCAAAAATTTCAGGTGAAAGTGCAGAGACGAGTTCTTGTGCGTATTCTTCGCCTAGTCTTTGCAATTCAATTGCAGGAGTATGTCTGAACATGCTACGAAATAGCTTGGCACGCATCGCATGGGCTGGATAAAAGTTAAGATAATAGGCTTGAATCCATGGCAGGATTTTCAAGCCTTGCTTCACAATATGGCGTTTAGACAACGCATAAAAGATGAACCCTGTAAAACTGTCTTTACTGCACAAGGTTCCATCAAAATCGAACAGGGCGAGATTTTTTATAGTCTTATTCGTTTCGCTCGTTGCATACATGTTTCATATCGTCCGTTTACGCGGGTTGCATACCAGTTAGTATTATAGTCACGACTTAGTTTAGGCCCAGAAATCACTACTTGCGGCATAATTGCATAGAGCGGCTCTTTGCCAGTTTTTGATTTATAAAGTTTAGTCAGCGCAATATAAGTTTGAGTACTCTCAAACTTTTTCTCTTTTTCTAATTTTAGATCATCACGAATCTGTCTTGGTGTAACTAACTAGCAAATACAGTAATTAATTCTTTTTCTGACTCGCTTTGAGTTGCGCGTGGATCACCATCTTTTGTGTAAAGGAGTAGATCGCCATCAAGACTTATATCCTTGTCGGTGAGTTCTTTTAGCATTTTTTGAAAAGCTGCATTACGACTAGAGTACATACCAGAGTTGTAATCTGCAAAACGATAAATGGCTTTATCATAATCTGCCGGATAAACCATTAAACGGTGAATTCCATAATAAAGGCCGCCATACTCGGTATATAAGTCATCACGTAGGGCAGCAGTATTCATACTCGAGCGTTTGTTTGCTTTGGCATAGTTAATATGAACTTGCATTGAACCCAGTGTAGTGATCGGATTCATTTTTTCGCCAATATCTTGTCCAACTAATTTAGCTGCGCCAGTCAAAGCACTTACATGATAGTGTTTGGCCATAAAGTCGAAAATTTCTCGGTAAAGTAAATCAAGGTCTTTCTCGGTTTTAACTTTACGCATCTGACTCATATAGTTATTGTCAGGAGAGGGTTGGGTTCTTAGTACTTCTTCAAAGTAACCTGCAATTGTTCCACCAATGGTTTTGCCAAGCTTATCTTCAAATTTTTCATTTAAACGTGTACTGACTTCCTCAACCGCTTTTTGTCCTAATCCTGGCACTTGAGGATTGGCGACAAAATTGGATTCTTGATCAACGACCGCCACAATACTACAGACATTTTGTTTGGTTTTAGGAATGTCTAAGTCTTTCATAATGTCATCAATATCTTTAGCCCATGACTCACGGTCATGCACGCGAGATGGAATGAGACGTTTGATTTGCTGGCTTTCTAATTCAGGCTCATCATTATTTGACCACCAGGCTTTATCTCCACAAGCAGCTAAACTCATGCATACGGCAACCATACCGAATGATTTAAATAAAAAACGGGAAGACAACGGTTTGTTCATGGAGAGGAGGACACCTGCATAAAAAGATGAGCTGATCAAGCGGATGAAGTATACTATGCCGATCATCAATTGTATGAATATATATGTATATTGGTCCCTATCAACTGTCAAATAATTTAATTGTTGCCCCTATGGCCGGTGTAACTGACCGTCCATTTAGAACGCTGTGCAAGTATTTCGGTGCGGGTCATGCAGTCAGTGAAATGATGACTGCTGACAAGACTTTACGTATGACTAAAAAAAGTCTTTATC
>NZ_JAYWYV010000080.1:0-2161 GCF_048147885.1 Acinetobacter sp. 228
TTTTATTGCACTGGTTTTTAAAGAGGCAGCGTCAGAGCCAGATTCAGGCTCGGTTAAACAAAATGAACCAATAATTTCGCCACTTGCGTAACGTGGTAAATATTTCTGCTTTTGCTCTTCTGTACCATCAATCAAAATTGCACTTGAGCCAATCCCGTTATTAGTACCAATTAAAGAACGAAAAGCCGGTGAAGTTTGTCCAAGTTCAAATGCAACTCTGACTTCCTCTTCCATAGTGATGCCTAAGCCACCATATTCTTCGGGAATTGTAAGACCGAACAAACCAAGCTCACGCATTTGCTGCACAATGTCATCCGGAATTTTGTCTTTCTCTACCACTTCGTTTTCACGAGGGATCAATTCATTTTTTACAAAATCTCGAATTGTTGAAAGTAACTGCTCCAACATCCCTTCATCACGGATCATCTGTGATCTCCCTTTTTATGTATTTCCATCGTACCCATCAGCCATCTCCAGCTAATCTGGATACCATGTTTTAAATCTTGTTTATTGCGGATGTGTTTCATAGTACGAGAACAAAAATACAAATTTCAAGCTTTTTTGAAAATTAATTTCGTTTAACGAAATTTAAAATTATAGCAATACGTAATATCAATAACTTAGCTATTTTAAAAGATAACAACTACGCTGTTAAAAGAAATAAGACTTGAAATAAATTCCAAAATAAGCATCATAAAAGGAATATAGTTTTGATATGCGAAACAAGGAATTCAAAAATGAGTATGTCAACAGGGAATAATTTCGTAGAAGTCGACTTTTCTATTCAAAAAATAGCGGTTGTTAAAATTAACCGTCCAGAAGCAAAAAATGCTTTAAACGGTGAAGTTCGCAAACAACTCGCACAAGCTTTTACCGAGTTAAGTTTTAACGATGAGATCAATGCGGTTGTGCTCACGGGCGGTGAAGAAGTCTTTGCTGCAGGTGCAGATCTAAAAGAAATGGCAACCGCAACTTCCACAGAAATGTTATTGCGTCATACAGAACGTTATTGGAATGCGATTGCCCAGTGCCCTAAACCCGTGATTGCTGCCGTAAATGGTTATGCATTAGGAGGTGGCTGCGAACTTGCAATGCACGCTGACATTATTATTGCAGGTAAAGGCGCAACCTTTGGCCAACCGGAAATTAATGCCGGGTGCTGGTGGTACACAACGTTTATTCCGTGCTGTGGGTAAATTCCATGCTATGCGCATGATTATGACAGGTGCCATGGTAAAAGCCGAAGAAGCTTATATCATCGGTCTTGTTTCACAAGTCACAGAAGATGACCAAACCATTCCAACTGCGATTCAAATGGCACAAAGCCTCGCAAAAATGCCTCCTATTGCCCTGCAACAAATTAAAGAAGTTGCACTGATGAGCGAAGACGTTCCATTAAATGCAGGCTTAACTCTAGAACGAAAAGCATTCCAGTTGTTGTTTTCTACGGAAGATAAAAATGAAGGCGTTCAAGCTTTTATCGAAAAGCGTAAGCCGTCGTATCAAGGTAAATAATTTAAAACCATAATAACAAAGGAATGAAAATGGCCAGAAAAGTATTGATTAGTGCAGGTGGTTCAGGGATTGGACGATGCATTGCTGAAGTCTTTTTAAACAATCAGGATGAAGTTTTTGTTTGCGATATTAATGCTAAAAGCCTAGAACAATTTCAACAAGATAATACAAAGCTACATATATATACCTGTGATTTGGCTGATCATGAGCAAATTAAACTCATGTTTAGTCAAGCCATTCAGAAACTTGGCGGTATTGATATTTTAGTCAATAACACAGGCATTTCAGGCCCGACCATTGCAGCAGATGAGTTAAGTTTTGAAGATTGGAATACGGTGATTAATTTAAATCTGAATAGCACTTTTTTAATTACCCAGTTAGCCATTCCCTATTTAAAGAAAGCACAGGCAGGCGTGATTATAAATATGTCATCTATTGCCGGCCGCTTAGGCTATCCATACCGATTGGCCTATTCCACTTCAAAATGGGGGCTGATCGGTTTTACCAAAACGCTTTCTATGGAACTCGGTACAGATAATATTCGAGTTAACGCTATTCTTCCGGGTGCAGTCGATGGTGATCGGGTCCAGCGAGTATTACAGGCCCGTGCCGATGTAGCAAATACCTCACTTGAAGAAGTGACTCA
>NZ_JAYWYV010000081.1:0-2161 GCF_048147885.1 Acinetobacter sp. 228
CTTTCTAAATTTTGTAGAACGTCAATCCCGCTTTGAATAATACCTGTAAGTGGGTTATCGCCCAGATCACCACCGATGCCGCCTATGCCACCGATAATGCCAGTAATCGGGCTTAGGATATCTCCATCACCGCCAATACCACCAATAACGCCAGTAATCGGACCTAAGATATCGCCTGTACCTTCACCACCAATAAATGAGAAAGAGTTGCCTAATACATTAAGTGGTGTAGTGATAGGGGCCACAACGTCAACATCATCGCCATTACCGTTGCCAATGCCATAATTATGTTCACCGTTACCTGATGAAATGCCATTTAATAAGCCATCACCAGAGCCGTTGCCTGAGTCACCAGAACCAATCAAACCACCTGAAGTGTTGCCGTTGTTGGTAGTGTCATTGTCATTGACTGTGTTTGAAGTAGTTGTTGGTGAAATATTAATAGAGTCGGTCGAAGAACCGCCTATACCAGATAAAGCATTGCCCAGAATATTTAAGCCGCCAGTAAATGGAAGTGTAAAGTCTGCATCATCACCGTTTCCGTTACCAATGCCATAGTTATGTTCGCCATTACCAGACGCTGCACCATTTAAAAGGCCATCGCCAGAGCCATTGCCCGAACCGTCACCAAGGCTACCTGTGTTGGCATTATCAATAGTGTCATTATCATTGACGGTATTAGTTGCTGTGGTAGGGGCAACATTTACCGAGTCACTAGATGAACTGCCAAAGCCTGAAAGCGAGTTGCCGGAAAAGTTGAGCACACCGGTAAGAGGGAAAGTGTAATCTGCATCATCACCGTTTCCGTTACCAATACCGTAGTTGTGTTCGCCATTGCCAGAAGCAGCGCCGTTTAACAGTCCGTCACCAGAGCCATTTCCAGAACTTCCACCAAGAAGTCCGCCTCCATCATTTCCATTATCAGTCACGTCATTGTCATTAACTGTATTGGTCGTTGTAGTTGGGGCAGTATTAATTGAACTAGAAGATGAATTGCCAATGAGTGAGAAAGAGTTACCAGAGAAATTAAAAACACCTGTAATTGGTGCGGTAATATCTACATCATCACCATTTCCGTTGCCAATGCCGTAGTTATGTTCGCCATTGCCAGAAGCAGCGCCATTAAGTAAACCATCACCAGAGCCATTGCCTGAACCACTACCTGTGCCGCCGCTATTACCATTATCAATGGTGTCATTGTCGTTCACTGTATTTGATGTGGTTGTTGGCGCAGTATTGACTGAACTTGAGGAAGAATTACCAATGAGAGTAAATGAGTTTCCTGAAATGTTTAGAACGCCGGTAATCGGAGCAGTAATATCAACATCGTCGCCGTTACCATTGCCAATACCATAGTTATGTTCACCATTGCCAGAAGCGATACCATTACCTGCGCCATCACCTGAACCATTGCCGGAACCGCCCAGAGCGCTCACGCCGCTATCGCCAGTACCATTGCCGTTATAGGTGGTGTCGTTGTCATTCACAGTATTTGACGTTGTAGTTGGCGAGGAATTAACAGAACTTGCAGATGAATTGCCAATTAGAGTAATTGAGTTACCAGACAAGTTAATAGGAAGCGTAATTGGGGCTGTAATACTTGCGTCATCCGCAATCCCATTTCCGATACCGTAGTTTTGCTCGCCATTGCCAGAGCCAATTCCATTTAACAAGCCATCGCCCGAACCATTACCAGCACCTGAGCCATTGCCGTTATAGGTGGTGTCGTTATCATTCACGGTATTTGATGTATTGGTTGCAGAGTTGTTGACCGAACTAGAAGATGAGTCACCAATTAGGGTAATAGAGTTACCCGCAAGGTTAATTGGAATTGAAAGTGGGGCAGTAATGCTTGCGTCATCGGCAATACCATTACCGATTCCATAGTTGTGTTAACCATTACCAGATGCAGCACCATTTAAAAGCCCGTCACCAGAGCCGTTGCCTGTACAGCTACCAGAGGTAGAACCGTTACCATTATTTGTTACATCGTTGTCATTAACGTTATTTGAAGTGGTGGTTGGAGAGCTATTCACTGAACTTGAAGATGAATTGCCTATGAGAGTAATTGAGTTACCAGAGAGGTTGAGGGGAATGGCAATTGGGGCGGTAATGCTTGCGTCATCGGCAATACCATTGCCAATACCATAGTTGTGTTCGC
>NZ_JAYWYV010000082.1:0-2144 GCF_048147885.1 Acinetobacter sp. 228
CAAATCATCAATTTGTTCTTGGGTCACATAGCCTTTGCTTTTTAAATATTCAGCCACGCGGTCATCACGCAAGCTTAAGAAAGCCGCATCATAAACACCTAAATCAACAAAGAGAGCTGCGGTTTCTAGGCTATTGAACCGATCAAGGAAAATATCATTGCCATACATTAAGAAGATATGGTCAAGTTTTGCTTTTTCATCTACATGCAAACGTTCAGCAAGTTGATGTGGAGGTGTCTTAATAAACAGCAAGTCAGAAAGCTCATCGAACTGAGTCATATCTAACAGGTTTTCTCCGAGTTTGACATGACCAAGCCAAGCCTTGAAAACCAGAACAGCGCCACCGCGTAGAAGCATACTCCAGATTTGATGGCGTGTCTCATGGTCAAGGTTTTCACTTTCAGCAGTAAGAACTTTTAAGAAGTTCTCTTCTTGTTGGGCTAATTTATCAAATAAACCTAAGCCTTGCGGATGATAGGCAGCAGGCGCAAATACATCAAAATTTAGATCATGAAATACATTAAGTGCGAGAGGTACAGCACACTGATAAATAGTATTGAGTGCTTTGATATGTGCTTCGCTCAGCTTGCTATGCGGAAAAATACTTTGCCAATCTAACTCAGGAAGTAAGGCATTGGCACTGTATTGACGATAAAATTGTTGAGACGAGAGTTGCCCGTGTGGGGTGTTATCAGAAATATTCATGGCAGTTATCCTTTGCATTCATTCTAGAGCAGTGAAGCTATATAGATTGGAAATCGATTTGATAATTCGTTATACAATTTAAAAATTCGTTTTGAATATTTATGTGTCATGAAGAATGCAAGTAGAATACGACTAAAGTCGTATAAGGTGATTTTTTGTAAATAATCTATTATAAAAACAATGATTTATTAAATTGTAACTAAGTATACAAGTGTTCACTTACAAAAAAGGTGGGCTTTGCCATAGAAAAAAAGGCATTGGAAATTTTGGTCAATGATTTACTGGGTAAAAGTAGACTTTTTGAGCAGTTCTGCCTATTGGCTTAAATTCAGTCAAACATTTTTGCCAAGAACCGCTCCCCAAACTTATTAAAGGTTGGGAAGCGATAAATGATTAGTCTGTCGTGCTGGCAATTTTAAGCCCAGATAACCATGCTCTTAATGAAGCAGGTTTTAACGGTTTTTTGAGTAAAACAATATTCAGTTCTTTTAATTGCTGCGGTAATTCAGGGTGCGAGTCCGCTGTAATTAAGGCAACAGGAACATCTTCTTGACGATTTTGAGTAATAAAATCAACCCCAAGTTGATTGTGGTTTAAATGCTGGTCAATGAGCCAAACCTGAATATTCTCTTTTTGAATAATTTCTAGCGCCTGTTCAGGTTCAGTCGCTTTGAAAACTTGATAACCCCATCTTCCTAATAAACTACTCATTCCTTCAAGAATAGTTTCATCATTGTCTAGGCACAAAATACGGTAGGCTTTAGTTTTTAAAGGTACGGCTTGTACAGCTGGTGTTGCAACTTTTGGTGGCTCGACAATAGGTACTTCAATCATAAAGCATGAGCCTTTGCCCAACTCTGAGTAAACATGAACAGGGTAATTTAGCAAACCTGTCATACGTTGTACGATGGCAAGTCCTAGCCCTAAACCTTGTTCACCCCAAGGTGATAAATGCCCACAGCGCTCAAACTCTTGGAATAGCTTAATCCGTTGTTCTTCGGCAATACCAGGTCCAGTATCCCAAACCCCAATTCGAATATGTCCAGACTTCTGCGCAGAGCGGAGTACACCCACCACCACTCGACCTTTGGCGGTATAACGCAAAGCATTACTGACAAAGTTTTGGATAATACGACGAATCCACTGCGGGTCGGTATCAATCCAGAAAGACACATCGTGGACTTTCAGTGAGATATTTCGCTGAGCAGCGATCGATTTAAACTGCAACTCAAGATCACTGAGTAAATCATGCAACGGATAAGGTTGTCTTTTTGGCTGTATGGTGCCGCCTTCCAAACGCGCAATATCGAGTAGGGCAGAGAGCATACTTTCTGCTCCATAGAGTGCTCGGTCAAGTTGTTGTAGGGTCTGGCGGTCTTCTTCGGTCGAAATACTTTGCTCAAGAACTGTACTAAACAGACGAGCAGCATGCATAGGCT
>NZ_JAYWYV010000083.1:0-2141 GCF_048147885.1 Acinetobacter sp. 228
TCAGGTAACTTACAAAGTTTAAATGTAAGTGTGGCAACGGGTATGGCACTGTATGAAGCTTGTCGTCAGCGTTCTGAGGTATAATTTAGCTGCCTTCCTAGTTTTTATGCAGTCTTGATATGTCTCCCCGTACGCAAGGTTATTTTTTTGTATTGGTGACCATGTGTATTTGGGGCGGGTTTACGCTTTTTGCCCGCTTAAATGCACAATGGCACATCAGTTCTTGGGATATTGCCGCACTACGCTTTGCTATAGCCTTCCTAATTTTGATGCCTATCTTAATTTATAAAAAAGATCTCGCTTTTTTATGGAGTAAGCATGCGGTTATTTTGGCATTGATTGGTGGAGTCATTTACTGCCTTACGGTTTATACAGCTTTCCTTTATGCACCAGCTGCCCATGCTGCAATATTTTTAAATGGCTGTATTCCTATCTGTACTGCTATAGCTGCTTATATTTTATTTAGACAGCCATTTGATAAACATACATGGGTGAGTCTGGCAATTATGATTACTGCCTTGGCTCTCATGAGCGCATTGATGTTGAAAAGTAGTACCTCTGCTTTTGGAATTGGAGATTTACTTCTGTTTATCAGTGCGATTTGGTGGGGGATTTTTACTGTACTACTTAAACAGTGGAAGCTCTCTGCTTGGCATTCTATGGCAAGCGTCGCAATCTGGTCTGCAATTATTTATTTGCCGATTTATTTGTTGTTCTTACCTAAGCACTTTATGGATGTAGATCCTTTGCACTTAGCTGTACAAAGTATTTTCCATGGCGTGTTTGTCGTTATTATTGCGACATTAACCTATGTTGCTGCTATTCAGCGTCTTGGCGCATTTAAAACGGGAAGTATTGTAACTTTGGCGCCGTTTATTGCTGCTATTTTAGCTGTACCTTTACTTGGTGAATCATTAAGCCCATCAATTGTAGTGGGCTTAGTAGGTATGGGAATAGGTGCTTTACAGCCTTGGCGTTGGTTTAGACAAGATAGCCTGACACAAAAGATTAAGCAGCAAAATACACAAAATTAGTTTGCACGCTTCAAATAGCTTTGATGTAAAGGCTCTAATTGCTGATATAAATGTTCGAGTAATCCGTCGTTAAACACGATGTCATTTGCAAGCTCACGTTTTCGTTCGCGTGGCATTTGTGCAGCAATAATTTTCTGGATTTGTTCTTGGTTTTGTCCATCGCGCTGGCTCGCACGCTGAATTTGAGTTTGTTCACTCGCATCAATCAGTAGCGTGTGATTGACTAGTTCATGTTGATTTGTTTCAAACAATAATGGCGAAACTAAAATCACATACGGACTTTTAGGATTTTGTAGCTGTTGAATAATAGATTGACGGATTGCGGGATGGGTAATTTGCTCGAGTGTATGACGCGCTTGTGGATTTTGAAAAATATATTCACGTAAGGCACGGCGGTCCAAACTGCCATCGGGTTGAAGCACCCAATCTCCAAAGGTTTGTTGAATTTTTTGAAGGGCAGGTTGCCCTTTTTCAACTACTTCGCGAGCAACAATATCGGCATCGACGACTTGGATTCCTTGGGATTCAAACCATTGTGTTGCAGCTGATTTACCACTGCCTATACCACCTGTGATTCCCAGAATAAAAGCCATCTTAACCTCCCAAATAAATTTTCATAATCTGATCACCCCATAAAAAGGCAACCCAACCAGCAATGGCAATATATGGCCCAAAAGCAAAAGGCTGATTGTCATTTCTTAATTTTAATAAAATGATGCCAATGATTGCGCCAAGTAACGATGACAATAACACAATTAACGGCAGCATCAATGGCCCCATCCATGCACCTAATGCTGCAAGCAATTTAAAGTCGCCGTAGCCCATACCTTCTTTGCCAGTGATCACTTTAAATAAGTAATAGACAATCCAAAGACATAGGAAACCAATGAGATAACCCCAAATGGCTGAGTTGGGTGAGGTATAAATATTAAAGGTATTAATACCTAAGCCGAGCGCAGCTAAAGTTAGGGTAAAGCGATCAGGCAATAATTGTGTATCGAAATCAATAAAGGTAAGGGCTATCAGTACCCATGTGAGGACGAGTCCAAAAAGCATTTGTATGGTTGGACCAAACACCATGACGACTACTAATGAACATAGCATGGT
>NZ_JAYWYV010000084.1:0-2134 GCF_048147885.1 Acinetobacter sp. 228
TGGACTTGAAGTCGCTGGAATAGTGGTTGCTGTGGGTGAGCAAGTGCAACAGTTTAAAGTCGGGGACAAGGTTTGTGCTTTAACCAATGGTGGCGGGTATGCAGAATACTGTGCGGTAACTGCAACTCAAGTATTGCCAATACCTGAGAGTTTATCATTTACTCAAGCTGCTGCGATTCCGGAAACATTTTTTACGGTTTGGGCAAATCTTTTTGATATTGGCCGTTTAAAGAAAGATGAAACTGCCCTGATTCATGGTGGGGCAAGTGGGATCGGAACCACTGCTTTAGCGATTTGCCATGCTTTAGGTATTAAAACTTTTGCTACTGTTGGTAGTGAAGATAAAGTTGAAGCACTCTCTGACTTAACCACAGCAATTAATTATAAAACCCAAGATTTTGAGCAGGAAATTTTGAACCATACTCAAGAACAAGGTGTTGATGTTATTTTGGATATTGTGGGTGGCTCTTATTTTCAAAAAAACTTAAATCTATTAAGACGTGACGGCCGACTTGTCATTATTGGCTTTATGGGAGGTCGAATTGCAAAAGAATTTGACTTGCAGAAACTGATCTTAAAACGCGCAACGATTACAGGCTCAACGATGCGAGCGCGTAATAGCCAAGAAAAAGCACAGATTGCTCAATCTTTACATGAACATGTATGGCCGTTATTGAAGCAAGGCAAGTGTTTACCACAAATCTATAAAACCTATGCTTTTTCAGATGTACAAAGTGCTCATGCATGTATGGAGCAGGGCGACCATATTGGAAAGATCGTTTTAGAGATGAATGCTTAATCTTATCTGTGACAGTTTAGGTGAATGACATGTTTGCCTAAACTGAAATTTTATAATTATTAATTGTGCCTATTTCTATATAAAAATTGCCAAATTCTATTGGCTTGTTGCACCTGTTTCTTGATCTGAATATACATTTACTAAGAAATAATAACTGTCTTAAAGCTGTTATTTCGCTCTTCAATTCTAAAGGATGGTAACCATGAATACCCCAGCATCAAATGATAAAAATCCAACTCCAGATTTGGCAGAAGATAATGCATTCTTCCCATCACCATATTCACTGAGTCAATATACTTCTCCTAAAACAGATTACGATGGCACAACCTATCCAACGCCATATGCGGGCAATAAAAAGGTCTTAATGATTGCAACTGATGAACGTTATATCCAGATGCAAAACGGTAAGTTCTTTTCTACCGGAAACCATCCAGTAGAAATGCTTTTGCCAATGTTCCATTTAGATAATGCCGGATTTGAAATTGATGTTGCGACACTTTCAGGTAATCCAGCCAAACTTGAAATGTGGGCAATGCCAAAGCAAGAACAGGTGGTATTAGATACTTTCCAGAAATATGCAGATAAATTAAAAAATCCGTTAAAACTTGCCGATATTTTAGAAAATGTAGTCGGTGAAAACTCTCCATATGCGGCTGTATTTATTCCGGGTGGGCATGGGGTATTAGCGAAGATTCCGCATAGCCTTGAAGTGAAGAAAGTTCTTAAATGGGCAGTTGAACAAGACAAATTTATTATTACGTTATGTCATGGTCCAGCTTCGTTACTGGCTGCCGCAGTAGAATTATATTTTTAAAGATTATCAAATTTGTGTATTCCCTGATTCGTTAGATAAGGGAGCGAATATTGATATTGGTTACATGCCTGGAACTTTACCGTGGTTAGTCGGTGAAAACCTTGAAAAGCTCGGCGTGAAGATTTTGAACACTGGCATTACTGGTCAATGTCATCGAGACCGTAAATTGTTAACGGGCGATAGTCCGCTTGCTTCTAATAATTTAGGCAAACTTGCAGCTGAAACATTGCTGGCTGAAGTGAAGGATTAATTAACTAAAAGTGTGCGCCCTGCGGGACTCGAACCCACGTCGGTCGCTTAGGAGGCAACTGCTCTATCCAGTTAAGCTAAGGGCGCATAATTTTCTGATTATAAACAAAAAAGCCATTGCCGAGGCAATGACTTTTTATAGTTTTAAGTACAAGCTGTTAGATTACTGTTCTTTGGCATTGAGTACTTTAAACAAAATAAACATGAGAATGATCCAAATAGGAATCATCATCACTGATTCTTTAAAGCCCTGACTCCACATAATGTAGAGT
>NZ_JAYWYV010000085.1:0-2125 GCF_048147885.1 Acinetobacter sp. 228
ATGGTTTTTCCTTGATCCGACGGTCGATATGCAGGTCACCATGAAACAACCTTGTATATGTGGTTCAGGAAAAAAATTTAAGCAATGCTGTGCACAATTCCTATAACTTTATCTTAAAATACGCCCACCGTTTGGCCTGAGGGAAAGGGCAATGTTACTCACCGTTATTTATATTATTGCGATTACTGCCGAAGCCATGACTGGTGCATTGTCTGCTGGGCGACGGAGTATGGACTGGTTCGGTGTTGTACTAATTGCCTGTGTGACGGCCTTGGGTGGTGGCTCTGTACGTGATGTACTACTTGGACACTATCCTTTAACGTGGGTAAAACATCCTGAATATTTAGTTTTAACGTGTTGTGCTGCATTTGTTACCATCGTTATTGCTAAATGGATGCGTCATTTACATAACATTTTCTTGGTGCTCGATGCGTTAGGCTTAATCGGATTTACCATTATTGGTTGTCAGATTGCCTTACAGATGGGGCATGGTTTTGTCGTGTCGGCTGTAGCAGGCGTTTTAACGGGAGTTTCGGGTGGTATTTTACGTGACATCTTATGTAACGATGTCCCGTTTGTTTTCCGCCGTGAGCTGTATGCAAGTATTTCTTTTGTTGCAGTCATTTGCTATTGGGTCTGTCTAGACTTAGGTTTGAGTTTAGAACTTACCGTTATTTCAACCTTAGTATTCGGTTTTACGCTTCGTTTAATTGCCATTTATTTTGGTTTGGAAATGCCTAAATTTATTTATAAAGATGATGATGCAGAGTCGGCTTCTTCAACCGACGAACATTAATCATGCAGAATTTCATGTGGGCATGATATAACAATTCTATATATGGTCTTGTCCACTTATTCTTTCCAGTAGAGTTAATCCTATGGATCTGGTTTCACGTATACAAAATCTTCCAATTGGCAAATTTCACTACACGCTTTTATGGGTAGTGGGTTTAGGCTGGATGTTTGATGCGATGGATACCGGCATTATCGCTTTTATTATGACAACCCTTGTTAAAGATTGGTCATTAACACCTGCTGAAAGTGGTTGGATTGTCAGTATTGGCTTTGTAGGCATGGCTATAGGTGCAGTTTGTTCTGGTGCCTTGGCAGATCGTTTTGGTCGTAAAACTGTATTTGCGATGACAATGGCAATTTATAGTATTGCGACTGCGTTATGTGCTTTTGCCCCTGATCTAAAGTGGCTATTAATTTTTCGGTTTATTGTTGGGTTGGGGCTAGGTGGTCAATTACCTGTAGCAGTCACGCTGGTCAGTGAATATGTGCCTGCTCATGTTCGTGGAAGATTTATCGTTCTACTTGAAAGTTTTTGGGGATTAGGCTGGCTGGTTGCTGCGCTCATTTCTTATTTTATTATTCCTAAATTTGGCTGGCATATTGCCTTTCTTATAGGTGGACTTCCACTTATTTATATTTTAGTGATTTGGAAAAAAGTTCCTGAGTCGATACCGTATTTGATTAACCGTGGTCGTATTGAAGAAGCGCATGCACTGGTACAAAAACTAGAAGCCGAAGCATGTGTGCAAATAGTTCACCATATTGAAGTCGTGCCTGTGGCGATGCGACAAAAAGTTTCATTTAAACAGCTCTGGAGTGGTCAATTTGCTCGTAGAAGTTTAATGCTCTGGCTAATCTGGTTTGGCATTGTGTATTCCTATTACGGCATCTTTACGTGGTTGCCGAGTTTATTGGTGAAACAAGGCTATGACATTGTCAAATCATTTGAATATGTATTGCTTATGATTTTGGCGCAGTTACCGGGCTACTTGGCGGCTGCTTGGTTTGTCGAGCGTTTAGGTCGAAAAATTACACTTGCCGCATTTATCGGTTTTTGTGCTTTGTCGGCATATTTCTTTGGACAAGCCGACAGTGTAAATAGCATTATGTTCTGGGGCTGTCTCATGTCATTCTTTAATTTGGGTGCATGGGGAGTGTTATATACCTATACACCAGAACAATATCCGGCCAATATTCGGGCTTTCGGGTCAGGCTGGGCATCGGCAATGGGGCGTATCGGTGGAATTGTCGCACCAATGGTCGTGACACATATGATGGTTGCTAAAAACGGCTTTAATCACGTTTTTATGATGTTTACTGTGGTTTTACT
>NZ_JAYWYV010000086.1:0-2125 GCF_048147885.1 Acinetobacter sp. 228
CATATGGCCGTGGAATGAGACGACGTAAGTTTTGTAACATACGGTCCCAGTCTAATAAGAAGTAAAAAGCAATAATTGGGATTAAAACAACTGTTCCACCAATTTGAATAAAATTAAGTCCTGATTGTGCAAGCTTTAATAAAACTGCTTGAATACTATCGGCACTGTAATTGGTCTGGACATAATCCATCACAGCTTTGGACATTTGATCGGTATCAATTTCCATTTGCTGGACATGGAATGTCGAAGAAATCCACGGTAATAGCTCTGCATTAATCCAATGGATCCCCGCTGGAATACTGTCTCGAGCGTAAACAAGTTGTTTCCAGATCAGTGGAACCAGATACCATAATGCAACGGTTAAAGTTACACCTATACCAATAAAAACAATACTAATTGCCAACCAGCGAGGTATCTTAATTTTTACTAGAACTTCGACTAGTGGACTAAATAAATAAGCCAGGAAAAAAGCACCAATAAATGGGATGACCACAGGCTTGAGCAAGTATAATACCCATACCAGCAATACAATACCTGCGAGTAAGAAAATACGGCGCAGTATACGATCTTGCATAAAATCTAGCCTTTTTTGATTTAATCGTTATAAATGGAAAAATATTTTTATTAAAGATAGCATTTTCGAGCATAAATAACATAAGAGTTTCGTATATTCAGGTTATAATCTGCCGCCAATGCGGAGACTTCATTTATGAGCAACTCAACTTCTACCCCAAATACCGGTTTAAGCTACAAAGATGCGGGTGTTGACATTGAAGCGGGCGACGCACTGGTCGATCGTATCAAGTCAGTCGCTAAACGTACAACTCGTCCAGAAGTAATGGGCGGACTTGGTGGCTTTGGTGCACTATGCAAAATTCCTAAAGGTTACGAAGAACCTGTTTTGGTTTCTGGAACTGACGGTGTAGGTACTAAATTACGTTTAGCACTTAACCTTAATCGTCATGACACAATCGGCCAAGATCTTGTCGCTATGTGTGTAAACGATCTTTTGGTTTGTGGTGCAGAACCACTATTCTTCCTCGACTATTATGCGACTGGTCACTTAAATGTCGATGTAGCTGCAAACGTAGTTACTGGTATCGGTAAAGGTTGTGAACTTGCAGGTTGTGCACTTGTAGGTGGTGAAACAGCTGAAATGCCTGGCATGTATGAAGGCGAAGATTACGATCTTGCTGGTTTCTGTGTCGGTGTTGTTGAGCAAAGCAAAATTATTGATGGCTCTAAAGTAAAATCTGGTGATGTACTTATTGGTGTTGCATCAAGCGGTGCTCACTCAAATGGTTATTCATTACTACGTAAAATCTTAGATGTTAAGAATGTAGACTTAACTCAAGTAATTGATGGTCGCCCTCTTGCAGATGTAGCAATGGAGCCAACACGTATTTATGTAAAACCAGTTCTAGAGCTTTGCAAACAAGTTGATGTACACGCGATGGCACACATCACTGGTGGCGGCTTACCAGGCAACTTACCACGTGTATTACCAAATGGTGCTCAAGCTGTAATTAATGAAGCTTCTTGGGAATGGCCAGAATTATTCAAACTTTTACAACGCGAAGGTAATGTAGAACGTTTTGAAATGTACCGTACCTTTAACTGTGGTGTAGGTATGGTCATTGCTGTTGATGCAAATGATGCAGAAAAAGCAATTGAAGTGCTTAATGCTCAAGGTGAAAAAGCTTGGAAAATCGGACATATCCAAGAAAATGCTGAATCAGTGGAAGGTGCAGACGAAAAAATTCGTGTGATCTTTGAATGATGAAAATTGCTGTTCTAGTCTCTGGGAACGGCAGCAACTTACAAGCCTTGATAGATGCAAATCTATCAGGGCAAATTGTAGGTGTACTGTCTAATAAAGCCGATGCTTATGCCCTAGAGCGTGCTCAAAATGCCAATATCGCGACAGCCGTAATCTCTCACAAAGACTTTCCTAGTCGTGAAGATTTTGATAAAGCTATGCATCAGCAACTTATCGCATGGCAAGCTGACGTGGTTATTTTAGCTGGCTTTATGCGTATTTTAACTGCTGACTTTGTCGATAA
Source organism: Acinetobacter sp. 228 (assembly GCF_048147885.1). Classification (NCBI taxonomy): domain Bacteria; kingdom Pseudomonadati; phylum Pseudomonadota; class Gammaproteobacteria; order Moraxellales; family Moraxellaceae; genus Acinetobacter; species Acinetobacter sp. 228. The sequence continues at coordinate 2,064 of NZ_JAYWYV010000086.1, forward strand.
ATGGCAAGGTAAAATGCTTAATATCCATCCTTCATTATTACCTGCCTATAAAGGCGTTAATA
>NZ_JAYWYV010000087.1:0-2109 GCF_048147885.1 Acinetobacter sp. 228
AGCCTGACTGGAAAGCTGAAATTCCGCGTTTAAAACGAGCAAGTCTTAAATCGGAAATGATTGCTCGTGCTTGTCAGTTAGGTGAAAAGCCAGTACTGGTCGATGCTACAGCGGGCTTAGGTCATGACAGCTTACTTATGGCTTATCTAGGAGCCCAAATCCAGCTTGTTGAGCGCCATCCGATTTTATTTACTTTACTTGAAGATTCAAAAGCTCAGGCACAGCATGATCCATTTTTAAGCCAATTTATGGATCGTATTCAACTGATCTTCGCTGACTCTGCAAGCTATTTACAGCAATTAGATCAAGAAGAAAAAACAGTTGATGTGGTCTACCTTGACCCGATGTTCCCACAGCGCGATCAGAATCAACAAGCAATTAAAAAACAAGCCCAAGTCAAAAAGCAGATGCAGCTTTTGCATTTACTTTTACCCGAAGATGGAGAAATGGATTTGGGTGATCATTTGCTTGAGCTAGCCAAAAAAGTTGCAAAGCGAGTGATTGTAAAACGTCCACGACATGCTATTTTTTTAGCAAATCAAGAGCCAGCCCATCAGTGGCAGGGGGATGCTTGTCGTTTTGATGCTTACTTTCAGTAAGCTTATGTAAGGTTAAGTTTTATTGCTTGAATAATGCACAAATATATGTGATATAGTTCAAAAGCATGATTGCTAAAATTCTTAGCAGGCATACACTTATGGTGCCTGACAAAAACGAAATTTTTGAAACCTTTTTATGATTGATCTCAAACCTTCCATTAACTTTTGGCATGATTTTAAAAGTAACCAGCTTGCCGGAATGTGGTTATTTTTGGGGTCAAGACGTTCCTTACAGATCGTACATCCCTCTATTCTTCAGCTCATTGTTTGGGGAATATTAGGTGGGTGTACCAACTCACTTTATAGTTGGCTTGTTGCCGGTCAAATTGGCGACTTCAACTCACAAGGTCTAATTGGATACGCACTTTGGCCTTTTATTGCGCTTATTGTTGGTATTTTCTTATCACAGCGTATTAATCAGCCGCGTTTAATGTTGGTTCCAGCCTTATTGTGGTTGGTTTTAGATACCAATATTTTATTAATACAGTGTTTAATTCAATATTTGGGATCTAATGGTTATCTAAACTTTATTCCGGATGCTATTTATAACGGTATTTTACCTGGTTTGTTTGTAGCACTTTTTGTGTGGCAAAGTTTGGCGGTCATTTGGGTGTTCTCACGTGAGCTTAAGTGGCCTTGGTGGGAGCGGGCATTGGTTATGGTTGCGACCATTGCGACCATGGTGGTTTGGCAACTTTCAGTAAAAGATCAGCCTATTTGGAAAGTGGAAGATTCTCCACCTACTTTTGCCGAAGATGCTTTTTATGCACAAAGTAAATTACTTCATGATGCTTTAGAGCAAGTTCAATATGGTGAGTTAGCTAAAAGTCATTGGTATTTCTTGGGTGTTGCAGGCGATAGTTATCAAGACGTTTTTAAATCGGAAGTGGTTCGTATTAAAGAACAATTCGATACGCGTGTTGGTACAGTCGGGCGTTCAATGATGCTGGTCAATAATCCGGATACCCGAACCGAAATCCCGATTGCATCTAAAACCAGTATAGAGTTGGCCTTACGCCGTATGGGCCAGCAAATGAACCGTGATAGTGATGTGTTATTTTTATATATGACATCGCACGGTGAACAAAACCATTTTGAAATTGAAAATGCACCTCTAGATTTGGGGCAAGTCGATCCGAAATGGTTACGTGAAACGCTCGATAAAGCGGGGATACGTTGGCGTGTGATTGTCATTTCTGCTTGTTACTCAGGAAGTTTTATTCCGGCGTTACAGTCACCTGATACTTTAATTATTACGGCATCTGCTGCGGATAAAACTTCGTTCGGTTGTAATAACGAAGCTGACTATACTTATTTTGGACGAGCTTTCTTTGATTTAGCGATGCGTGAGCAGTCTTCTATGAAAGATTCATTTAATGCTGCTAAGCAAACCGTAACCAAATGGGAAGTAGCTCAAGGTGTAGAACCTTCAGAGCCACAATGGATGATTGGTAAGAATATGGAACTTATGCTACCTCAGTTGGAAAAATATCTTTTTCCTCAACCAAAT
>NZ_JAYWYV010000088.1:0-2084 GCF_048147885.1 Acinetobacter sp. 228
GATCATCTGTGGGGCGGATGAAGTCGGGCTGCTGCTGAGTCGAACGCTGCGTCTGGCAGGCGTGCCGCATTTGCTGCTGGAATCGGACCGCCAAAGGGTCGAAGCGGGTCGTGCGATGGGGGCGCCGGTGTCGTATGGCGATGCCAGTCGGCTCGACACCCTGGCCGCCGCCGGATTGGCCCATGCCCGTCTGGTGGTGCTGACGCTTGTTCGTCCGCAGACGGCCGAGCGCATTGCGCGAGCGGTCCTCGAACGCCGCCCGACCTTGCCCTTGGTGGTGGCCACTGACCGCGTAACGGATGCCCAGCTTTTGCGTAATCTGCCCAATGTCAGGCTGTACCCGTTGTACCTGGCTTTGGGACTGGGGCTGGCCGAGCAGGTGCTGTTGATGCTGGGCATCAATGCCGACTACGTCAACCGCCGGATCGAGGAATTACGGCAGACACTCAGTGAGTCAGGTGGGGATAGACCATGAACGGGCCGGCCATTGGGTTGATGGTGTCGCTACTTGCCAATATTGGCATGGCGGTTGCGCGTGGGGTTTTGCTCGTACCAATCGCCAGAGGCGCGACGAGCTGAAGCTTCGCCAACAAGCGAAAATCGACGACAACGAACGGATCGCCATCGCCCTGGAAGGCGCAGAATTGGGGTTCTGGGAATGGGATATCGCCACCGACAGCTTCAGGCTTTCTGCCCGCAGTCTGGCGATGTTCGGCTTCACCTCCGACGACGAGAAGATTGGCGCCACCCATGCCGCATGGCAAGCGCGTATTCACCCGGAGGATTTACCGGTCGTTCTGGCAAAGGTGCGCGCTTATCAAGAAAACCCGTCGGAGCGATTGGAGTGCGAGTACCGCGTTCGTCATCGATCCGGCGTTTGGATTTGGGTTTTGGATCGCGGCCGATGGCTGGGTGACGCGGGCAGGCAACTGATAGTCGGCACTCTGCTCAACATCTCTTCTCGCAAGGAAATGGAGCAGCAGTTGCTGCGTATGGCGATCACCGACCCCTTGACCGGCTTGTCGAACCGGCGGGCGTTTAACGAGGCTTTGTTGCACAAACCTATCTCTAAAGGCTTATTCCACAATATAATTTTCAAATGAATAAGTCGACACCAAAAATTTATCGCACAACCAATTGGTCTTCATATAACCGAGCTCTCATTAATCGTGGAAATATTGCCATTTGGTTTGATCCTGCTACGCAATGGTATGCCCCATCAAAAGGCAAACAAGGACGAAATCAAACTTACTCCGACGCAGCTATCCAATGCTGCCTAATGATTAAATCTCTCTTTCGATTATCTTTACGCATGGTCACTGGCTTTGTTCAAAGTCTCATCCATCTTTGTGGGTTAAATTGGATAGCGCCAGACTACACTACAATTTGTAGACGACAACAGCATATTGATATTGTGATTAGCTATCAAAAAAGTTGTGATGGACTATATCTAATCGTTGACTCTACAGGTCTGAAATTCTTAGGTGAGGGTGAATGGAAGCGTAAAAAACATCAGCCTGAATATCGTCGCCAATGGCGTAAATTACATATTGGTATAGATGCTAAAACCTTACAAATACGCGCTGTTCAGCTCACAACCAACAATGTGAGTGATTCACAGGTACTTGGTGATTTACTCGATCAGATTCCACAAGATGAGAGAGTTGACTCCGTCTATACCGATGGAGCTTATGATACCAAACAGTGCCGACAGGTCATTGCGGATCGGCAAGCACATGCAGTGATTCCACCAAGAAAAAATGCGAAGCCATGGAAAGATAAAAAGATGGGCTCGCTAGAACGCAATGAGTTGCTTCGAACAGTTAAACGTTTAGGAAGAACTATTTGGAAGAAATGGTCAGGCTATCATCGGCGAAGTTTGGTTGAAACCAAGATGCATTGCATCAAATTATTAGGGGATAAACTCAGTGCGAGAAATTTTCAAAGCCAAGTCAATGAGATTCATGCACGTATGGCAGTATTAAATAAATTTACGGACTTAGGCAGACCACATACCCGAGTTGTCACTTAAATTTGAGTAGATATGAGAAGTCTTAACTTTTAAATCTTTGTGCAACAAAGCC
>NZ_JAYWYV010000089.1:0-2071 GCF_048147885.1 Acinetobacter sp. 228
CCTAAGTGGTATTATTTTACTGTTTTGGCATGACCTGATTAATAGTCAGTTTAATGCGCAGCTATTAATGGGTATTGGGCTATGTGCAATAGGCACTTACGGTTTTTCGTTAGGGAACATGATTAGTGTTAGACACCAAAAACGTGGCCTAAATATCTTTTCAACAAACTGTTATGCAATGACTTATGGTGCATTGGTGATGTTAATTCTGGCATTATTTACAGGACAAGATTTAATGCCGCCGATGAATTTCCCATTTTTAAGCTCGGTACTATACTTAGCTGTATTTGGCACGGTTATTGGGTTTTCAGCTTATTTTTCTCTGGTCGGGCGAATTGGCGCAGCTAAAGCAGCCTATAGCACGTTGCTCTTTCCTTTAGTTGCTCTAACAGTTTCTACTTTCTTTGAAGGATATGAGTGGACTTTAAATGCTGTATTTGGAATTTTACTCATCTTACTTGGTAACTACTTAATGTTTAGTAAGTTTGAAATTGGAAAGAAGTTATTTAGCAGTCAAAAAAATTGTGAGAAGCAGGCATAAAAGCCTGCTTTTTTTATAAATCATAATTAATTTTAGCAGCCCGTTTTTAGCATCAACTCGAAATCTTTTAAAGCTGCAGCGGCTGTGGCTAAGGGCGCAGATGCCCCTCCACTGACAACAAATTCCCCCATTTCTTGCGTTAACACCCGAATACATTTATTAGAACCTTGCAGATGAGCAAACGGATGATTTGCTGGGACTAACCTTAATTCAACACCTGTTTGAATTTGCTGATTTTTAATATGGATAAAACCAACCAGACGAGGAATTACATTTTCTTTTTTCCAATCACGAATATGTTCAGCCGTAACATGACTAATTCCTTGTCTTGGAATATCCTGAATTTTTACATCAGCTCCTAAAACAGTATTGGCTAGTATCGTAATTTTTGCAGCAGTATCCCATCCATCTACATCGAAAGAGCTGTCAGGTTCCGCAATACCTTTTGCTTGAGCTTTTTCAAGAGATTCTGTAAATGCGCATTCGTGTTGCGACATATCATTTAAAATAAAATTCGTGGTACCTGTAAACATACCTTCTATTTCTAAAATTTGACAGCCAGCCAAGTTATATTCAAACAAATCAACAGTCGGTAAAGCTGCAGCAGTGGCACCGCTAAAAAATAGTTTTTTATTGTGCTGATGTGCCAAGTTAATTAGTTTTTTACCTTCTACGACTAAAGCACCTTTAGATACTGCAATCGCATGCATGCTATGTGTTAAAGCATAATTTAAATAAAATAGGCCTTTCCCACCGGTAACATAATCACTTGGTCCAGTTTCAATAATGACATCTGCTTGAACCTTTCCTAAAAACTTTTGCTCAGTTAGGCCTGCTTGATATTGTGTTTTATCTAGCCACTTTGAAGCTTGTAAACCTTCTTGGTCAATTAAGCCTGATGATGAGTTACAAACACCCACTAAACGGGCATCAATTTGATATTTTTGTTTATAGTAGGTCGATCGATTTAAAAGAAGCTCTGCAATTTGTTGCCCAATCCGTCCAAAACCACAAATTGCCACGTTAATTCGCTTCATTTCACTTTCTCAAAAAATTAAATGGTTTAAATCAATTTTCCAAAGATAATTTTAATATCTCATCTTGGAAAAATTGCTATTTATAGAGAAGGTTAAAATACTATATCGCTCAGATATTTGTTAGATTAACAATCTTAATAACCATATAAATTGCGACAGCAAAAACCATTAAAGCAAAGACCTTTTGTACAATTGCAGACGGAATAAACCGAATAGCTTGTCGTCCTAATAACATACCGAATGCACATGCGAGCGCGAACGCACTAGTAATGGTGACTGGATAGTGAAAGCCCTCTGCAATATGCATCACAATACTCATTCCACTAATCAGGAAAATAATCATAAGTGAGGTTGCAACAATGCTATGCATATCCAAATTTGTGACTTTTCTAAGCGCGGGTACAATTACAAAGCCGCCTCCAACCCCTAACATACCAGTTAAAAGCCCAGCAATAATCCCGATGCTCGCAAGCACACCACCAGTTTTAAAATT
>NZ_JAYWYV010000090.1:0-2050 GCF_048147885.1 Acinetobacter sp. 228
GGAGCAATCAGTGTTGGTACGGGGGCTGTGGTTGAGAAAGGTCTAGGAACAGCAATCGGTTCTTATGCGACGACTCGTAAATGGTGGACAAATCCATAAAATTTCAGAAAGCATCAAAAACAGTATTGGTGGAAATACTACGATTGATCCTAAAGATGGCTCAATTACAACCAACAATATTGGTGGTACAGGTAAGAACAATATTAATGATGCGATTGGGACCTTAAACCAGTCGAACCAAGAATTGGGTAACAAAATTACCAATCTGGGTGATCAGTTACAACAAGTGTTCTATGACACTAATAAACGTATTGATGACGTTGAGAAAAAAGCTAATGCAGGTATTGCCGCTGCCATGGCCTTAGAAAATGCGCCGTTTGTAGCCGGTAAATATACCTATGCTGTTGGTGCTGCATATCATGGTGGTGAGAACGCAGTCGGTGTGACCTTACGCAAAACCTCTGACAATGGCCGTTGGTCAATTACAGGTGGTGTGGCAGCTGCTTCTCAAGGTGAGCCAAGCGTCCGCGTTGGTATTAGTGGTGTGATTAATTAAGAAACTGGTTAGGAGGGCAATGCTCTCCTTGCTCGACAGATTAAAGAGATTATAGAGATGAACAAAACAATCCAAAGCTTAGTCGTAGCAGCTTTTGCTGGTTTCGCAGTCACAACTTATGCAAATGAACAGGCTCAGCAACAGAAAATTCATTTTCCAGCGATTGAAAAGAGTTATTTGAAACAAGTAAAACGTTATGAATACCAAGATGTTGCTCGTTTAGATACAGGACTAAATAAAGATCAAATTCGAGCTTTACTAGGCAATCCACAATTTAGTGAAGGGCTTTTTGCAGTAAAAGTTTGGAACTATGTGCTAGATATCCGTGTTCCCAACACACACCAATACCAGCGTTGCCAGTTGCGTATTGATTTTGATAAGCACTATTTAGCAGAACGTTTATCTTGGAAGGGTGAAGCGTGTGAAGGTTTAGTTGTTTTGGGAGCAAATAATCAGGCACCAGAACGTAGCACTGTAATTGCAGATCGTACAGCGAGTGTCCTATTTGCTTTTGATCGATTTGATGCGAGTGCGATTGAAGAAGGTACTAATAGCGTTGTGAAAATTGCTGAGCAAATTAAGAAAAGTCCAACAACAACCCCAATTATTGTTTCTGGATTCACAGACTCATTGGGTAAGTTTAGTTATAACCAAGAGTTATCATCTAAACGAGCGAATACGGTTGCTAAGTTACTGGTACGACAAGGTGTTGAACCAAGCCGTATACAAATACAGGCGAATAGCCAGACCGACTTATACAAGCAGTGTAGTGATAACAATAGTTCACAACTTATTCAATGTTTAGCGCCAAATAGACGTGTTAATATAAGTTGGTAAAACGGTCTGTCACGGCAAAGTAACCATCCTTAGGGTGGTTACTTTTTCGTTTTTTAAGGAGCTAAAAAAGTAAAAGGATATATTGGAGATTTTATAAATTTTATATAAAAATCATCTTTTAAAATAATAAAAGTGCTGTGGAGTCAGTAAACCATCTAATGGTTGATCCCAACTTTGACGTTCTAAAGTGTGTTCAATAAATTGAAATTGATGTGCCAATCCTAAACGGTAGGGCTTATGTTTAGCACTTGCTAATGTACGATCATAATAACCACCACCCATACCAATACGTGTCCCATAGTGATCGCAAGCTAAAAGTGGCATAAGTAGCAAATCAAGCTGTGATACATGTTTTCCGCGAGTCGCCATAGGTTCTTTCATTCCCAATGGGTGATGAGAAAAACGACGACTTAAATATTGGTTTTTATTTATTTTTACCCATACTAAACGTTGGTTCATCGAACAAATCATGGGTAAATAAACTTGTTTGTTCTTTTTAAAACATAATTTGATAAGAAGATCGGTATGGATTTCACCAAAAGCATGCAGATATAAACCGATTTTTTTTGATGAATGAAAAATAGGAAGGTGATTTAGGTAATATAAAACATTAAGCTGAGCCTGTTTTTGCTCAAATTGGGTTAAAGCTCGTCTTCT
>NZ_JAYWYV010000091.1:0-2049 GCF_048147885.1 Acinetobacter sp. 228
GTTTTCTGTGCTATATAGGGGCGATTAACGCCCTTTTTTATTGGTTATCGTATCGCTATCGTGTAGTGTCGACATCAATTGGTCAAATAGTCATGCTTCACTATAGTAAGTCTGTGTCGGTTAAAACAACCGATTGAATCGCACGAGAATGACGAGAGTAAATGAAATTATCAAATAAATCCCAAGCATTGTATGACATGATTGCTCCAGCAGTGGAGGCATGTGGTGTCGACCTTTGGGGAATTGAATTCCTTCCACAAGGTAAGCGTTCATTATTGCGTATTTATATCGATAGACCGGTTGATGAAAATGCTGAACCAGTGATTAATGAAGATGGTGAAGTAGAGCAAGGTCGCGGTATTGGTGTAGAAGATTGTGTTCGTGTTACACAACAGGTCGGCGCAATGCTGGATGTCCATGATCCGATTTCAGGTGAATATGCATTAGAAGTTTCTTCACCAGGTTGGGATCGCCCATTTTTTCAACTCGAACAGTTGCAAGGCTACATTGGACAACAGGTTGCTTTGCGTTTGATTGCTGCAGTAGAAAATCGTCGTAAATTTCAAGCAAAACTCCTTGCTGTAGACCTTGAAAATGAAGAGATTCAGGTTGAAGTTGAAGGAAAGCATGTGCTTGATATCGACAGCAACAATATCGATAAAGCAAACTTGATCTATCAAGATTAAATTTATTTAAATTATATAAGAAATCGGTAGGTGACTTATGGGCCGCGAAATTCTTACCGTTGTTGAAACGGTTAGTAATGAAAAAGGTGTTAGTCGTGAAGCGATCTTCGAAGCTTTAGAACAAGCTCTAGTTGCTGCAACGAAGAAAAAATTTTACGAGGGTACCAATTCTGAAGAAGCTCAGCTTCGTGTAGAAATTGATCGTAGAACTGGTGATTACCGTACTTTCCGTCAATGGACTGTTGTGGCAGATGAAGATCATGAAATGCCAGCATGCCAAGACGCAATTTCTGATGTTGATCCTGCAAAATGGTCAATTGGCGACGTTCGTGAGCTTGAAGTAGAATCGATTGAGTTCGGTCGTATCGCTGCGCAGATTGCGAAACAGGTTATCGTACAAAAAATTCGTGAAGCAGAGCGTGCATTAGTTGCTGATGCTTATGAATCAAAAGTTGGCGAGCTAATTTACGGTGAAGTGAAAAAGCAAACTAAAGATGGTTTCATCATTGACTTAGGTGACAATGCTGAAGCTTATTTAGCTCGTGAAGAAATGATTCCTAAAGAGATTCTTCGTCCAAAACAACGTGTAAATGCTATTTTATATAGTGTAAACCGTGAAGGCCGTGGTGCTCAGCTTCTATTATCACGCGCTAAGCCTGAAATGCTTATTGCTTTGATGAAGAAAGAAATTCCTGAAATTTCTGAAGAAATTATTGAAATTAAAGCTGCGGCGCGTCAACCAGGTGTTCGTGCAAAAATCGCAGTAAAAACGAACGACCACCGTATTGACCCTGTTGGTGCATGTATTGGTATGCGTGGAACACGTATCCAAGCGGTACAGCAAGAGTTAAATGGTGAGCGTATTGATGTTGTAGTTTGGTCTGATGATCCAGCTCAATACATCGCAAGTGCATTAGAACCAGCTGATGTATCAGGCATTGTGCTTGATGAAGATGCAAAAAGTGCAGACATTATTTTTGCTACCAACGATCAATTGGCACGTGCGATTGGTTCGCAAGGTCAAAATGTTCGTTTAGCTTCTGATTTAACTGGCTACAAACTCGACATGATGCTTGAAGAAGAGTATCGTGCTCGTCAGCAGAATGAAGCTCAGCAATATCTCGACATGTTTGTATCACGTTTAGATATTGAAGAAGACTTGGCAATGGCGTTAGTAGAGATGGGCTTCACTTCTTTAGAAGAGATTGCTTATGTGCCAGCTGAAACTTTTGACGAAATTGAACTTGACGCTGAGTTAGTTGAGTTATTGCAAAGTCGTGCAAAAGAAGCTGCATTAACTGATGCATTGAAACAGCAAGAAAATATTCAAGAACCGAGTGCAGACCTTCTCAATATGGAAGGC
>NZ_JAYWYV010000092.1:0-2027 GCF_048147885.1 Acinetobacter sp. 228
ACGAACGAACGCAACTAGAAATACAGGAAAGAGCAGAGTTTTCATGATTTGGTTTCTCCGAGAGTGGTGGGTATGGAAGAACGGGTGCGAACTAAAAGGATTAAAGCGAATAGCAAAACAATGCCACCCATTAAGAACAGGTGTGCATAAGACCAATGCAAGTGATGTAAAGTACTAATAACAACGCCACCTAATAACTGAGTGCTGGCAAACCCAATGGTGGCAAGGCTCCAGATTTTTTGATAACGCTGTTCATAAATCTGTAGCAGGCTATAAGAGCTAATAAATACGGTGGCAGGTGTGAGTAAACCTGTAAGAAAGGACGATAAAGTGAGCAAAGCAGTAGCATGTGAAAAAAAAGGTAGGGCAACTGCCAAGCAATAGACACCGTATAGACATTTAATTGCCTGCAAATATCCAATAAGGCGGCTTAAACAATACGCCACAAAGGCGCCAATACAACTTCCAACCCCATAAAGAACCCAAAATAAGTTTCGTTGTTGCAATGGAAAATGTAGGGTTCCCGATAAATAGTCCATCCAAAACAAAGAGTGAGGGATATATGCAAAAGCACTGCACATATAAGCAATAATAATGACCAGTCCTAAACGTGAATGTTTGAAGTTTTGAGGAGCTTGATTGGCCGTTTGAACGGACTCGGTAGGTGGGTGCCTTAATAACTGAAAAAGTACCAAACTGCCAATAATGGAAATGGGGGCAAAAATTTCCCAGACATATTGAACAGGCATATTTTTAAGTGCAGGAATAATGAGAGTGGCAGATAACACGCCTGCGCCAATACCACTAAACCCTAAAAAATTGACTTTGAGCCTTTGGCTAATTGCAATATTTTTCATGGCAAAGCTGGGCGCTAAAATCATGAGTAGGCCACCTGCGATACCTGAAATGGTGCGCCAGAGAATAAACCAAGCCAAAGGCATGTGTATAAAAGAACAGCAGAGTAGGCTTAAGTTACCTAAAACCGCCGAAGTTATAATCAAAGCGGGTATAGATTTTTCTTTAATGCTAAACAGTGCCAATAATGCGCCAACCAGATAGCCCAATAAATTTGCACTTCCTAAATAGCTTGCAAAATCATGAGTCCATCCATATTGCACAATCATAATAGGCATGAGTACGGTATAGGAAAATCTAAAAATACCAATTCCTAGGCAAGTCGCTAAAAAGACAAGCAGGCTCATTCGATAGAACGTAGACATGAGAAATCTCTCAATTTTTTTATTATTAAAAGCGAGTTTATTTATCATTAGAAATGATTTAATATGATATTAATTATCTTGTTTTGAGATAGTGGCATGTTGCTTAAGTCTTTAGAGTTTTTTTTAGCGGTTGCAGAGAGTGGAAGTTTTTCATTGGCTGCACAAAAAATGTGTACGGTTCAATCCAATATCACGAGCCACGTGAAAAAGCTTGAAGAAGAGTTAGGTGTGATTTTATTAAATCGTCATAACCCCGTTACATTAACCAATGCAGGACACCAGCTACATAGTTATGCTGTGCAAATGATCGCACTGCATAATAAAGCGAAGACAATCTTCCGAGAAGGTGATATTGACCCGAATGAAACTATTCGTTTGGGCAGTATGGAAACGACAGCAGCAATACGACTTCCTCAATTGCTTAATGAATGTATGCAGCAACATCCGAATCTGCCGCTTGAACTTCAAACTCACCCGACAGGATATTTGTTAAATGCTGTGCAACAAGGAGAAGTCGATTGTGCTTTTGTCGCTTCTAAATATGTGATTCCAGAGCTATATAGTTTTCCGGTGTGGCAAGAACAACTGGTTTTGGTTTGCCCAAAACAACAAATTGATTTTCCCGACATTGCCACCCTCGCAAAGACTCGTTTTATTGCATTTCGACAAGGATGTTCCTATCGGCATGCAATTGAGTTGTTTTTAAATGATCACAGTGTGCCACCTTCGCAAATTATGGAAATGGGCAGTCTGGATGGCATTGTAAGCTGTGTGGAATTAGGTGTCGGTTTTGCTTTATTGCCAAAG
>NZ_JAYWYV010000093.1:0-2023 GCF_048147885.1 Acinetobacter sp. 228
GTTTCTGCATCTTCAGTAAAGTGACCATTAAAAATCACAGCAGATGACCACAAGTTACGAATAATATTAGCAACTACATTGCCTGCAAAAACCGGTAAAAACATAGGACCAGAGATCACAGGGAAAAACACATAATCCTTTAAAACTTGGCGTGTTGCTTTTTTACGGACCTTAGCCGCATCTTCCCACACCTGTTTCCAGCTTTTGGTTTTATAAACTAATGCATCTTCAAGATGTAGATTTTGTACACCTACATACCATTCAAAGAAAAACATTAACTGTAGAGCCAAAGGAATATTAAATAGGTGACGAGGTTCCCACTTCTGTTGATCACTTACTCGCAAAATACCATATCCGACATCATGATCTTTACCGACAATATTGGTATAGGTGTGATGTACATAGTTGTGTGTTTCACGCCAGTCATCACCCGAGGCAATGGTATCCCAATCGTAAGTATTACCATTCAGACTTGGTTCATTTAACCAGTCAAACTGACCGTGCATAACGTTATGACCAAGTTCCATGTTTTCTACAATTTTAGAAATACCCAGTAAGCCTGTTCCCAATAACCAGACAGGTGGAATCCAACCACCAAACATCAACATGCCACGCGATGCGATTTCGGTATAGCGAACAAAATTACGTACTTTGTAGATATATTTTGCGTCTTGCTCACCAAGACTTTGCATAACATCTTGACGAATCTGTTCAACACGGCGGCCAAATTTTTCAATTTGCTCACGGGTTAAATGAGCAGATTTAGAAACAGTAGAAAATTCTAATGCCATATTCATAGGGTTAATCCTCTGTAATTCTTTTTATAGATCAATTGTGACTGGGCTTAATGCCTGGCTCACGCATAGTTTAATTGGACGGTTCGGTTGGTCTTCAATTTCACCTGTTAACAGGTTTTGAGTAACTCCGCTCACTTTGGTACAACTGCATTTATTACAAACACCCATACGGCAGCCATGTTGCGGGCGTAGTCCCGCCTGCTCTGCACTGCTCAGTAAATTTGTTTCAGCTAAAAATTCGTGTTGAGCACGGCGGAAAATAACAGGCTGTGCTGCATGTGTACCAGTCACTTGAAGTGGTTGGAAATATTCTTGATGAAGCTGAGACTGAGCACCTTTTTGCACATAAATTTCATTCGCCTGCTGCATCATGCCGTGGTGCCCACATATATAGGTCGCAGTCTGCGCAAAATCTGGAACCAGCTTTTGCAGTAAGCTTTCAGTTAAATGCTGCTTTTGCTCGCTGGTATTAAAAAAATGATATTGAAGCTGTGGATGCTGTTCTACCAAAGCTTTTAATTCAGCATGAAAAATTTCCGCACGATTAAAATAAATAACATGGATTTGTTCAAGCTGCTGTTTCAAAGCTTGCTGCAAGAGTGAATAAATTGCAGTAATACCGCTTCCTGAGGCAATTAAAATTGCAGGCTGCTGACCTTGATGCAAAGTAAAATCACCTTGTGGCTGTGAAATCTCAACACACTCACCTACATGTAATAGTTGAGCTGCACGAGACACCAAGCCTTGTACTTTAATACCTAAAGCGATTTCACCTTGAGTGGTTACTTCAATAATCGAATAGCTACGTTGTTGGTAAACGCCATCGATAAGCAACGTCAGTAGAATGCTTTGTCCCGCACAAACCTGTTCGAAATTAAAATTACGATTTGGTTTAAGTTTTATCAGTACCATATCGGTATGAAGTGGCTGAACAGCGGTAACTTCTGCAAGTATCCTATTCCAAGCCCAAGTCACGTTAATTTTCTGCAAAACAAAATCAACGAAATCTTCTCGAACCCAATGTGGTTGATAGTTAAGTGTTGCGTTCATACGTTCCTCTTTTGTTTCTGGCTATTTATTTGAGTGAACACATGTTCGTATAGTGAACATATGTACACTATATTTATAAGTGTTCACTCAGTCAACACTTGTTCACTATTTTTTTTATGAAAGTTTGCTCTTTTTTGTTAGACTTTGGCTCACGGTTTAAATAGGTTTTTTTAATG
>NZ_JAYWYV010000094.1:0-2010 GCF_048147885.1 Acinetobacter sp. 228
CAAATTCGGTGTTGATGGGACTTATTATTTCAACCCTGTTCAAACACGTAATGCACCGCTTGCAGAAGCAGCATTCTTAAACCGTGCAAGTAACGTTAACGCACATGTTAACTATGGCGATAACAGCGGCACAAAAGACACTCAATATGGCGTAGGCGTTGAGTACTTCGTTCCTAACTCTGACTTTTACCTTAGCGGTGATGTAGGCAGAAACGAACGTGAAATCGACAACACTAATATCGACAGTAAAGTGACTACTTATGCTGCAGAAGTAGGTTATTTACCAGCTCCTGGTTTATTACTTGCTCTAGGTGTTAAAGGTTACGACGAGAAAGACGGTAAAGACGGTGCAGATCCTACCGTTCGTGCTAAGTATGTAACTCAAGTTGGTCAACATGACGTAAACCTTGAAGCTTATGGTGCGTTTGGTGACCTTGACGAATATAAAGTTCGCGGGGACTACTCCATCGATAAAACTTTAAGTTTAGGTGTGGACTACTACAATAACGACTTAACTGATAAAGATGAATTTGGTATCAATGCTAAAAAATTCTTAAATCAGCAAGTAAGTGTTGAAGGTCGTGTTGGATTCGGTGATAACGACAACACTTATGGTGTTCGTGCAGCATACCGCTTCTAATCTAACCTAGATTAAAAAAAATCCGCTCAATTGAGCGGATTTTTTTATTGATTTAAATGCACAATGCGTAGCTGTAAGCTCACATTACCATTAAAGACATTACGGTCTATTTCATAAACCAAATGCACATGGTCACGCATCGGATCAAACTCGAAGCGACCTGCTGCATTAAAAGCAATAGCATCGAAACTATATTGGTCTATCGCTAATCTAAGCTTTAAATGTGTCTCTTTGAGCCAACGAAAATCGATAACTTTAAAATATCCTTCAAATTGAGGCAGAGGAAATTTTTGTCCCCACGGACCTAAACGCTCAATCCAGTTTAAGGTATCTAATTGCAAAGCAGAGACAGGTAGCTCACCATCGGTCCATAATGTCGCTTGAAAGATTGATTCATCCATAGCAGCTACACAATCATTAAATACGGTTTTAAAAGCTTCAAAGTTTTCTTTACGAATCGTTAAGCCTGCCGCTGCCGCATGTCCACCAAAATGACTCACCAGCTCAGGATGTTGTTCGGCAACTTGTTCAATGGTATCTCGAATATGCACCCCATCAATGGAACGTGCTGAGCCTTTAATATGAATACCATCTTCATCTGGAGCAAACACAATCGTTGGACGATGGAACTGTTCTTTTAAGCGTCCCGCGACAATCCCGATTACACCTTGGTGCCAGTTTTCTTCAAACAAAACAAGCGCCGCGGGAATATCTTGTTGTGAGAGTTGTAAACTGTCTAAAGCAGATAAAGCTTGTTGCTTCATCTCCCCTTCAATTTGACGGCGATCGATATTTAACTGATTTAATTGCTGAGCAATGGGGTATGCAGTTTCCATCGTGTCAGCTAATAAACACTCGATCCCAATACGCATACTCTCCATACGTCCAGCAGCATTAATGCGCGGTCCGAGCACAAAACCTAAATCTTGGGCACGTATTGAAGTAGCTTCCCGACCAGCGATATCGAGTAAGGCTAAAATTCCCACTCGACACTGATGTTGCTGAATACGTTTTACACCTGCATCGACCAAAATACGGTTGTTATAATCCAAAACAGCAACATCGGCATAAGTTCCCAAAGCGACCAAATCTAAATATTGAGTCACTTTACTTGTGCTTTTACCCTGTCTATTGCGTAGACTCGCCAAATTGGCAAGTACATAAAAAGCAACGCCAACACCGGCAAGTGCCTTACTTGGAAACTCACATCCTAATTGGTTTGGGTTTACCACCGCCTCAGCAAGTGGGGTTTCTTTAGTCGTTAAGTGATGATCAGTAATAATCACTTGCATGCCTAGAGCATGTGCTGCATCAACACCAGCATGGCTAGAAATTCCATTATCTACTGTAATTAATAGATCGGGTTGATA
>NZ_JAYWYV010000095.1:0-2002 GCF_048147885.1 Acinetobacter sp. 228
ATCCAGTGACAGGCATGCATCAGATTTTTGGTACCAGCTTACCGAACCGTCTTTTTGTAGCAGCTCCGCAAACCAAATTTCATGAGGAGTGGAACCGAGAAGATATTGCCGAGTTAGAGCAAGCTATTCAGCAAAATCATGAAAACCTTGCTGCACTGATTATTGAGCCGATTGTCCAAGGGGCAGGAGGCATGCGCTTTTATCACCCTGAATATTTACGTCAGGCTAAAGCGCTTTGTGAAAAATATCATCTGTTGTTAATTTTTGATGAAATTGCCACTGGTTTTGGCCGTACAGGTAAGCTCTTTGCTTGGGAACATGCTCAAGTCGAGCCGGATATTATGTGCCTAGGTAAAGGGTTAACAGGCGGTTATATGACTTTGTCTGCGACCTTAACGACAAAGTATGTAGCAGAAACCATTAGTCGCGGTGAGGCTGGGGTATTTATGCACGGCCCAACTTTTATGGCCAATCCACTCGCTTGTGCCGTTGCTTTAAAAAGTACGCAATTATTAATTGAGCAAGATTGGCAGGCCAATATTAAGCGAATTGAGCAACAGCTTAGCCAATATTTAATGCCTTTAAATCAGCTTGATTATGTTGCTGATGTACGAGTGCTCGGTGCAATTGGTGTGGTAGAACTCACCTTTAATGTCGATATGAAAACTTTACAGCAACAATTTGTAGAGCGTGGAATCTGGATTCGTCCTTTTGGAAAATTAGTTTATGTCATGCCGCCTTATGTCATCACTCAACAAGAGTTAAGTGACTTGCTCGAACAGTTGGTTGAAGTAGTTAAAACGATGCAGGGGGCACATTAAGATGTCATTGCTCGATCATTTTGCTACAGAGTTAGATGAGTTAAAACGACAAGGTAATTTCAGACAATTTACCCAAAATGTGCAGCATGGCCGTTTTATTACAATTCAAAATAAAACGATGCTCAATTTAGCTTCAAATGACTATCTTGGGTTGGCAGCTGATATTGATCTTCGCCAAGAATTTTTAGATTGCTATCCATTAGAACGTAGCTATTTTAGTTCTTCATCTTCACGTTTATTAACGGGCAATTTTGATGAATATGAACAGTTGGAAAATAGCCTAAGCCAAGCATTTGGTGGTCGGGCGGCTCTATTATTTAATAGTGGCTACCATATGAATATTGGTATTTTGCCCGCTGTTGCTGATAGTAAAACTTTAATTCTGGCAGATAAGTTAGTTCATGCCAGTATGATTGATGGGATCCGTTTGTCTGGTGCCCAGTATGTGCGGTATCGACATAATGATTTACAGCATTTAGAGCAACTTCTACAAAAGTATCATGATGATGACCAGATTGAACGAATCATTGTGGTCACGGAAAGTATTTTTAGTATGGATGGCGATGAAACAGATTTAACCGCTTTAGTCCAGCTTAAAAAACGCTTTGCTAAAACCATGTTATATGTCGATGAAGCGCATTCAATTGGCGTACGTGGACAGCAGGGTTTAGGGTGTGCCGAACAATATAATGTAATTCAGGAAATTGATTTTCTAGTTGGTACCTTGGGTAAAGCGCTAGCAGCAGTCGGTGGTTATATTATTTGCCATCCAATTATTAAAGATTATCTCATTAATAAAATGCGCCCGCTTATTTTTAGTACTGCTCAACCTCCGATTGTTATGGCTTGGGCAAATTTTATTTTTCAAAAAGTATTAAACGCTCAATCTCAACGTGAACATTTAAAAAATATTAGCCAATATCTTCAACAAGCAGTGGTGCAAAAGGGGTATATGAGTCCATCGACCAGCCATATTATTCCAGTGATTGTGGGAGAAAGTCAGGCTGCTATCGATAAGGCGAAACAGGTTCAGGAAAGCGGTTTTTATGCCATGCCTGTACGTCCACCAACAGTACCTAAAAATAGTTCGCGTTTGCGCATTTCCTTAACATCAATGGTTGAGCAACATGAACTTGAAGCCTTGGTGAGTTTCCTGTGAGTTTGAATAAAAATTTGGTTGC
>NZ_JAYWYV010000096.1:0-1999 GCF_048147885.1 Acinetobacter sp. 228
AACTTGCCGCTCTGCCATTCAAGCTTCCATGCAGAACCTAAATACACTCATTGATGGTGAATGCGCTAAAACGACTTTTAATGACTTACTTGATTATTTGCATCAAGAAAAAATTTGGGTTTACACACCACACGGCCAGTTACATGAGTTACCACAAGGTGCCACAGTAGTTGATTTTGCCTATTCAGCTAGTCTTTTCTTAGGCAACCATGCGGTAGGTGCGAAAGTTGATGGTGAAATTAAGCCACTTTCTACACCATTAGTTAGTGGGCAGGTTATTGAGATTATTACTGACGTTTTAGCAACGCCAAATCCAGATTGGCTGAGCTTCATTAACACTCAAAAAGCTCGCCGTGCTTTACAGCACGTACTCAAAGACCAAGATATTGAAGAACAACGTTTAGTTGGTGCCCAAGCACTTTCAAGAGCTTTAAAACTCTTTAATCGTTCTATTAACGACCTTTCAGATGCAGATTGGTTAGATCTTTTACAATGGCGTCATATTGATAATAAAGATGCATTATTTGAGCAAATTGCTGTTGGAGATTTACTTCCTCAACTTGTAGCTAACCATTTGTTTGCAAATGACAAGCATCCTCGAGCAGAAAATTCAGATCGGCTAATTCAAGGAACTGAAGGCATTGATGTTAAATATGCCCACTGTTGTAATCCTATTTTAGGCGATCCAATTCAAGGCCATTTAACACGACGTGGTTTAATTGTGCACCGTATTCGTTGTCATAATTTGCTTCATGAACAACATTTACACCCAGAAAACATTATGCCGCTTCAATGGAAAGCAGACGACGTAGATGATGTACGTTTTACTGCTTACCTTGCGATTTATATGGCAATGAATGATGAACAGGTATCAGACCTCATCTACCAATGTCGTAAAAATAATGCTGGGGTAGAAATGGTACATTCCAACGAACAGCGTACTTTCGTCAATATTGTAGTAAACAACCGTAAACATATTGCAAAAGTCATTCGTGATTTACGAATGCACTATGGCTTCCCACGTATTGAGCGTCTAGACGCCCCTGCTCCACAAATGGAAATTTCCAAAGTCAGCTAAAATTTGTTCTGCTTTACTAAAATCTAACTTCTAGAAGTACCTAATCAATTAAATCGATGATACTTTTGTCAAAACGTATCATCGATTATGATGAAAAAAGATTTAATCAAGGAGAACCAAATGTCCCGTCAAGTCATTCATACTGAAAATGCCCCTGCTGCCATCGGCACATATTCTCAAGCCATTTTGGTAGGTAACACACTATATTTATCAGGGCAAATTGGTTTAGATCCTTACAGTATGGAACTTGTAGACGGTATTGAAGCTCAAATCCGCCGTGTTTTTGATAACCTCAAAGCAGTATGTGAAGCTGCAGGCGGCACACTTGCAGATATTGCAAAGCTCAATATTTTTCTTACTGATTTATCTAATTTCCAACTCGTTAACCAAATTATGGGCGAATATTTTGCTCAACCATACCCAGCTCGTGCTGCACTTGGTGTAGCAAGCCTGCCTAAAGGGGCTTTAGTTGAAATGGATGGAATTGTTATTATTAATCAGTAAGATAAAATATTAACTAGAAATTATTTAGCTCTAAAATTAGATACCACCCCAGCTTAAAAAGCTGAGTAACTCTCAGATTTCCGCTTAGGTGGTATTTTTTTATCCAAAATCCCAATAATGATAAATGAGATTTTAAATGAATTTCATTGACAAACGATAATAATTATCAATAATATCAATTATCGCATTTATATTTGGGGATCACTCCCATGTACGTTTGCTTGTGTCGTGGCATTACCGATCAGGATATTAAAGACGCTATTGAAAATGGCGCTGAAAGCTATCGTGAAATTCGCGATTTGCTTGATCTTGGTACTTGCTGTGGACGCTGTGCACCAGAAGCACGTGCTATTATTAGTGAAGAATTAGCAGAAATTGCTGCTCGCATTTCTGTAGCTGCATAATAAAAATTAATAT
>NZ_JAYWYV010000097.1:0-1997 GCF_048147885.1 Acinetobacter sp. 228
GTTCAACTCCTACAAGTTTCACATCTGAATCGTTTAAAAAAGCTGTAAACGCACCGATTGCATTTGAACCGCCACCGACACATGCGACAACATAATCTGGGTTTTTACCAAATCGTTGATGCGTCTGCTCTTTAATTTCCTTACCAATAATTGATTGAAAATCTCGAACTATTTTAGGAAATGGATGTGGACCAACCACAGAACCAATCGCATAAATAAAATTTTTAGGATCTTTTAAATATTCTTCAAACGCGCTATCAACCGCATCTTTTAAGGTTGCTGTACCGCGAGTTACTGACACCAAATGAGCGCCCAAAATTTTCATTTTGACCACATTTGGATGTTCTTTTTCAATATCAACTTGACCCATGTGGATCTCACATGGAATACCCACTAGAGCACAAGCAGTTGCTAAAGCAACCCCATGTTGACCCGCACCAGTCTCGGCGATAACTTTCTTTTTGCCCATATATTTAGCAAGTAGAGCCTCACCTAAACAGTGATTAATTTTATGGGCACCGGTATGATTTAAGTCTTCACGTTTTAAATAAATTTGCGCGCCACCTAACTGTTCTGAAAGGCGTTTTGCATGAAATAAAGGACTTGGACGGCCGACATAATTTGCAAAGAGGTCTGCTAATTCATTTTGAAATTCTGGTGTATAGCGAATTTCTTCATAAGCAACATTAATTTCATCCATTGCTTCTTTTAAATGCGGAGGAATAAACTGACCTCCATACTCACCAAAAAATCCTTGTTCATTCGGTAAAGCAATACCATTAATTTGATGTTGCATATTATCCCTCTTTTTAAATTATTAAAGTTATCAAGTTTATCGAGAAAGGTAACGCGTCAAATCCTCAATGCCTTTTAGAGTCATTGGATACATGTGGTTTTCAAAAATCTCTTTAATCCAACCAATAGTTTGAGTGTAATGCCAATACCCTTCTGTTTCAGGGTTTAACCATGCTGTTTTATCAAAATGCTGGCGTAGGCGACGTAACCAAACTTCACCAGCTTCATCATTCATATATTCAACCGAGCCACCTACCGATTTCAGCTCATACGGTGCCATACTGGCATCACCTACGACAATTACACGATAGTCACGTCCGTAAGTATGAAACAAATCCCACGTATTCATGCGGGTCGCTGTTCTTCGGTAATTATCTTTCCAAACATAGTCATAAAGACAGTTATGAAAATAAAAGTATTCAAGCGTTTTAAATTCTGTTTTAGCTGCGCTAAATAACTTTTCACATTGGGCAATGTGTGCATCCATCGAACCGCCTACATCAAACAACATGAGCACTTTGATTCGATTTCGACGCTCTGGCACCATTTGGACGTCAAGAATACCCTGCTTGGCCGTTTCACGGATTGTACCGTCAACGTCTAACTCTTCGGCAGCACCTTGTCTTGCAAATTTACGTAAACGTCGTAAAGCAATTTGCATTTGGCGGGTACCAAGAACTTGGTCATCATCTAGATTTTGGTATTTACGCTGTTCCCATACTTTAACCGCCGAACGCTTACGGCCCGGCCCACCAATTCTGACGCCTTCCGGATGGTCACCAAAAGCACCAAAAGGTGAAGTTCCACCCGTGCCAACCATACGGTTACCACCTTGATGTTTTTTATGCTGTTCACGTAAACGCTCTTCTAGCATTTTCATCAGTTCTTCTAAAGAACCAGCTTTTTGAAGTTCAGCTCTTTGCTCTGGTGTTAAATGCTTTTCTAGAAGTTCTAAGTCGAACCAGTCTTTTGGAAGTTTATGGACTTGCTTAAGTAACTCATCAATATCAAAGGTTTCTATGCCATCAAAGTAATCTTTCATGGCACGATCGAACTTATCAAAAAAACGTTCATCTTTAACTAAAATGGTTTTAGCAAGTTGATAGAAATCTTCTTGATCGGCAAAAACTAGCCCTTCGCTTACTGCACGATTTAAGTCAATCAGTTCACGAGTCGTGACTGGAACACCATATTTTCGTAAG
>NZ_JAYWYV010000098.1:0-1987 GCF_048147885.1 Acinetobacter sp. 228
CGTATTTCGTATAAGGTGTATTATGTTAATTTTAAGTAATCCTATTTAATAATTTTTTCGATACTTTGTTTATATAGACACAACATTGCATTTAAACGTCGCTCATACATATGCCCGTCATATAAGAGTTCGACACTCAAACTGTCTAAGATACCTAAATAAGCATCTGTATACATTTCTTGATCTTTATCATCATCAATAATTTGAGATAACTCTGCCTGATAGAATTGAATAATTTGTTGAATATAATCTTGATAAGCTGATTTCACATTTTCTATTAAATGATTAGGTGGAACATATGCAATTCGAGTTAGAAATTGATAGGTAATAGCATTCTCATATCGTGATTTGATCTTACCTAAGTACAACTCCCCAGGTAATTTACCACTTACAGATGTATTAAAGCACTCTTCTAAATAAGAACACTCGATATCTAAAGCATCTAGTAAAAGCTCTAAAAATAATGAATCTTTACTTTTAAAATGTGTATATATGGATGCCTTACGGATTCCAATATTCTCTGCAATAGCACCTAAAGAGGCCCCTTCATAACCATTAAGAACAAAACACCTAAAAGCGACATCAATAATACGTTGTTTAGACTGAGATCTTAATTTTTTCATGAAGGGAGTAATCCTAAGCAAGGTTTAGTGAATTAATTTTTTGATAAGTACATTTCGAGTACCCATATAGACCAAAAATAGAATGAGTGGACCAATGGCACTTAGCAACATTAACCAGTATAAGGTATCAACTTCAACCAATTGACCAGCGATAGGCGTTGCTGTTGACGAAAGAAGCATCGGTATTGCCCCAAGTAGTGCAGCACTTGAACCCAAAGCGGTTTGTTGTGACTCCATCGCTATCGCCATCAACGTTGCTTCTAAAATACCAAGACCAAATAGACCTAGCGCTACCCCAGATACAATCCCCACTAAACCAAGACCCATGATATGCATAGCAATACATGTCGCACTGCCAATCATGATAACAACTGCACCGATGAGGGCTAGACGTGAAATAGGTATTTTTTTCACGAAATATGCTGATGAGGATGCACCTAAAATTAAACTAATACTGGTTAAGCCAAAGACCAATCCAAATTGTTCACTACTTAAACCATAGCCTGTTTGATAAACGAAGGAAGATCCACCGATATAAGAAAATAGAAAGAAATACACAGCTGATAAGGCGAGTAAATTAAAGCTAAAGGCCTTATTCTTTAGAATATTCAAATAAACTTTGGTAACAGACCCAAAATTCAGCTGAATACGGTCTTTGACTGCTAAACTTTCTTTTAGCGTACATAAGGTATTGATAAAAACAACAATGCCTAAAACACCTAAAGCGAGCATTACACCACGCCAGCCATAATGAGATCCAATCACTCCGCCTATAGCAGGAGCAACGATTGGACCTAGTGCCACAATGGTATTTAACAACGCATACAATTGTGCTGCAGCAGCGCCCTCGGTTAAATCCCGGACCATACTCATTACTACGACAATAGCCATAGATGCACCTAAACCTTGAAGTGCACGTGCGAAAACTAGACTCTCCAAATTTAACGCCAAAGCAGCCCAAATTGAAGCACCAATATAAGTAACAAGTCCTAGTAATAACGGGGTTTTACGTCCAATAGCATCTGACCAAGGTCCAAAAAATAGTTGACCAAGCCCCATAAAAATCAAAAAGACAGTCAACGTAATCTGCGTAGAAGCATAAGAGGTATCAAGGTCTTGGGCCATATTTGGCATGGATGCTAAATACATATCAATTGCTGCTGGACCCAATGCAACAATGATAGCGAGAGAGATGGTGAGTTTTAATCCCACAGACTTATTCATAACTTAAAATTAAATTAACTACCGATCGGTAGTTTGTATAGGCTCAGCATAAAAAAATCAAGTTATTTATTTCAATCCAATTTAAACATATGAGGTCTAAATAGTGTCTATTTAACATAATGGCTGTTATACGAAATTCA
>NZ_JAYWYV010000099.1:0-1974 GCF_048147885.1 Acinetobacter sp. 228
CACACTTTACAGTAGGCGATTTTAGAAATTGGCTACTTGGAGAAGATGCCACTCCAGAAAGCTTAAAAGCATTAGCATCGGGTTTAACCCCAGAAATGGTGGCTGCTGTCAGCAAAATTATGCGCAATCAAGATTTGATTTATGTCGCCAGCAAATGTGAAGTGGTCACCCAATTTCGCAACACAATTGGTTTAAAAGGACATCTTTCTACCCGTTTACAACCGAACCACCCTACCGATGATGTGCTCGGTATTTCAGCCAGTATTTTAGATGGGTTGATGTATGGCAATGGTGATGCCGTAATTGGCATTAACCCTGCCACGGATAACCTGCATAATTTGTCAGAGCTACTGAAATTGCTTGATCATGTCATTCAGGAATATCAAATTCCAACGCAATCTTGTGTACTTACGCATATCAGCTCAGGCATTCAACTGGCTGAAAAAAATGTACCGATTGATTTAATGTTTCAATCAATTGCCGGCACCCAACTGGCTAATGATGGTTTTGGAATTTCACTTGGTTTACTACAAGAAGGATATGAAGCCACCCTCTCACTCAAGCGCGGAACCATTGGACAAAACGTCATGTACTTTGAAACGGGTCAAGGTAGTGCCCTATCAAGCAATGCTCATCACGGAGTAGATCAACAAACATTAGAAACTCGTGCTTATGCAGTGGCCCGTAAATACAATCCGCTTTTAGTGAATACAGTCGTTGGTTTTATTGGCCCCGAATATCTCTTTAACGGTAAACAAATTATACGTGCGGGACTGGAAGATCACTTCTGCGGTAAGTTACTTGGCGTGCCAATGGGCTGCGACATTTGTTATACCAACCATGCCGATGCCGACCAAAATGATATGGATGTACTTCTTACTCTATTTGGCGCCGCAGGCATTAACTTTATTATGGGGATTCCGGGTTCAGACGATGTCATGCTCAACTATCAAACCACTTCCTTTCATGATGCTCTCTATTTAAGACAACTCTTAGGTTTAAAACCCGCTCCTGAGTTCTCCGCTTGGCTTGAACAACAAGGGATTTTTAAACAGCAAAACTCTCAAATTTGTTGGGCAGACCATATGCCTGACCAATTCTCTCGTCTGCTTATGAACTAGGGAGAACACCATGAAACTTAATCGTGATATTCAATATCCATCCTCTACCCATCAGGATCAGTGGGAAAAGCTCAAACAGTTTACCGATGCCCGTATTGCTCTGGGTCGTGCAGGTTGCAGTATCCCAACACGAGCCTTACTTGAGTTCCAGTTATCGCATGCGCAAGCAAAAGATGCGGTTTATCAAGATATGGATGTTTCCTATTTATCTGAGCAATTAGCGCAAAGACAGCTGCAAAGTCTTCATGTCCAAAGCAACGCCCCTAATAAGGAAATTTATCTTAAACGTCCTGATTTAGGACGTCAGCTTTCCACCTCATCAAAAGATGCGTTAATGAAGGAATATACAGAAAATCCGAAGCCATACGATATTTGTATTGTGGTTGGTGATGGACTTTCAGCAAGAGCGATTGAAGCGAATGCTATTCCATTCATTACCGCGCTAAGTGAACACATTCAGCAAGAAAACTGGAACCTTACACCAATTGCTCTTGCTACAGGTAGCCGAGTTGCTTTGGGTGATGAAGTCGCAGAAATCTTTAAAGCATCCATGCTTGTGATGCTGATTGGTGAGCGCCCTGGTTTAAGCTCCCCTGACAGTATGGGGATTTACTACACATGGAATGCATATTCGGGTTGCATCGATGCCAAACGTAATTGTATTTCGAATGTTCGCACAGCAGGTTTAAGTATTCCAGTTGCAGTACAACGTTTAATGGCATTAATGAAAAAATCAAAACAGCTTGGCTTTTCAGGAGTTAATTTAAAAGATGAACATCAACTTCCAGATATAGGCATTGAACAAACTCAAAAGCTATTATTTTAATCAGAGGAATATGCAAAGAGATTTATT
>NZ_JAYWYV010000100.1:0-1970 GCF_048147885.1 Acinetobacter sp. 228
ATGAACAGAAAATTAAATTAATTATATGTTTGAAAAATATTGGATTTACTCTAGAAGAGATCAAACAACTCATTGAACTTGGAACAAAACCTCCTTCTGAAGAGTGCAATATTATCTCCAATCAATTGATTGATAAAAAAATAGAGTTGCTTAGTCAGCAAATTAAGTTGTTTGAATATGGAAAAGATACTCTTCAAGAGGTAAAAAAACATATTAAAGATAATTCTTTTGTCAAAAATCAGGACAAAATTCAAGATATGATTGAAACCTTGTACAAGCTTTCAAAAAATTAAATAGAGAAATACTGATATTTATCAGAATACAATGAATAGGAAATTATAATGAAAATGTATCAGGTAGATGCTTTTACTGATCAGTTATTTTCAGGAAACCCAGCTGCAGTCGTAATTACTAAACAATGGTTAGATGTAGAAATAATGCAAAATATTGCCATTGAGAATAATTTATCCGAAACAAGTTTTGCTCGTAAAATTGATGAGTTAGTCTTCACACTTAACTTTTTTATGTATCAATAAAAAACTAAACCTTTATCAACCAAATTACCTGATAGGACTTCTTTTTCTACTATCCATAGTTAAATTTATAGATTTTTTTATAAGGAAGTTCCCAAGTGAAAGGCATAGTAGTTAACTTCATATATTTTTATATATACTCATTATTATAGATACTTAACTCATTTCGTATAAGGTGTATTGATTTTTAGGAAAATTCAAAAACATTTAGGCCCAAGATAGATTCTCTAAAGGGATCAAAAAGAATTTTTTCATTACACTCAATAGCTTTTTCTAAAAAGCTTATTATTTTAGAAATTTCAACTATAAACGCTGGATAAATTTCGATAAGTTTTTTAAATTCGTTAATTAATTGATAAATCTGTCTATCACTATATAAATCGTAATCTACATATGAAAGATCAGAAATAAGTGGAAATGTTTCCTTATCAAAAATTGAAACTAAAATATCTGCAAATTCTTTTTGTATTTGGTAGGCGAATAGAGATTCACCTTTTTCCATAGAGTTAAATGTCCAAATATGCATTAAATACATTCTTAATTTTTTTCCTAAAGCTTTCTGATTTTCATAATTTTACATCAATATCTTATTATATATTTAATATATTAGACATTAATGAATGTATAATATTACTAAAGCTTAGCTACAAAAAAGCCCCTGTTTCTACAGAGGCTTTTTTCAATTCAACAATTTATTATTTATGAACCCAAGGCACAGCCGGGGAACCAATCCATGCAGATTTAGCCGGAATATTTTCACCTTTCATGACCAGTGTTAATGGACCTAACACAGCATGATTGCTCACGTTTGCGTTATATAAAATAATACTGCGCGCATTGACCACTACATCATGCCCCACGTTCACTTGCCCGATTTTCATAATACGGTCTTCAAACAAGTGAGTTTGTGGGCCTGAAAAGCTATTAAACTCGGCACGGTCACCAATGCTGACACAGTCGAACTCGGTAATATCAGCCGTATCCATATAAACATCTTTACCAATACGAACCCCTAAAATACGCAAGAAGAATGGCAACATTGGTGTTCCTCTTAAGTAGTTTAAGAAGTTAGGAATCGCAACTGATTCATATAAGCTGGTAATCCCTTCACTTAACCATACAAACATGGTCCACATAGGTGCCGAACGCGGTTGATAGCGACCAATCAAAATCCACTTTAATAGCGCAACAATAAGGAAACAGCCAACACCATAAAGCAGCCCTGCAAGCGTTAATGCAACCAGTCCTGTCTCAATATTGTAGTTATTAATCACATCAATAACGTCTAGTACGATCATATACCCCACCCCAATCGCAAGTGCGGCTGGCAATACAATACGAAGCCCTTCAATAAAACCACGCATTAAACGGCGCTTAATACTTGGTTTAAAGGTTAAATGGTCAGGATATTTTTCAGCAGCTTCACGTGCAGGTAAC
>NZ_JAYWYV010000101.1:0-1954 GCF_048147885.1 Acinetobacter sp. 228
GGTTAATTTGATCAGTTCTAGAAAAGAAAACCCGCTTTAGAGCGGGTTTTCTTATTAAGCATAAATTTTCTTTAAAGCATATTTTTCTAAGATTCGTGGAAGATCATCTATTTCTGGGCGAATAGTATTTTTTCCAGAACTTTTTGCATCGCGCATGTGAGTATCAGCAGTTTTAATAGCTTCATCACCATGACCATTTTCACAATAAGCTACACCAATAGAGATAGTAACTTTTTCTTCAATACCTTTAATATCAATAGATTCGACTGCTCTACGCAAATCTTCAGCAAGATAATAGGCAAATTCTTCATTATTAGTATTACTTACAACAACAAACTCTTCCCCACCTTTTCTAAAGACGCCGCCTTTAATCTGATGTTTATTAAAACTATTAGACAACTCATGAGCGACTAAGCTTAATACTGAATCGCCAACATCTTGTCCATACGATTTATTAAAAATACCAAAATTATCTATATCAATAAAGAACACATAAAACTTTTCTTCATTTGCTAAATGTTTATTTAATATTATTTGTAATGCTGAATTATTAGCTAATTTAGTAAGTTTGTCATAGTGAGAAATACCAACGATACCCTTTTGAGATAACTCTAAAGCGAAATCGCCTTTTGCACAAACACATCTAGGCTCACTACACTTATTACACACATCAGGGTAATTCTCAGAAACAATACTTTGTAAATTAAATTCATCTGTATTGTAATAATAATTTAATGTATTACATAAAGAATTAATCCATGCAAATACATCAGCCAGTTCATTAGCTAAATATTCTTTTTTAAGGGGATCACAATAAGAATCCAATGCTATACATTCGGCTACTTCTGCTAACTCTTCAAAAATTCTAGCATAAATACTAGCAATAATATCCTTTACTTGTAGCCCTGCAAGATTATCTCGATCCAGTTTGGGTGGATAAATTCTTGCAAACATTAACTGCCATTCATTAATACTTTTTGGCATTGAGAATCTATTTTCAAAAACAATTGCTCTTAACTTATCTTCATCAACATCATTTAAATTCTCCTGATCACATTGACATTTTTCATCCAAGCAACGAGGGCATATACTCGGATATTTACTCCAGATTATATTATCAACCTCAAAATTATAACGATTACATAAAGCAAAATACCAAGCCAATATTTTTGCAATAGTCTTTTTTGAACCTTCGATATCATAATTTCTAAATGTGGTTCTAGTTGAACTACCAACATTTTTTACAAGATGCAAAAAAATAGTCTCAGGTGATTTTCCGTAATTCTGTGTTGAGAAATAAATTTTTCCAAACATTTTTTGAGTTTCTAATAAATTCACAACATCTCCCTACTTTTAATTAAATTATTTATTAACTATAACAGATTAAATCAAATTACTCATTTGAAACAGTACATCTTAAAACTTCACAGTTTAAATAATATAATAGTCAAAGAAGTATTCTCTCTTGCTAAGCTCACGTTATTACTTCCGCAGAAACAGAACTCAAATATCTGAGGAAAATGGTCAGTGGAAAACTATTAAAAAAATAAGATAAACTAGAGTTTTTAAAACCCAAAAAAACAGATGACTCACTACACATTGAAAATGGTGGTCTTGGATTTTGTTTTGAAGTTTTACGCTAGAATGGCCAAGCTTACAAGTTTAAGAGTTATGAATATCAGAGTAAGGCTTGTGAGATATAACGGATAAAATTTCACTCAAATTAATTAAAAACTAAATGTCTAAATTCAATCAATAAAAAAACCACTTCAAAGCGGGTTTCTAAAATCAATTACAGCAATATGAAACCAATCACTCCCCTCTTAACACACCCAACTTATTCCAACACTTTGGCATTGAAAACGTTGTCACCAATTTGTTTAAATCGATATAGCGCAATGTGCCCTGCAACTGTTATTTAACTGTTCGATCTTTAACAATATCTTCACCCGCA
>NZ_JAYWYV010000102.1:0-1940 GCF_048147885.1 Acinetobacter sp. 228
GAGATTACCAGCCCGATTATTGGTATTACGCTGGTCTTGGCTGCAGTATTTTTACCTATGGCATTTGCGAGTGGTTCTGTAGGGGTAATCTATAAACAGTTTACCTTGACCATGTCGGTATCTATTTTATTTTCAGCGCTATTGGCACTTATTTTAACACCGGCACTTTGTGCCACGATTTTAAAACCAATCGATGGGCATCACCAGAAGAAGGGCTTCTTTGCATGGTTTGACCGTAGTTTCGATAAAGTCACTAAAAAGTATGAATTGATGCTGCTTAAAATCATCAAACATACAGTTCCAATGATGGTGATCTTTGTAGTAATTACCGGTATTACCTTTGCCGGAATGAAATATTGGCCAACAGCATTTATGCCAGAGGAAGATCAAGGTTGGTTCATGACTTCGTTCCAGCTACCTTCAGATGCAACCGCTGAGCGTACTCGGAATGTAGTCAATCAATTTGAAAATAATTTGAAAGACAATCCCGATGTAAAAAGTAATACCACCATTTTGGGATGGGGTTTCAGTGGCGCAGGACAAAACGTAGCTGTGGCTTTTACGACACTTAAAGACTTCAAAGAGCGGACTAGCTCTGCATCCAAGATGACAAGCGACGTTAATTCTTCTATGGCGAACAGTACGGAAGGCGAGACCATGGCCGTTTTACCGCCCGCTATTGATGAGTTAGGTACTTTTTCAGGTTTCAGTTTACGTTTACAAGACCGTGCTAACTTAGGTATGCCTGCTTTACTGGCTGCTCAAGATGAACTTATGGCAATGGCAGCCAAGAATAAAAAGTTCTATATGGTTTGGAATGAAGGGTTGCCACAAGGTGACAATATTTCTTTAAAAATTGACCGCGAAAAGCTTAGTGCACTTGGTGTTAAGTTTTCTGATGTTTCAGACATCATCTCTACATCAATGGGTTCAATGTATATCAATGACTTCCCTAATCAAGGACGTATGCAACAAGTCATTGTACAATTTGAGGCTAAATCACGTATGCAATTGAAAGATATCTTGAATCTGAAAGTCATGGGTTCAAGCGGTCAATTAGTCTCGTTATCAGAAGTTGTAACGCCACAATGGAATAAGGCACCACAACAATATAATCGTTATAACGGACGACCATCTTTGAGTATTGCTGGTATTCCTAACTTCGATACGTCATCGGGTGAAGCAATGCGTGAAATGGAACAACTGATTGCTAAATTACCGAAAGGTATTGGCTACGAGTGGACAGGTATTTCCTTACAGGAAAAGCAGTCTGAATCACAAATGGCCTTTTTACTTGGTTTATCCATGTTAGTTGTCTTCCTTGTATTGGCTGCACTCTATGAAAGCTGGGCAATTCCACTTTCTGTGATGCTAGTTGTGCCACTCGGTATTTTTGGAGCAATCATTGCCATTATGTCTAGAGGGTTAATGAATGATGTGTTCTTCAAAATCGGGCTAATTACCATTATTGGTCTATCGGCAAAGAATGCAATTTTGATTGTTGAATTTGCGAAAATGCTGAAAGAAGAAGGCATGAGTTTGATTGAAGCCACTGTTGCAGCAGCCAAACTTCGCTTACGGCCAATTCTGATGACATCACTTGCATTTACGTGTGGTGTAATTCCTTTGGTGATTGCCTCAGGTGCAAGTTCAGAAACTCAACATGCTTTAGGCACAGGGGTTTTTGGTGGCATGATTTCAGCCACTATTCTGGCTATCTTCTTTGTTCCCGTGTTTTTTATCTTCATTCTGTGTGCAGTAGAAAAGCTATTTTCCTCTAAGAAAAAAATCTCATCTTAAGTTCAATGCATCAGGGGAAATACTCAATTTCCTCTGATGCATTTTTACTGATCTGAATGAGAGAATATTACTAACTAATAAATGTCAGCTATTTATAGTCTTTGGGGTTTTAAATTTATATAAAAAGTCAGACTAGCCTA
>NZ_JAYWYV010000103.1:0-1936 GCF_048147885.1 Acinetobacter sp. 228
AATTTATACGGCTTAATGAAGTCTCTTTTTATTGTTATTTCAAAAATTAGTCTTTTTGAACACTACCAAAAATTTTGTCACCAGCATCGCCTAAACCTGGAACAATATAACCATGTTCATTTAAGCCATTGTCAATAGATGCAGTATAAAGCTGAATATCAGGATGTGCTGCCTCTACTTTCGCGATTCCTTCAGGTGCTGCAACTAACACCATAACACGGATATCTTTACATCCACTTGCCTTTAATACATCAATAGCAGCAACTAAAGAATTACCTGTTGCCAACATTGGATCAATAATCATGGCAATACGGTTAGCGACATCAGGAACTAACTTTTTATAGTAAGTACGTACTTCTAGAGTTGCTTCATCACGCTCAAGCCCTAACACACTTACTTTTGCACTTGGAATTAGGTTAAGCACACCATCAAGCATACCAATACCTGCACGCAAAATCGGTACAATCGTTATTTTTTTACCCGCGATACGCTGAGTAGTAACATTGCCAGCCCAACCTTCAATCTCACAATCCACAACTGGTAAGTCTTTCGTCGCTTCATATGTCAATAACATAGTCACTTCCTGAGCAAGCTCACGGAAATTCTTGGTACTGATGTCAGCACGACGTAATAAACCTAATTTATGACGAATAAGTGGGTGACGAATTTCTTGAATGGCCACAGATGTTACCTAAAAATATAAAAACGTATTTATTATAATCTTTTTTTAACTATCAATAAAAAAAAGCCTCCATATTTGGAGGCTTTTTTGTACACAAGAATTATTGTTGCTGAGAAAGCATGAAATGTAATGGAGATAAAATTTCTGCTTTTAATGCCAAATTAATCATTGGATCTGGATAAATACCCAAAATAATAACTAATGCAGCAGCAGCCAATACCATTAAACCACCCACTTTTTGTCCCCAATGTGCATCAGCATCAATACGAGGAGTTTCAGGTGGAGTCATATACATAACAACCATCACACGTAAGTAGTAATACAAACCAATACCACTACCCACAATAATCATTGCAGCTAAGAACCAGTGTTGAGTTGTTACAGCAGCCATAACAACCAAGAACTTACCAATGAAGCCTGCTGTTAATGGAATACCAGCCAAAGATAACATCATGACTGTTAATGTTGCTGTAAGTACTGGACGGCGCCAGAACAAACCACGGTAGTCTGCAAGGCTTTGCGCTTCATCTACGTTGTTATATGGGCTAGACATTAACGCTACTGCACCAAAAGCACCAATAGTTGTTAATACATAAGTCACCACATACACAGTTACGCTGCCCAAGCTTGCATATGTCATGCTGATTAAAGCAATTAACAAATAACCAAAGTGAGCAATAGATGAATAACCCAAAATACGCTTTAAGTTGACCTGACGAACAGCAAGCAAGTTACCGACTAAAATTGACAATACGGCAATGATTGTCAAAACAGTCACTAGCGAGTTCACCATGATTGCGCCAGAAGCAAGCAAATAACGTACGAACAAACCAATTGTTGCAACTTTAGCAGCAGTCGCCAAGAACGTTGCCATTGGAGCCGGCGCACCTGCATATACATCTGGTGTCCATTTATGGAACGGTGCAAGCGACAATTTGAATGCAACAGCAAAAATAATGAGTGCTAAACCTAATAACACCATTGGCTGTTTGATTGCACCAAATAAAGCTTGTACAGAATCATAGAATGAAAGCGAACCAGTGTAAGCGTAGATATACGCCATACCCATCAACAACATTGCAGAGGCTGTTGCAGAAAGCACAAGATACTTAATCCCTGCTTCAAGCGACTGACTACGTTGATATGTATAAGCAAGTAAGCCGTATACAGGAATCGACATTAACTCAAGGCTAATGAAGAATGATGCATAGTGAGAGCTTGCAACCATTAACATTGCACCTGCTACAGAAGCAA
>NZ_JAYWYV010000104.1:0-1931 GCF_048147885.1 Acinetobacter sp. 228
GGCGACCTTCCCAAATTGCAGTCACAACCAAGTCAGAACCGCGTACCATATCACCGCCCGCAAAAATTTTCGGGTTAGATGTTTGGAATTTAAATTCTTGTTGCTCAGGTGCAACAACACGACCAGAACCATCAAGATTAATATTCACACTACCAAACCAGTCAGCAGGGCTTGGACGGAAACCGAACGCTAGCAAAACTGCATCAGCTGGTAAAACTTCTTCAGAACCCGGAATTGGCTCAGGGCTACGGCGGCCACGACTATCTGGTTCACCCATTTGTGTCGTTACCACTTTTACGCCTGTTACCTTACCATTTTCGCCAACAATCTCGATTGGTTGACGGTTAAACAAGAACTTTACGCCTTCTTCATACGCATTTTTTACTTCACGTGCAGAACCCGGCATATTACTTTCATCACGGCGGTATGCACATGTTACATCGTGGGCACCTTGACGTAATGAAGTACGGTTACAGTCCATTGCAGTATCACCACCACCAAGAACAATAACTTTCTTACCATCCATGCTAATGTATTCACTTGGGTCCTTTTCCCATCCCTGACAACGGTTCACGTTAGAGATTAAGAAATCAAGCGCATCATAAACACCGTCAAGATCTTCACCAGGGAAACCACCTTTCATGTAGGTATAAGTTCCCATCCCCATGAATACTGCATCATATTCAGCAAGTAATTCATCAATCGTGACGTCTTTACCAATTTCAGTATTTAAGCGGAATTCAATGCCCATCCCAGTGAAAATTTCACGGCGGCGCTTCATCACATCTTTTTCCATTTTGAATTCTGGAATACCAAATGTTAGTAAACCACCAATCTCAGGACGCTTGTCAAATACCACCGGTTTAACACCACCACGAGCTAAAATGTCGGCACAGCCTAGGCCTGCTGGACCTGCACCAATGATTGCAACTTTTTTACCTGTCCACTTCACATGTGACATATCTGGGCGCCAACCCAAAGCAAAAGCCGTGTCATTGATATATTTTTCAGCATTACCAATGGTTACTGCACCAAAGCCATCATTTAAGGTACAAGCACCTTCACACAAACGGTCCTGCGGACATACACGACCACATACCTCAGGTAAAGTATTTGTTTGATGGCAAAGCTCAGCAGCCTGGAAAATTTGGCCTTCAGCAATGAGTTTTAGCCAGTTTGGAATGTAGTTATGTACAGGACATTTCCATTCGCAATATGGGTTACCACAACCTAAACAACGGTGCGTCTGATTGGTTACAGTTTCCGAAGTAAAAGGTTTATAAATTTCCACAAACTCTGCTTTGCGGACAGTAATATCTTTTTTCTCTGGATCTTGACGTGGTACATCCAGAAATTGAAAGTCATTATTTAGGCGTTCTGCCATGTCTCTCTCCGTGGGTAGGCGCGGATTTCCTTGTTGCCCGCACCTGCCTATGTCTTTGCAGTCGTGGAATTATTGTGGGTCAGCTTGTGTAGTTTTCAAAAGCGATTGCAAGTTAGCAGCTTTTGGTTTCACAAGCCAGAATTTACGGCTGTAGAAGTCAAACTCATTGCGGATTTTGTAAGCCCAAGCACTACCTGTTTCCTTGATGTGCTCGTCAATAATACGCAATAAGAATTCTTTATGATCTTCCATAGATTCTGTTGAAATACGGGTTAAGTCAATTAACTCGTGGTTGTAGTAATCTACAAAGTCATTATCGAGGTCAAGCACGTAAGCAAAACCGCCTGTCATACCTGCACCGAAGTTATGACCCACTTTTCCAAGCACAGTCACAACACCACCAGTCATATATTCACAGCAGTGATCACCTGCACCTTCAATAACAGCAAACGCACCAGAGTTACGAACCGCGAAACGCTCACCTGCTGTACCTGCAGCAAATAACTTACCGCCAGTTGCACCATACAAACAAGTATTACCAATAATT
>NZ_JAYWYV010000105.1:0-1928 GCF_048147885.1 Acinetobacter sp. 228
TTTCAGGGTGTTACCGCGAATACTTGAACAATCTTGGTATAAATATGCACCGCCAGACAAGGTAATAATGCCTGTATCTGCATTATAAACAATCGTTTGTCCTTCACCGCGTGCAATACCTTTATCAGCACTTATTTGTTGCTGAAACTTAGACGGTCTACCTTTAGCAGTGATCGTTTGAATTTCACGTTTAGAGTTTAGCGTAGCAACAATTGAGTCGGCCTGAAGCTTCATGGTGCCCTGCTCAATCACCACATTACCCGTATAAGTCGTCAAACCGGTTTTTTCATTATAAGTTGCTCGGTCTGCCACTAATGAAATTTGTTGATTACGGTCAGACGGCAAAGCAAAAGTCGAAGCAGATGATAAAGCAACGAATGTAATTACCGCAGCTTGTTTTAGGAAAGCTGAAGAACGTTTTAAATTAAGACTTTGGTGCATACTTTCCTCGAATATTAAAAAATTCGTACTGACCATTATTCAAATTGGCTTTTAGTCCTTTGCTCACAAACTCGCCTTGTGGAGACTGAACTGTCACTTGATGATTAGTTTCAATGTCTCTAGTTTTTGGATAACCAGTTAATTCATCGGTTTGAAACTCAATGGTTCCTTGCGGTGCCAACTTAGTGGCTACCACGTCACCCGATAACACAACCTTTTGATTATCATCATATCCATAAGCTTGTTTAGCAAAGAATGTTGCATCAACTTTACCTAATTTATACATAGTGGCATTGAGTTGATCCAACTTTGACGTTTTTTGTTGCATATCCTGTTCAAGCTGACGAACTTCAGCACGAATATACAAATTGCCTTTGTCATCAGTTTGAGTCAAATGGACGCCCTGCGCCGAATAAGTCATATTCTTCGCCGAACCAATGTCCAGTTTTTTTGCCTTGCCACTATAGTAGTAGTAACCACCACTCACAGCAGCAACCACTACAGCAACAATATATAAAACTCTGGTATCCATGAGCAGGAATAGCCTACCTTTTTAAGTAATCTTGTTATTAATGCGGTACTGCAAGATATTTTTCAAGAAGTTCTTGGTAAATGCATTTTGCGATCAGCAACATATCACAATCTTCACGCACAGCTCCACGGCCACCCATCGCCTGTGTTACCAAATCCGCACGACGGCGCACTTCCTCATGTCCGTTTGGAACAGTAACACTCATTCCGGCAATGGCAAATGCTGAAAGATCCGGCCAATCATCACCCATATATAAGCAATCTGAAGGCAGGATATTAAACTGTGCACACGCTTCACGTAGCGCCGAACCTTTATCTTCACGGCCTTGGAACACCAGATCGACACCTAAATCGGACATGCGTTTTTCAACGATATTACTTTTTCGTCCAGTAATAATGATGACTTTCATACCCGCTTGTTGCGCAAGTTTCATACCCAAACCATCACGAATGTCGAATGATTTAATTTCATCACCCGTGTTGGTTAATGTCACAAAGCCATCACTTAAAATACCATCAACATCCAGAACCAATGCCTGCAAATGACGTGCTTGTTCTAACAATGCATACGATGCCATTGATTAATTCACCCCTGCCTGAATAAGGTCATGCATACTAATTACACCAATCACCTTGTTCTGGTCATCGACTACCACAAACTGACTGATTTTTTTCTGGTTAAGTTGTTGTAAAGCTTCTACAGCTCGTGCTTCTTGAGAGATCGTTGACGGTTTCTTTGTCATCACTTCAGACACCGGTAAATTTACATCAAACCCTTGCTGTTTATCGATGAGACGACGTAAATCCCCATCAGTAAAAATACCGAGTAGATGGTCTTGTTCATCAACAATTGTTGTCAAACCTAAACGCTTATTTGAGATCTCGTAAAGCACTTGATTCATTGGTGTATTAGGTGAAACTTTTGGTAGCTCTTCGCCTGTATGCATTAAATGTTT
>NZ_JAYWYV010000106.1:0-1923 GCF_048147885.1 Acinetobacter sp. 228
AGAAAACGAATTTTAAGGCATGCGACCATATAGCAGCAAAGATTGTCATGTTTCAGCCTCGCCTATGGCACAAGACGAGATGGTTTTTCAGCAAATGCTTTATGCATCACGTTCACGTCCGGATGATCTTTGATTGGGTCATCTGGATAGTATGCAACGTGCATTGCACCTTGCTGATAAAGTGAGTGAATTGTTGCTGCCATTTCTGTTGACGGTACCTTTTCGTTGTTGCGCCAGTTTGTTGCCTGTAGCTCAAAAACTGTTTTCTTAATGCCATTTGGATATTTTTTCACGCGATCAATCATGTCTTTATAAAATTGATCGGCGTTATCGACCTGCTCCATATAAGGCATTGCCATAATAGCCGTAAAATCATAGCGTCTTAATGACTCTTCAAGCGATTGTGAATACCAGTTTTCCGCATATGGTTTTAAGGCAACTTGCGCGTATAAGTTACGAGCTGTAAGCAAGAACGGTTCATATTGTCGCACGTCTTCAACAAGTTGCATTGCAAAATCATCTAGATATTTTGTCTTATATGCAGTCCATTTTTGCAAATCCTGATCGTTTTTACGGATTTTTGCCAAATCTGTTGGTAAGCCTTGTTTCGCATAAGCTTTTAATGCATCTGGGCTTGCATCTTCATAATCAGATAATGTGACATCGTCATGGAATAAAATTCCATTGAAAGACGCTGACTTGGCCAAATCTTGATAAATCTCACGAATAGTTTGGCGAGCCTGAGGTGAGAACGGACTTAAACGGATATAACCCATATTTAGGTGTTCACCAGCTTTTGCCTGCTCTGTCACGACTAAATCTTTTGATACCGGATCAGTTTTTGGTAATTCCCAAGCCAATAAAGGCATCCAAGCATAAATACGGCTTACAGGCGTACGAGTTTGAATTTGCCATGCTACACGGTTAAACAAGTCCGCACGCATTGGGATATGACGGTTCGGGAAATATACCATATCGGCAGAACCATTAGCATCCGGATCTGAAAATGCCTGCAAATAAACTGTATTTACACCCATCGCATTAATTCGATCTAACAAGTGACCCAAATTTCGTTCTTGTTGTTGCGGATCCGGATCATAAATATAGTCGAGATCAATATGCATGATTTTTTGCGGACGGTTGTTATCCGTTAAGTTTAATTCACGGTTCTTAATCTCTTGAGCCAAATCATTAGTACTCATTCCGCCCTCTACCAAAATACGGCTCATATTTTGTAGAGATTGTTTCGCATGATCTGCGCCATCATCAAGCGTGATGGTAATTGGCATACCAAGCTTTTTAGCAATTTGGACCGTTTGCATATTATAGCGACCATATGGCCACACCATAATACGTGGTGAACGTATACCATGCTCTTTAAGTAGCTGATTATTCTTTTTTAAATCATTATAAATACGAGTCTGATATTGGCTGTCATTTTCATAAGTTTTAGTTTTTACATCATAAAAACGTGTCGTTGCCGCTGGTTCAGAGTTCCCTTGCGGGTTGCCTGTAATACCGCGGTGTAAATGATAGCTATGGCTTGCAATTTCAACAAACCCGCTATCTTGCATTTCGTTGAGCTCACCCCAGCTTAAGATTTTATCACGTGGACTTTCTTCACCCGAAAAATCGACTGTCTGCCCTGCGTTTGGCTCTAACCATGAACCCACTACCGCAAGTACCACTGGGATTTTTTTAGCCTTAATAACAGGATACGCATTTTGGTAAAAAGACTGATAACCATCATCTACAGTTAATAAAACTGGCTTGGTTGGAAGTGCTGCCTTGCCCTGATGAGCACGGATTAACTGGTCTACGGTAATAAAATGGAAGCCATTTTTTTGCAACCAATCGACATGCTCAGTAAATTGTTGAGTGGTGACCGCATACTGAGGAATTAAGGCATTTTTAGTATCGGTA
>NZ_JAYWYV010000107.1:0-1917 GCF_048147885.1 Acinetobacter sp. 228
TTGCTGTTTAAGTTGTTCTAAAATTTCATGACGTTCAGTGTCACCACCTTTTAAGCTAATACCCACAAAAACTTGTGCTTCTTCTGTGTTATTTGCACGGTAGTTAAACTCGGTAATGTTACGGCCCTGTAGAGCACGGCAGAAGCCTAAGAATGCACCTTTTTCTTCAGAAAGAGTAACTGCATAAATTGCTTCACGTTGTTCACCCAATTCGGTGCGCTCTGCAATGTAACGTAAGCGGTCAAAGTTCATGTTGGCGCCGCAAACAATCGATACCATGTTTTTGCCGCTAATTTTATGCTCGGCAACATATTTTTTGATACCAGCTAGGGCCATTGCACCAGACGGCTCAACAATGCTGCGGTTTTCATCAAAAGTATCTTTAATTGCAGCACAGATCTCATCTGTATTTACAGTAACAATGTCTGGTTCAACAATTGGTCCAGAGTTATCTGATTTGCGTAAACGAACGATATCAAAAGGTAAGGCACCAATTTGAGCAACTGCTGTACCATCAGCAAATAAGCCTACGTGGGGTAGGACTACACGTTCATTTGCTTCTAGCGCTGCTTTTAAACAAGCTGACTCTTCATATTCAACACCGATGACTTTGACATGCGGTGCAACATCACCTAAGTAAGCTGCTACACCAGCAATTAAGCCACCACCACCAACAGCAACAAAAACATATTCTACATCACGCCATTGGCGTAAAATTTCATTCGCAATTGTGCCTTGGCCCGCAATAACCAACTCGTCGTCATAAGGTGGAATAAAAACTAATCCTTCAGCTTCGGCACGTTGCTGAGCGTATTTGTTTGCAATATCAAAACTATCGCCATGTAATACAACTTGGCCACCCAAACGCTTCACTGCCTGAACTTTAATGTCAGGGGTAGTACTTGGCATAACAATAATTGCAGGAATACCTAAACGTTGACCAGACAACGCTACACCTTGCGCATGGTTGCCGGCAGATGCGCAAATGACGCCACGTTCAAGTTGTTCTTTCGGTAATTGACTAATACGGTTATAGGCACCGCGTAATTTAAAAGAAAAAACTGGTTGTAAATCTTCACGCTTAAAACGTTTAATTTTTGACTAATTCGTGGAGCTGCTTCGAGAGGTGTTTCAATTGCAACATCATAAACCGTTGCTTGTAAAATTTGTCGTACCACACGAGACAGCATGTTCATCTTCCCTATAACAGTTTAAAATAGGAAATTATTGTAGCAAACCCTTGTGCATTTGCGCCGTTTATTGGCGCATAAATGTCAAAAA
Source organism: Acinetobacter sp. 228 (assembly GCF_048147885.1). Taxonomy (NCBI): domain Bacteria; kingdom Pseudomonadati; phylum Pseudomonadota; class Gammaproteobacteria; order Moraxellales; family Moraxellaceae; genus Acinetobacter; species Acinetobacter sp. 228. The sequence goes on from NZ_JAYWYV010000107.1 coordinate 1,282, forward strand.
ATAGTTGAGTGATGTAATGAGCCTATATGCAACCCAAGATGAAAAGAAACAAGCTGCTGCGAAAGCTGCTTTAAAACACTTACCCAAAGGTGGCATTTTGGGGGTAGGAACTGGAAGTACTGTAAATTTCCTGATTGATTTATTGCCTGAACTACAATTAGAAGCAGCAGTAGCAAGTTCTCAAGCAACAGCAGACCGGCTTAAAAAATTAGGCATAGAAGTGGTTGATATGAACCATGTGGGTAGCCTTGATGCTTATGTTGATGGTGCAGATGAGATTGATCGTCATATGCATATGATTAAAGGCGGCGGCGCAGCATTAACTCGTGAAAAAATTGTAGCCTCAATTGCTAAAAAGTTTGTATGTGTCGTTGATGATTCGAAATGGGTTGATCAACTTGGTCGTGATTTCCCATTACCAGTAGAAGTTATTCCAATGGCGCGTTCTGCTGTAGCTCGTAAATTGGTAAGCTTAGGTGGTGATCCGGTTTATCGTGAAGGTGTGGTAACAGATAACGGAAACGTTATTTTAGATGTATTTAATTTGAACATCTTAAATGCAATTGATTTGGAAAAGACAATTAACAACATTCCGGGTGTTGTGACTAACGGTATTTTTGCGTTAAATCCAGCAAC
>NZ_JAYWYV010000108.1:0-1915 GCF_048147885.1 Acinetobacter sp. 228
TGCGTAAGAAGCTGTATTATTAGAAAGTGACCATTTCTTAGTAACAGCACCTTTAGCAGTACCGTTAATATCTTGTTGGTTATAAGTCCACTCAACAGCAGCATATTTCAAACCGAATGCTTCTGTAGGAACGCCTTCTTCGTTAACAGTTGGAGTCACACTAGAAACTAAAACGTGCTTCAATTTGATTTGTAAGTACTTGATACGTTTATCGCCATTTGCGCGATAGAAGTCGATTTGTACTTCATCAAATGTGTAACCAGCTGAACAAGCTTCCCATAATTTAGGGCTAGTTGCGTCTAAGTCTTTCACGAAAACCATGTCAGAATGTTCAACACGTTCAGCAGTGTGGCCGCCTACACTACTTGAAGTAGCAGATTTAGGTTGACGGATGTTATGAGACCAAGAGTTAACTTCTAACCAACCTTTGTGCTCAGAATCACGAGATTCTCCATCAACTTTATATTTACCGCGAAACTCAACGTATATATCTTTCATTTAGAACTTTCCTATTTTTAATTTAAAGTTATTCTTTAGCTGACCTTGATTAATTTGAGGACTGAGGTAACTCAGTGACAAGTCGTAAAGAAACCGACAACTCATCCAGCTGGAAATGTGGTCGCAAGAAAACCACAGATTTGTAGTGACCTGGTTGAGCAGGATCTTCTACAACTTTTACAGACGCTTCACGTAACGGGTATTGAGCTTTTGCTTCTTGAGAAGCACCATCGTCAAGTAAGACATACTGTGACAACCACTCATTTAAGAATGCTTCAACATTTCCAGCAGAAGCAAAGCTACCCACTTTATCTCGCATCATTGCTTTTAAGTAATGTGCAATACGTGAAACAGCCATGATGTACTGAATCTGACTTGATAAAGCCGAGTTTGCATTGGCTGTATCATTGTCATATTTTTTAGGTTTTTGAGTTGATTGCGCGCCAAAGAAAGCTGCGTAATCTGTATTTTTACAATGTACTAACGGAATGAAGCCTAGATCGCTTAACTCTTTTTCACGGCGATCCGTGATTGCAATTTCAGTTGGACACTTGAATACCACTTCGCCATCTTGTGTTTTAAAAGTATGTACTGGCAAGCCTTCAACTAAACCACCACCTTCAACACCGCGAATAGCAGCACACCAACCATGCATATCAAATGCATTTGTTAAGCGAGTACCAAAAGCATAAGCTGCATTCATCCACAAATATTCATTGTGGTCTTCACCAGAAACATCTTCAATAAAATTAAAGCCTTCTGTCGCAGTACCTTCTTTTGGATGATATGGGAGACGACCCAAGACATGAGGCAAAGTCAATGCAACATAACGTGAGTCTTCACTATCACGGAACGAACGCCATTGAACATATTCAGCGGTTTCAAAGATTTTTGAAACATCTCTAGGACGATCAATATCTGTAAATGATTCAAGGCCTAAAATGCTCGGACTAGCAGCTGAAATAAATGGTGCATGTGCTGCCGCTGCAACATGAGAGATTTGCTCAAGCAAATACATATCAGATGGAGTACGATCAAACTCAAAATCACCAATTAATGCTGAGTATGGTGCACCACCAAAAGAGCCGTATTCTTCTTCGTAGATTTTCTTAAACAAAGTGCTTTGATCAAAGTCTGTAGCACCTTGGAAATCTTTTACCAACTCTTTCTTAGTCGTATTGAGCATACGAATTTTAATGAGCGGATTTGAAGGCGTTTCCTGACAAAAGTAATAAAGACCACGCCAAGTTGACTCAATTTTTTGGAATTGTTCATTGTGCATGATCTGACTTAACTGCTTTGAAATCAGAGCATCAATTTCTGCAATACGCTTATCAATTGATAAAGTCATATTTTCAGAAACAGTAATGGTTCCTGCCATTACTTCTTTAGCAAGCTCACCAATTAAGCTTTTAGC
>NZ_JAYWYV010000109.1:0-1913 GCF_048147885.1 Acinetobacter sp. 228
TTCAAAGACATATACATCATTCACATACAACAGCAATGCTACAGTTCAACCTTATTGTTCAGGAACGATATCATCGCTGCTACAAACACTTTCAGCCCCGAAACAGTGCATTTTAGTAGATGTTGCTTTCATTGATTTAAACCATTTACATATTTTAACCATTTTTAGTTTTATGAACCTTTAATTCATTCGGATTGGCTCCATATTCTTAATTAACCAAGTGAATAAATGATTCCTTGTAACTTATATTTGAGGAGACTTAGATGGCCAATTCTGGTTTATATCGCTCGAACCGACAAAGCATGATCGCCGGTGTAATGGGCGGTATTGCTGAACGATTTGGTTGGAATGCAAATTTGTTACGCATTATTTTCGTGTTAGTTTCGATAATGAGCGCGGCTTTTCCAGGGATTTTAGTGTACTTAGTTTTATGGTTGGTAATTCCTAAAAAACAGCCAGAACAAGTGCAAGGTTATCAACAACCTGTTCGCACTGTACGAGAAGAACAAATACATTAAATAACTTAGCTTATTTTGGTCGCTACGGTTGCATCCCCTAATCAACCGTAGCTTTTTTTATGTTTAAAATTACAATTTACGATTTAACTGCTGTTGTAAAGCCGCAATCATATCTGCACGGCTAATGATTCCAATCAGTTTTCGTTCCTCAACCACCGGAATATAGTTAAAAGACTTCTCAACAAAGTAAGGTACAAGGTCTTGAATCGGCTGAGTTGGCAGTACAGTAACTACTCGGCGACTCATAATTTGTCTTACGTAATGCTGCCATGAGTTTCTTGGATCTGTTGCCCCTTTAAACCATTCTACAACTTCATATAGCGCCAAAGTACCCACTAAATGGTTGTCTGCATTAACTACAGGCAAACTCATGAGATTTTCTTGTTTAAATTTATCTAATGCCTGATGAATATCATCATTTTCATGCAATTTAATCACATCTCGGCTCATAATATCCTGACAGGTATATTGGTTCACCATGCGTTCATTGGCATGTTCTTGCGCTTCTAAAATGATTTTTTCTAAGTCGTACTGGCTGATATCTAACAATTCCGTATGATGTTCTAATGCATACTCAATATCTTTTGGCTGAATTGATACTTTTTGAGTAGGTGTTGGATCTTTGCTTCGCTCATTTAAATGTGCAGTAACCGGATAATGTCGCCCAATCAATCGATTAAAAAATACAGCAAAACCGAGTAGAAGTAGTGAGTTGAGCAGAACCGGATAAAAAACGAAATAAAAGCCTAATTTATGAATGGCAGCGCCGCCTAACACAGCCGTAATCGCAACTGCCCCACTAGGTGGATGCAAGGAGTCGGTGGTCATCATTAAAAATATGGCCAAACCCACAGCCACGCTAAAAGCCGTGGTTAAATCCGGAATCCACTGTGCACAGGCGACCCCAATAATTCCGGCTAATGTATTACCGACAATAACATTCCAAGGCTGAGCCAATGGACTGGTAGGTACAGCAAATAAGAGAACAGATGAAGCCCCCATTGGTGCAATGTACCAAGCATTAATTCCGCCTAAAACATACCAGCTAATTAACGAGGAAATTGCTAAACCACATAGCGCTCCAACGCCACAAAGCAACCGTTCTTTTAGTGGTAAAACCTTAAAATTCGGTTTTAAAATCTGTAACCATTCTGGCTGTATAACACTCACAGTACACCTTAGGGGATATGCCGTTATTTATAACGGGCAAAAGTATACGCCCAAAGCCGCATAAAGTGCATTTAAATTATATCTTTCAATTATCAGAAAACCTGTTGAATGTACTCTTACTATTTTAATGTTTTAATATTCAATTAATTTTTCATTTAAATAGCGCCAGTAACGTTTAGGCAAATATTGCACATGAAGCTTAATATTTTGGCGTTCCGTAATATT
>NZ_JAYWYV010000110.1:0-1908 GCF_048147885.1 Acinetobacter sp. 228
TATTTTTTATACTTCACCCATAAAAAAACCACCCGGAGGTGGTTTTTGAAACAATAAACTAGATCTTATTGTTTAGCATAAATGCTGATTTCTACACGGCGGTTTTGTTCACGACCAGAAGCAGTTGAGTTGTCTGCGATTGGGTTAGAAGAACCATAACCTTGTGCATCGATACGGCTAGATGGAACACCTTTACCAGCTAAATAGTTTTTAACTGACTGAGCACGCGCTTGAGATAATGGGATGTTAATAGAGTCATTACCAGTGTTATCTGTATAACCAGTAACTAAAATCGCGCTCTTGTTATCTTCAGCCAATGTTTGAGCTACTTTGTCCAAAGTTGCATAGAAGTTTGGCTTGATGTTTGATTTGTTAGTATCAAAAGTAATGCTACCAGGCATGATCAATTGAACAGAACCATCTGGGTTACGGCCTACTTCTACACCAGTACCAGCCATTTGTTCGCGTAATTTTTTCTCTTTTTGGTCAAGATATAAACCGCCAGCTGCACCAAGAACTGCACCAATTGCCGCAGCACGGTTGTTTTGACGGCTAGAGTTTGCATTTGATTTAGAAATACCGTAGCCAGCTGCTGCGCCGATCAAAGTACCTAATGCGGCTTTATCGTATTCAACGCCACCAAGGTTATTACCTGTTGTTTGACAACCAGAAAGTACTACTGCTGCCCCTACCACTGTTGAAATAACTAATGCACGCATTGCATGCCTCCTCACTTTGAGTGTTTTGTTGTTGAATGAATAATGAAACAAAAAGGAAGTATAAAACATTGATATTTTGTTAATAATAAACAGTTTAGTTATTTTTTTGTAATATTTTGATGCACTTTAAGGTGTGCACTCATCACAATTTCTTCATTGTTGTCTAAGATACCGTTGTATTTCATTTCATGATAGTTATAGTTGAACAACTTTCTATGGATTTTGGATATTCGGGGCCATTTATATGTCAACTGCACCCAATAAGCAATCTGCGCTAAAAAAAATTACACGTGGACTCACTGTAGGTACAGTCATCACAGGTAGCACTTTTTTTCATGGACCACCTGTCTTAGCTTTAGGTTTAACAAAGCTATTTAAAAAGTCTTCAAAAATTGATGAAACCAATATTCAAATTACTAATAGCTGGCTTGGTGTCAATAATTGGCTCATTGATCATGTTTTACCTAATTTAAAATGGGACATTAGCATTGACGAAGGCCTTGATCTGAATATGCAAGGCCGTTATTTAATGACTTGTAACCATCAAAGTTGGGTTGATACCACGGTAAACCAATATTTCGGGTTAACCCGTATGCCGCTTACCCGCTTTTTTACCAAGTGGGAACTCATCTTTATTCCTTTCGTGGGTCAAGCTTTTAAAATCTTAGGCTTCCCAATGATGAAGCGTCATACAAAAGAGCAAATCGCGAAAAATCCTGAACTCAAAGACCGCGATATGATGGAAGCACGTAAAGCGTGTGAACAGCTCTTAAGTCAACCTTTTACATTATTAAATTATTTGGAAGGGACTCGTTTTACTCAGGAAAAACACGACCAACAAAAATCACCATATAAACATTTATTAAAACCTAAAGCAGGTGGTTTGGCTCTGGCGTTAAATATTTTGGGCGACAAAATTGATGCTTTAGTTGATATGACCATTGTCTACCCTGATGGCGTACCAGGTTATGGCGATTTCTGGCTAGGTGACGTTTCAAAAATTGCGGTCAATCTTCGAAAAATTGAAATACCAGACTGGGTTCTCGGGGGTAATTATGAAGATGACCAAGTTTACCGTGAACGTTTTCAACAATGGGTACATGAACTCTGGACTGAAAAAGATCAGCTCATCGAGAAAATGAAAGCTCAATACGCGACTACGAATCTTTAAAAAGAATCCACTTTTATG
>NZ_JAYWYV010000111.1:0-1907 GCF_048147885.1 Acinetobacter sp. 228
AGTCAAAGTCTGAGCTGGCGTTAAATCTTCTGGGCCTGTTAAGTCTTGACCATCAGCAAGTGAAGGGTTTTCTTTTAACGCCTTTTGTTTCGCCTGCTCTTCTTCACGGCTAATCGTTAAATTAATTAACTGAGAAACCAGCATTTTACGCCAGTGATTTTGCTGTTCAGCTGACGTTTTAAAATACGGTGCTTTTTCGCGATCTACTTCAATAAAAGTATTTGGCTGTTTTAAGTTTTGTGGTTTCTTCAACTCAGCAAGCATGAACTCATAAAACTGTTTTAAGCGCTCACGATATTGCTGGTGAATAGCAAATGGCCCAGTTAAATTCCCCGCTTTTAATGAAGCACCAAAATTTGAACCATAGAGCTTTTTATAGTTTTGAACTTCAGCGTCTAAAAATAATGAGTGGTCCGGATCAAGACTGTCTAAGTACATATCAAGAATACGGTTAGATGTGTTCGCATCCAGACGCATATTTAAATAATGTTGGCGGTCTACTAAAGTTGCCAGTTGACGAGCCACCAAGGCTTGCTCTTGCGTTGGCTGGATCGATTGAGAAACAGCAGCAGTATTGGTTGCTGCTCTTGCTTCGTTCATCGTATGAGAGAAGAATAAACCGCCAGTCGCGATTGCTACTGCACAAGCTATAGTTTGAAGTTTCATAAATTCTTAATACTTCCTTGGGTGTTCGTATCTTACACGCTCTGTTTTCGATATGAACTAAGCAGATTCAACATCTTAACCAACTAAATTGTTTATACCGTGTAGTTTTATCATATTCTGTACTGACAAAATGTAGCAAATCATTGCAAAATTCGCTTATTGTTTTTCAATCAAAATTCAAAAGGAACCAATATGATTGGCGCGTTGATGCTGGACATAGCCAGCACAGAACTTACTCAAGAAGATATTGAACTATTACAAGCTCCGCAAGTCGGTGGCATGATTTTATTTGCTCGAAATATTGAATCACCACAACAAGTCCGTGCTTTAACCGACCATATGCGCCAAGTTCGCCCAGATATTTTGATTGCTGTCGACCAAGAAGGTGGTCGCGTTCAACGTCTAAAATCTGGCTTTACATTATTGCCAGCCATGGGCCGTTTTGGCGAGCTCTATATCACTCAACCTCAAAAAGCACTTGAATTAGCTGAACAGTGCGGCTGGTTAATGGCAACTGAAGTTTTGGCTGTGGGGATCGATTTTAGTTTTGCGCCAGTTTTAGATCTGAATGCAATTAGCGATGTAATTGGTGACCGTGGCTTCTCTAAAAATATCGAAGATATCGCTCCACTTGCTGGTGCATTTATGCGCGGTATGAAAAAAGCCGGCATGGCAAATACCGGCAAGCACTTCCCTGGTCACGGATCGGTAAAAGCTGACTCACATGTCGCAGCTGCAATCGATAGCCGTAGCTATGACGAAATTTATAACCATGACATGCAAAGCTTTATCAAGCTTATGCCTGAGCTAGATGCGCTCATGCCGGCACATGTGATTTACGATCAGGTTGATCCAAACCCTGCTGGTTTCTCATCTTTCTGGATTCAAGAAGTCCTTCGTAATCGCTTGAAGTTTAATGGCGTACTTTTCTCCGATGACTTAAGCATGCAAGCTGCTTGTGTGGCTGGTGGTGCAGATGCGCGTATTCAAGCGGCTCTGGCAGCAGGCTGTGATATGGGGTTAGTGTGTAATGACCGTAGTGCAGCATGTACAGCACTTGAAGGCATTGCAAACTTAGAACTACCAAACCAAGAGCGTTTAGAACGTATGCGTGGTCGAATTCCACAAATCCAAGTTGGTGAAACTTTATCGCTTGGAAATGAATGGCAAGCTGTCAAAACAGCCATTGAAGAATTTAAAAACTCATTCTAAATTCTAGTGCAAGACCATATTTGACTGAT
>NZ_JAYWYV010000112.1:0-1904 GCF_048147885.1 Acinetobacter sp. 228
GAGTAGGCTTGCTCACTCACTTTATTTATTTTGTTATTGAATAAAAGAATTGCCTTTAGGAGGAGAGTATTCATGTTGATCCATGCCGATTTTTCACAGGCTGTGATTATCAAACCTGAAGACTATCATTGGGTGAAATCTCCCCATGGGGAAGTTGATCGGGTCATGCTTGATCGTATTGGCGATGAAGTAGCCCGTGCAACCAGTTTGGTGAAATATGCACCCCATACAACCATCCCTGAACATCGACATCATCATGGTGAAGAAATCCTCGTACTTTCAGGCGTATTTACTGAAAATCAAAATCAGCACTATCCCGCTGGATGGTATTTACGGAGTCCCCATCAGTCGGTACATCAACCGTCGAGCGAAGAAGGTGCATTGATTTTTGTCAAACTTATGCAAATTCCTACGTCAGAAACTCAAACCTTACGGATCAATACCAACGACCCAGCACAATGGCAAGAAATAGGTTCGCGTTTAATTTGCACAGTGATTGATGCAAGTTATGAACACACTTATTTAGAAAAACTCAAGCCGCAGCAACTTTTTCTTGAAGAAGCTGAGGGTGGAATCGAAATTTTGATTACCCAAGGTCAATTAGTTGATAAAGAAATAGTTTATGAAACTGGCACATGGATACGCCTACCACCGAAAACACATGCACATTTTCAAGCTGGTTTGTCTGGCGCTTCTCTTTATGTAAAAACCGGACACCTAGCCTCAGCCATTGCTGAATATAATTAAAGGCTCTTTATGCTGCAAAATACCATGCACCGACAAGTATTAATTTTGGCGAGTTCCCAATCACTTTTCCAAACCGTTTCTGTCATGGTCATGACCATTGGTGGCTTGGCTGGGGCAAATATTGCAAATACCCCAACACTTGCAACGCTGCCTATCGCCTCTATGTTTTTAGGTACAGCCTTGATGATGTTTCCGGCCTCAATATTAATGGCACATATTGGACGGCGTAACGGTTTTCTATTCGGTGCTTTTTTAGGTGTGCTCGGCGGCATTATTGCATCAATCGGAATTTTTTATAGTTCACTTAGCCTTTTAGCCTTAGGCACGCTATGTGTCGGTGCCTATCAATCCTTTGCCCAGTTTTATCGTTTTGCTGCCAGTGAAGTCGCAAATGATGCGTTTCGCTCACGTGCTATTTCTTGGGTGATGGCAGGTGGAATTGTTGCAGCTCTCATTGGCCCGACTTTAGCACGCTTCGGCGGACCTTTATTCCAGCATTTAGAATATATCGGTTCATTTTTAATTATTAGTATCATCTCACTTGTGGCAATAGGCATTTTATCTAACCTACATATTGCCGATACAGTTGAGCAGAAATCCAACTTTACTGCTGGTCGTCCGTGGCAACAGATTGTCTTTCAACCCACCTATTTAGTTGCTTTATTTGGTGCAATCACAGGCTACGGCATTATGATTTTAGGTATGACTGCCACACCAATTGCTATGCGACATTCACACCATGAACTTGGGTCAATTACGACAGTCATTCAGCTACATGTGCTTGGTATGTTTCTGCCTTCATTCTTTACTGGAAACTTAATTGCTCGCTTTGGTGTGCTTAAAATCATGTTTGCAGGTCTTTTATTATTTGCCTGCTATATCGGATTTGCTCTCTCAGGTATTCAGTTCACATCTTTTGCTATTTCTTTAATTTTATTAGGTGTGGGATGGAACTTTTTATTTATTGGCAGTACTTCTTTACTCACAGGAACTTATTCTGTAGCTGAAAAAGCCAAGGCCCAAGCTATTAACGATATGACCGTTTTTGTTGTCGGTTTGATTTGTTCGTTTAGTGCAGGTGCTTTACTGGATTTATTTGGCTGGAAAGCAATGAATATGGCTTTAATACCATGGCTGGTGATTGCCGCAGCTTCTCT
>NZ_JAYWYV010000113.1:0-1901 GCF_048147885.1 Acinetobacter sp. 228
TCCCCGCAACTATGGCAACAATGGTCGCAGAACCTTATGTCAACCATATTCCAACGTTAACTGGTGGGGTAGGCCAAAGCCAGCTTGCTCGTTTTTATCAGTATCACTTTGTTCATCAAAACCCGAAAGATATGAAGATCACTTCGATCTCTCGTACGGTTGGCTCAACGCAAGTGGTAGACGAGTTCATTATGAGCTTTACACACGACGCTGAAATTGACTGGTTATTACCGGGTGTAAAACCGACTGGTAAATACGTCGAAATTCCAATGTTAGGTGTAATTCAGTTCAGAGGTTCAAAGCTGTGTCATGAACATATTTACTGGGACCAAGCATCGGTGCTCGTTCAAATTGGTTTATTAGACCCAACAGGCTTACCAGTTGCAGGTGTCGAGACAGCGCGAAAACTTCTTGATGAAGATCTTCCTTCCAATACTTTGATGCCATCTTGGTCAAGTAGTGAAAGCAAGCCAGTCAATTAAGGAGGATCTGCAATGAATATAGATTTAAAAGGAAAAGTCGCTGTGGTGAGCGGCGGTGCAACACTGATTGGTAAAGCTGTTGTACAAGCCTTAGTCAGTGCAGGTGCCCATGTCGCTATCTTAGATATTGATGCCAAAGGCAAGGCAATTGCGGAAAGCTTTAACCATGATGTGATGTTTATTCAAACCGATTTAACCAGTGATGCGGCTATTCAACAAGCTATGGCGGATATTCACCAACATTTAGGTGAAGTGAGTTACTTGGTCAATCTGGCATGTACCTACTTAGATGACGGTTTTAAATCTTCACGTCAGGACTGGTTACAAGCACTCGATCTTAATTTGGTATCTACAGTTGAGCTGAGCCGTGCTTTATACAATGACCTAAAAAAGCAGCAAGGTTCAATTGTTAACTTTACTTCCATTTCGGCCAAAGTGGCACAAACAGGACGCTGGTTATATCCAGTTTCTAAGGCCGCGATACGTCAACTCACACAAAGCATGGCAATGGATTTTGCTGCCGATGGTATTCGAGTCAATTCGGTTTCTCCGGGTTGGACATGGTCTCGTGTCATTGCAGAAGTCAGTGACAATAACCGTGAAAAAGCCGATAGCGTGGCAGCCGATTATCACTTGCTAGGCCGATTGGGTCATCCCGAAGAAGTCGCCAATGTTGTTTTGTTTTTATTGTCACCTGCTGCGAGCTTTGTCACCGGAGCAGATTATGCGGTCGATGGCGGATATTCAGTAATGGGCCCTGAAGGATCACAGCCCGCTATTCCGCGTTTAGCCGAATAGCACAGCGTTTTAAAAGCACATTTAGAAAATTATGGAGAATATTATGCGCCGTATTGCAATTGTTGGAGCAGGACAGTCTGGTTTACAGCTTGGTTTAGGCTTATTAGATACAGGTTACGACGTAACCATGATCACCAACCGAACTGCCGATGAAATCCGTCAAGGTAAAGTCATGTCAAGCCAGTGTATGTTTCATACCGCTTTACAAACTGAACGTGACTTGGGACTAAATTTCTGGGAAGAACAATGTCCAGCCGTAGAAGGCATTGGGCTAGCTTTAGTGAACCCTGAAAATGGTAGTAAAGCATTTGAATGGAGCGCTCGTCTTGAGCGCTACGCTCAATCGGTCGATCAACGCGTCAAAATGCCATATTGGATGGAAGAATTTGAACGCCGTGGCGGTCGATTGGTGATTCAAGATGTAGGAATAGAAGAGTTAGAACAACTCGCAAACGACTACGAGCTTGTACTGCTCGCCGCTGGTAAAGGTGAAGTTGTTAAACAGTTTGAACGTGATGATATACGAAGTGTTTTTGATAAACCGCAGCGCGCTTTGGCTTTGACCTACGTCAAAAACATGAAGCCAATTTCACCTTATTCACGTGTGACTTTTAACATTAT
>NZ_JAYWYV010000114.1:0-1880 GCF_048147885.1 Acinetobacter sp. 228
TTTTAGGAACAATTGCTTCAATTGCACCATTCGTTGGTTTGTTTGGTACAGTATGGGGTATTTTCCACGCGTTAGTTGCTGTGGGTAAGAGCGGACAGGCAGGTTTAGCTCAAGTGGCTACACCAGTAGGTGAAGCACTTATTATGACTGGTCTTGGTCTAGCAGTTGCGATTCCAGCGGTATTGGCTTATAACATCTGTGTACGTGCGAATCGTGGCCTTGCTCATGATTTACAAGATCAAGCACACAGTTTGTTAATCGACACCATGTTGCAGCAAGACTCAACTGTAAAGTCTGATGTTAAAACTGCACAGCAAAGTTATGTTGGAGGTCAAGCTTAATGGCTTTTCAATTGGGTGAAGACCACGATAGTGGCATGAATGAGATGAATCTCATTCCGCTAATCGACATTATGTTGGTGTTAATGATCATCTTTTTGGTCACAGCAACAGTTGCCAACCCATCGATTCCATTAACGCTTCCTAAAACAACTGCTGAAATTATTGATCCACCACCAAAAGCAATTACGATTAGTATCAATGCAAATGGTGAAGTGGCTTGGGATACTCAAGTAATTAGCCTTGATGAGCTTCAAAAACGTTTCCAAGAAGCAGGTCAAGGTGCGGTTAAACCGACAGTTCAACTTCGCGCTGATAAAGAGTCGAAGTACGATACTGTTGCTCAGGTAATGTCTCGCGCCAGTGAAGCCGGACTGAGCGATATTGCCTTTGTAAGTGAAAACTAAAATCTAGTTTCACGTAATAAAAAAGCAACCAATTCGGTTGCTTTTTTATTTTCTCATTTATTAATTTTTCATGAGATGTTGAAATTTACTATGTAACTTTAACAGCTTAGGTGGAATTGCAAAGTTGCAGTAACCTTGTGAAGGGTTTTTTTCATAGTAATTTTGATGATAGTCTTCTGCCGGATAGAATGTAGGAGCAGGAGATAATTCAGTCACAATATCAAGATCGTCATCTTTTAACGTCTGAATGGTGTGTTCTGCTGCCTGCTTTTGCTCTTCATTAAAATAGTAAATAACAGAGCGGTATTGAGTACCAATATCATTACCTTGGCGGTTTAAAGTCGTTGGATCATGCGTTGCAAAGAATACATCAAGTAACTGAGAATATGTAACTTGTTGTTCATCAAAGTCGATAAGAACCACTTCAGCATGCTGAGTGTCACCTTGACATACTTGCTCATAAGTTGGGTGAGTTGTATGCCCACCAGCATAACCACTTGTTACTTTTTCTACACCACGTATTTGTAAAAATACGGCTTCGACACACCAAAAACAGCCGCCGCCAAATAATGCCTGTTGCATTGTTTTTTCCTCTATTTCCTGCCTATTACAATAGGGTTTATCTAGTTAGATTACAAAGTAAAGCGTGTATAAAAAAGTAAAGAAAAGTGCATTACTTATTTCATTTTACTTTAGGTAAACCCTGTCGAACAATTTGAGAGAAATGCTCACTGCTTTGGTCTGCAAATTGTTCGAAATGTTCAGTACGTGGGTTAATGTGTGCAATTTGGTACCACTGTTTCAAGCTAATATTTTGATCGAGTGCTTTAAGATCATATAAATAATTAGGCAAGTAACCAGAGGCAATTAACCGATAATCTTTAGGAAGCTGATATGGGTTAATGGCTTGAACCATATCAAAAATTAAAGTTGTACAATTACTTGTGAGCGTATTGTACCACTTTGGTTCTGCACGTAGTTCATCTGCTTTTTTAAGATATTCTAAAAAGAGCGCTTTTTGCTCAGAGCGAGGCATATTGACCGGGAAATTATAAACTTGCTCTTTACGGATATTGCTACGCGTGTAGACAATATCTTTTTCATCAGATGCAATTAAGCTCAGTTCATATTTTCT
>NZ_JAYWYV010000115.1:0-1870 GCF_048147885.1 Acinetobacter sp. 228
TAACCAATTAGACCAAGCGGTTGACCATGCACTTAGTATGATTGAGCAAGGCGCGACTATTATTGATATTGGGGGAGAATCTACCCGACCTGGTGCTTCAGAAGTTGCAGTAGAGGAAGAAGTGCGCCGTGTGGTACCTGTCGTTGAAGCTTTATCTCACCATAACGTTATTTTGTCGATCGATACAAGTCAGCCAGAAGTTATTCGCGCAGCAAAAGTAGCAGGGGCACATATCTGGAATGATGTCCGTGCCTTAACACGCCCCAATGCTTTAAAAACTGCCGTAGAGTTAGATATACCGGTAGTAATTATGCATATGCGCGGTGAACCAACTACAATGAATCAGTTGGATCAGTACACTGATGTAACACTCGATGTGATGCAAGAGTTGCAACAGCGTATTGATGAGGCTTTGGTTGCTGGGGTAAAAAAGCACAATATTATTGTTGATCCTGGATTTGGCTTTGCGAAAAATGCCCAGCAAAATTTAAAACTATTAAAAGAATTTTGGAAACTTAATGAACTTGGCTATCCAATTTTATCCGGGCTTTCTCGTAAACGTTTCATAGGTGAAGCTTTACAAGGCGCTCCTGCAGATCAACGTGCTGTGGGAAGTGTAACTGGGCATTTGCTTAGTATTCAGCAGGGAGCATCCATTGTAAGAGCGCATGATGTAAAGGAAATGCATGAAGCAATTTTAGTTTGGAAAGCGATGCAGCAAGTCTGAATAATGACGTTATAAAATTGGACTTGCTCAGTGCTCATTAAAATAGAGTGGATGAGTGAGTCGGGTAAATATCTCGTGATTTTTACGAAAATATGTTATAAGCGGCAAGTTTTTGCTGTTGTGTAAACTTTTGTATGTTTGAAGACTTACTTCTCCCAATGTTTGATGATGAATATTATCCAGATATTTTGGTCGCTGAACTCAAGCAGCTTATTGAGCAATTTGCTAAAAAAGTTCAAAAACCTGCTTTAGCTGAGCAAGATATCTATCGATATGCTCATCAGACTGTAAATGAAATTAATGAAATGAAGCCACAGTTCGAAGATCTAGACTCATCGCTTGATGATAGTGCTGCTGATTATATTGCTGAGGCAATGATGATGGTGGTACAAGATGCAGGATATTTAGATCTGGAAATGGAAGAGTTGGTGATGAATCGAGAGTGGTGATTACTCTCGATTTTCAAAATTTTTGAGAGCTTCTAATAAATGACATGTCTCGTCTAAATGAACTTCGTCTATTTTCTCAATTTTTAAAATTAAATTTCCATTCTGCTGTTCATTTACTTCTGCCAATACGCTGACCCAATAGTTTTTTTGTTGCTGCTGTAGCTCTTTAAATTGAGTAAATATCTCTTGAGGGGCTTCAATTAGATAGTCATCTTGAGTAATAGAGCAGCGTACAAAGTGCCAATCATTATTTTTGAACAAGATTGTACCGTTAAATATATCTTCGGCATTTGCAAAGGGTATAAAAAAGAGTAGAGCGGATATAAATATTAATATTCTGATCATAGCATTATTTTCATCAGGCATAAAAAAACCAGCTTACGCTGGATTCTTTATGGCACCAAATTCAATATTTGAAAATGGTGCCCGGGGCCGGACTCGAACCGGCACGCTTTGAGGGCGGGGGATTTTAAATCCCCTGTGTCTACCTATTTCACCACCCGGGCATGTGCGCAATAATAGAGGACAAGTGCGCGATTGGCAAGAGAAAAACAGAGAGTTTGCTTTATTTTCAATCAGTTCTTATCAGTATTTCTATAAATTAACCAATTTATGTCATGATTTGTTCATCAAACTGAGATCAGTTGTTCATCTTCTCTACTTAAGTTTAAGACACTCATTGCTTAAAACTTAG
>NZ_JAYWYV010000116.1:0-1867 GCF_048147885.1 Acinetobacter sp. 228
TACCTATCTCTTGATAATTAAATCCCTGATCTTGGAGATATAAGTTCCAATACGGCATAAATGTGCCAACAATGGAATAATAAAAGAAGTAGAATCCTGACAGTCTAGCTGTAATTGTTAATGGTTGCATTCGGTTGCTTTATCTTGCAGTTTCAAATAGTTAATCATAATTAAAGTTGCATCCGTTTGTACCACAATGCTGTATTTTGCATTTCATTAGTCTACAAATCAGTCTACAAATTTATTTTTCAATTAATTTAAAAAAATTTGTAGACTGCATGCTTTTTAAGCAAAACACACCCAACTTTCAAACCTAAGTAATTCTATCATTTTGAATAGGATAGAAATGAATTATTATCAACCCATAGTTGATTCTAGCTTCTTAATAGGAAATATGAGTAAAGTGAGATTATGAAAGATTGGGTTTATTTTTATATCGTGCACACAATTAAGTATAGAGAGCCATTCTATAAAGAGATCGGCTGGTCATTGGGTTTAAAGAATAATTATTTAGTTATGAGTGAAATCCTAAGTTAAATAAAGATAAACGATGCAATAATAGGCGGTTTATGTGGATAGTTGGAATGTTTAATTAAAAATCCTGACTCTTCAATTAAAGACTACAAACAAAAAGGCATATTTATGAAAGATTCATTTAAAAATAAATTTAAAAATTTTACAAAGAACCATCTTTTAATTTTTGCATTTGGTTGCTTAGGCCTTCTTTTATTAATGGGCACAGTAATAATTAATGCATTTTGGGGCGGTAGTGTTTTTTTAGAGGTTGCTGATGATTATACGATAATAAAAGATTATATGGCACTATATCTTTCAATGTTAGGTGTCGTTGCAACCTTATATGCAAGTTTTGTTGTAATTTATGCATATGATGCATGGAAAGATCAGAAAAATTTTGACACTGATGTAGAACTCTTAAAGCAAAGTGATGAGAACCTTTGTTTATTTCAAAATGATATTGAAGCTATCTGTACTAAGATTATTGCTATTCACAATGCATATGTTAACAAGCAAGAATTTTACATTTCTCATTCTTTATATAGAGAACCTTTAGAAACAGAAAATGAAAATCTAAAAAAATTTAGTATACATCTTCATAGATATCTTGATTACAATAAGCACGAAACAAGACTAAAAGAATTACTATTAGAATATCATAGTTTAGCTAATGAGTTCCTCTATCTTAATAAAGATTTTGCCACTAATATTTATTTACCAATTTATAATGAGTTAAAAAATATTAGTAATACTGGTTGGGCAGACTCTACACTAATTTTCTCTTTTTTATCTAAAGATGGCCAAAAAGATAAGTTGGTCCAAAACTACTATAGTGTATTAAAAAGCAATTATAGTAATGCTGATTTTGTTGAAGAAGATAAAGTAACTGGCAAAATGATTGACAGGATTCTCAACTATAGTGAACTCTATGAGTTAATGAAGGATTACTATAAAGAGATAAATGAAATTATAAAAACACGTATGAGAGCTTAAGTTTTTATTAGAAAATATTCAACAACTCTTGTAAATACTAATTAAAAAAACAAGGATGTTTTTATGTGTGCAAACTATTAACCAATATCAAAAGACAGAGTACACTTGTTAGATTTATTCGAACCAACATTCGATTATAAAGATGATGTATATCCGGGTTACGACTGCCCTCTTATTTTTTCTAAATATGGCCATATAGAATGCAGATTTAGCATCTGAAATTGTTATGTTTTATGCCTTGCTAGAATCTGTTTTAATCGACACAAATTCAAATGGCCTACTAAACAATCCTGCTTACTCGAGTATAGAAGCTTATAAAGAAACCTATTCAATTCTTAATGAAGCGATAACCTTAGGA
>NZ_JAYWYV010000117.1:0-1848 GCF_048147885.1 Acinetobacter sp. 228
TGCTCCGGTTCAACATGTTCCGGCACTGGAATACGCTTATTTTCCCTCTGCTCTGGAGTAGTCAATCCGTCATGTTTAGGCTCAGTTGTGTCTGGTTCTGGTTCTGGTTGTGCTGGAGCTGCATTCGATTGAGGCGGTTCTTGATCGGTAAACGTAGTCATATTGGTTTTTGGGGCTTCCAATAAGCGCTGCATCGTTTCAATCTGGTTTTGATAAAAGGATTCCCGGTCTTTGGCATCCAAAAGCTGATTTTTCAGCATGTCTATCTGCTGTCTAAGCAGTAAAACTTCTGCCGAATTTGGACTGTCTATTTTTACAGGTTCTTTTACATCCTGTTTTTTAGCAGGCTCCCCAAATACACGGATAGCTTCAGAAAAATCAATTTTATTATCAGAATTTTTACTTAAAATTCCTTTATTTATATGGTTGTAAATCGTCTGTCTATTGATGTTGTAAAGTTTGGATAATTCAAGAACTGAAAGGCTTTTCATGGTGTAAAACTATGCCTAATCTTGTCAAAAGTTGATGTCTATTAGACTGTCTAATAGACAAATGATCAAGTATGTAATTTAAGCAACTTTAAAACCGACCTTTTGAAGGTGTGGGAGTAATTCCTTGATTTTTTTTGGATCTTGGAGCATTTCAGCAATACGTACAGCAAATTGCTGGTAGCTTTCGGTACCTTCAGAGTAGCGTCCCATCTCTGGTAACTCAGAAAGCTTGGCAGCAAAGGAATGGCGTTGCTTATCTGTCATCTGTGAAAAGAGGTCGAGTGTATTTGGATCTCGCTGAGCTTTTACATCTTTAGGCTTTTTTTTCTGTTTAAAAGTAAAAGAGAAACCTGAAATAGTACGACCTTTTTTATATTGTTCATATTTAGCTGTTATATCGGTTAGCTCGTTTACTTGTTCAAGAGCAAAATCTAAAACATACGTTTTAAAATTACTCATTGTTTTGTATTGATGAGCTTCGACACCAAGTTGTTGTCTAAAAATAGATAGATCAAAAACTGGAGTTTTACCAGTGGATCTCCATTGAATTAATAACTCATATAGCCGAATAGCATAAGAGCTAGTTAACCGTGAAACTTGCTCTAGTTCATATTTAGTGAAATTTTCTTCCAGTCGAGTTATGAGAGGAACAATGTCTTGTGTAAATCGTAGGAAAACGATACCCGATTTAGGTTCATATCCAATTTTGTCGACCCAGCGGCAGTGAAAGCTACGATCCTTACCTGTCTTAGGATTAACATCATGGTATGTAACATAGCGATCAAATAAACTTTTAGATGCATCACGAAGTACGGTATAGGCTGTATGTTTTTCAACATTAAAGGTATTTATATAGCTACTAGCATGTACTTCTAACAAGCTATTTTCAGTTATTCCATGTCCTGTTTCTCGTGCCTCAGCAATTGCCAATAATACTAAACGCTGCTCAACGGTATCTAAGGTATAGCTTGCCTGGACTAATGCATTATCTTTTACAACTAGTTTAGTCATTTCTAATAAGTTTTAAAAAGCTAGGTCATAACATAGACTATTTAAGTGTATTGTTCAATAGATTATTTTATATTCAATAAGTCTTTTTCTATTAATATCTTATGCTTTTAAAACATACAGTTTAATTGGGTCGATAAAGCTAGTTTAAAGAATTGTAGGAAGCAGTTTAGTAGGATCGATAAACCTAGTTTAATAATTAGTTTAAAAAAGCATATGTCGTAGTTTATTTGAGTTAATAAGCTAGTTTTAACAATTAGTTTAAAGAATTGTAGGAAGTAGTTTAGGAAGATCGATAGACCTAGTTTAAAGAAACATATGAATTGTTTTAAGGGTCTATAAACCTAGC
>NZ_JAYWYV010000118.1:0-1840 GCF_048147885.1 Acinetobacter sp. 228
CGAAAGATGCTTGTAATTCTTTAAGTAATTCACGTTGACGAGAGGTTAGGTTAACCGGTGTTTCTACCACGATACGGCAAAGTAAATCACCCACCATACTGCTACGTACAGGGCGCACACCTTTACCACGTAAACGGAATAATTTACCTGTTTGAGTTCCCTCAGGAATCTTCAAACTAACTCGGCCTTCCAAAGTCGGGATTTCAATTTCTTTACCAAGTGCAGCATCAGCAATGCTTACTGGTACGTCCATATATAAATCGGCACCATCACGTTGGAAAATTTCGTGTTCACGAACAACCACTTCAACGTATAAGTCACCAGCTTGACCATCACGAATAGCCTCGCCTTTACCACTTAAACGAACGCGGTCACCATTATCCACACCCGCTGGAATCGTCACTTCTAATGTTTGCTGACGATCTGCTACACCTGAACCATGACATGCATGGCATGGGTTTTTAATAATTTTGCCTTGGCCACGACATGTGCCACACGTTTGTTGTACAGAGAAGAAACCTTGCTGCATACGCACTTGTCCTGAACCGTGACAAGTTTTACAAGTTTCCACATCTTTTGGATTTTTAGAGCCTTTACCATCACACACATCACATGGTGCTGGAGCAGTAAAGGTAATTGTTTTTTTAACCCCTTTTACAGCTTCCTCAATGGTAAGTTCCATTACATAGCTTAAATATTAACAGCGACGTTGGCGTTGCTGACGTCCGCCGCCACCAAACGCTCCACCAAAGATATCACCGAACTGGCTAAAAATATCTTCTGCACTGAAACCGCCAAAGCCACCACCAGCGCCACCAAAGCCGCCTTCAAACGCATTATGTCCCATACGGTCATACATGCTGCGTTTTTCGCTGTCCGATAAAATCTCATAAGCTTCAGAAGCTTCTTTAAATTTTTCTTCAGCCTCGGCATTGTCAGGGTTTCTGTCAGGATGATATTTCATCGCCAATTTACGATAGGCTTTTTTGATCTCATCATCACTTGCGGTTTTTGAAACGCCTAAAACCTCATAATAATCACGTTTAGCCATGTTTGGCGGTGCTCCTCACGGAAATTTTATCAATACTCTATTGCCGACTAAATGGGGGGCTTTAGCCGAATTTACAAGGGGAAAACTTTCAAAAAACAGATATATTAAAAAACTGCCTTATTTTTTAAATATTTAGACAAGCCTTTTAACCATGCATTTAATAAAAATAACCAAGCAATAGCACTAAAAACTACACCAGCAACTGTTGAAGCCGTTACCCAAAGGTTGCTATCCCATGCAAAAAAGAAGAGAGGAATAAACCAGACCACAGCAAAAACTGACATGAGGAGGAATAGAATACCATTGCGCATAATCCATAGCGCATGAGCATGAATCCAAA
Organism: Acinetobacter sp. 228; assembly: GCF_048147885.1. Taxonomy (NCBI): domain Bacteria; kingdom Pseudomonadati; phylum Pseudomonadota; class Gammaproteobacteria; order Moraxellales; family Moraxellaceae; genus Acinetobacter; species Acinetobacter sp. 228. Next base: position 1,392 of record NZ_JAYWYV010000118.1, read on the forward strand.
CTTCCGCATCATCCACAACAGCTACTTTACGAGCGACCAGATAAGCAAAGGCCGCAAAAATAACCGTAAACAATGCAAGAAACATGAACGCATAAGAAATTACAATATAACGGCGATGCTGTTCGATATGGTCTTGCCCCATCTGTATTTCACCTCAATTCACTGCATTATGCCTATTTTTTATGCAGCGAAATAATCCTGTATTTTTTGTGTAAAGACAGGTGCTACTATATTGGACTTTTCAATATTTCGCACCTTTATTCACAAAAAATTTATGGATTTTATGCTGATTTTTTCACCTTAAACCCCGCTGCATACAATGCAGGTAAGACAAATAATGTCAGCAAGGTAGCAACAATGAGTCCGCCCATAATCGCAACAGCCATTGGACCGAAGAAAATACTCCGCGAAAGAGGGATCATGGCGAGTACTGCTGCCAATGCCGTGAG
>NZ_JAYWYV010000119.1:0-1835 GCF_048147885.1 Acinetobacter sp. 228
GGGCATACCAAAAGCCACGTTCAATTGAATATGGATCTTCATCTACATCGTCGACATGACGGTGATGGGTACGGTGACCAGATGCCCAAAACAGAATACTGTTTTGTACAGCAAATGTGCCGCCAATCATTAAAAGAATTTTAAGTGGTAACGACGCTTCATAAGCACGGTGTGCCCAAAGACGATGGTAACCAGCAGTAATCCCCATGCTACTTAAAGCTAAAAGAAAAAATAAGCTTACCCATGCGCTTACACTAAAATCATAATAATACGCATAAATCGGGATTATGATTGCAGCAAGAATTGGTAAACCAATTAAGGTAATGCTAGCGGTCCAGTTAATTGGGGCCTTGAGTGGGGCGGAAGTCATATCCGGCAGCGCTCCTAGAAACCTTGTCATACAAGGTAAAAAGACAAATCGACATAGCAAAACCAATCTTCAAGATATATTGCTATTTTGCACATCATATTAGCACGTGCTTAGTGAGAATCACTAGCATTATTGTACAGATGTATTGAAAGAACCGTAACAGAATTAAACCATGCCTGACAACATTTCAGATAGGAGAAGTTGTGTAATGAAAATACAGCGATTGAGAAAAAAGAATAGCATTGATATTGCAAGGAAATTGCCATTGAAATGTCTTTTCATCGCAATCAGCCTTGTATTGGCAGCATGTCAAAGCACGCCGCAACCAAATAATCACAAAGGCCAAGTAAAACCAACACATCGTGTACAAACGCCAGTTGTGAAAAAGAAAGTGAGTCCAGATGGTGTTCAAGATATAGATTGGCAAATTACCCAGATAAATGGTCATAAGGCAAAATTCTTTAACCAGTGGCCGACTCTTTCATTGAACTCTACAGTCAAAACAGTAACTGGTCATACAGGATGTAATCGTGTTTTTGGGCGATACACTTTTGATTTCAGCCAAAAGAAACTTGATATGGAAGTTAACGCAGGTCATTCGAGTTGTGATGGCGCTTTGGCGCAAGAAGCAGAATTGGTCGACTCTTTACAACGTATTAAACGCTTCCAGTTAGTAGGTAATACCTTATATCTACTTGATCAAAGCGGACAGCGTTTGATTCAGGCCGAGAAAAAATAAAAGGTGGTCAATACCACCTTTTTTATATTTAAAGAGCTTCAAGCATTGTGGTTGGAATATCTGTAATTAAGCCCTGAATATCTAAATCCTGTAGTCTCTTTGCTCTTTCTACATCGTTCACTGTCCAGACACTAATGTTCAAACCAGCTTGATGAGACAATTGAATCATTTCATCTGTTGCAAGTTGATCATGCCAGCCAATATGACAGCACCCATATTGATGAGCAAGTTCAATCGCCGTTGCTCCAACCGGAAGTTCAACTAACAATCCGCGTTTAAATTGAGAGTTGATATCACGTAAAGCGGTTAGAATTTGAAGATCAAAACTTGTAATGGTCACGACTTTCTCAAAACCCTGTAATTCCGTCTCAAGCTTTTGAACGAGTTGTTCGGCTAACGCCATATCTCTTACAGCTTTAACTTCAACTTCAATATGATCGAAATTATCAAGTAAGTTTAAAACAGCTGTAAGTGTAGGCGTTTGTTCAGGAGTCGGCCAATTGGGCCAGCTTTGACGATGATCAAATGTTAAAGCTTGAGCTAAAGTAGATTGTTCTACAACTTGATCTACTCCAGCTGTACGCAAAAAATTGTCATCATGAATAACAACTAACTCTTGGTCTTGAAGCTGACGAATGTCAAATTCGACACCACGAATACCTAAATTTTTAATGTGCTGAAAACCACCTAATGTATTTTCAGGAGCTTCTCGGCGTGCACCACGAT
>NZ_JAYWYV010000120.1:0-1832 GCF_048147885.1 Acinetobacter sp. 228
TTACTTGTCAGTTGGGATCTTAAATTACGCCCTGATAGCGAGGCGAAATATTATCAAGGTGCAGCACCAGCAATTACACGTGCATGGCTTAATCAAATGATTGAACTGGTACTCAAACCAAACCTTTCAGAAAATATTTATAAGCGTTATACCGATACACTTTATCCGGTAAATAATGATCCGCGTAGTGCACAGCCAGCGAGTGCATCGAAATTAATCTGGAATGCACTGCAAGGAAAACAGGCAAGCGTTCCTCAGACTGTTGATTTCTTAAAAGGACAAACAGCAGATGAAGTCGTATTAAAAGCTTTAGAAAATGCGCTGACTGAACTTTCAAATCAATATCACTCTACCGACCCGAACGACTGGAAAATTCCGGTGGCAACCATGGGTTTTTCCAGCAAAAATTCGGTAGGCATTCCTTGGGCTGATCCATCACATGAACAAAAGCTTAGCACCTATGGAAATACAGGAAGTGCTACTTTTAGAGTGGTCTTAAATCCAAATCAAGTCACCATGTGTTCGATTTTGGCCCCAGGACAAAGTGGTTTTATCAATCAAAATGGAAAACCTGATGCCCACTTTGCAGATCAGCTCTCTTTATTTGAAAGTTATAAATGTAAAGATGATGCGGTGAGTCAAAAAGAAATCGACCAATCAATTCAACAAAGCATCACTTTAAACTACTAAATTTTTAGCCCAATTTTTATGTTAAAAGACTGAGGTTTGTTATTTATAAAATGACAAACCTCTTTATTAGTTTAATACCGAATCATCACCGATTTTAATTCGGTGTAATCTTCGATAAATGCATCTGAAAACTCTCTGCCAATTCCCGAAGCTTTTACCCCACCAAATGGAACTGATGGATCTAAGAACGTATGCATATTGACCCACAAGGTACCTGCTTCAATTTTAGGAATTAAACGTAAAGCTTTAGATAAGTCATTTGTCCAAATACTTGCGGTTAAACCAAAGCGTGACTGATTCATCAGTTGAATGAGCTCTTCATCAGTGTCGAATGGCATTACCCCGACCACTGGACCAAAGGTTTCTTCTGAAAATAAAGGATCGTCCGTATTTTTGAAGGAAATTATAGTCGGCTGTACAAAATAACCGGTCTGATCTAAAGCCTCACCTCCAGCAATAATCTGGTTGTTGGCTTTAGCCATATCTAAATAATGTTTCACTTTATGAAAGTGTGGCTGGTTAGAAAGTGGACCAAACATACTTCCTTCATCCATAGCCGATCCAATTTTAAACTGCGAAAGTGCTTTCGAGAGCTTCTCGACTAGTTCATCATGTTTTGTATGGTGTACAAAAAAACGCTCTGGGGATGCACAAACTTGACCTTGATGCACAAAAGTTGCTTGCAACAAAGTCGGTAAAATCTCATCAATATTTGCATCGGCCAAAACAGCTATGGCATTTTTACCACCCAGCTCCAGACTTACCCGAGTTAAATCACTGCTCATCGCAAGTTTACCAATCGCAATACCTGTTGGTACTGAACCTGTAAACGAAACTTTCTTAACGAGTGGTGACTCAATTAAATATTGTCCTGTCTCCCCCTTACCCGTAACCACATTAATTACACCCGCTGGAATACCTGCCTCAATCGCAAGTTCAGCTAAACGTAATAAAGATAAGCTGGCAAACTCACTTGGTTTAAGCACAATGGTACAGCCAGTGGTCAAAGCTGAACCGATTTTCCAAACGCCAATCATGAGTGAAAAATTCCAAGGCACAATCCCTGCAACCACACCTACTGGTTGCCTTAAAGTAAAAGCTGTATATTTTTCACCTTGCATAGAAGGAATAGAGGGTTGCAT
>NZ_JAYWYV010000121.1:0-1821 GCF_048147885.1 Acinetobacter sp. 228
GTAAGCATTGGAACTCATATTGACCAGCGTAATATTTGCTTGGATCTGCTAAATGATAGATCGTTGCTAAAGTTTGAGCATTATGCGTCGCAAATTGCGGATAAATAAATTCTGGTGCTGCAAGTAATTTTTTAGCACAAGCGATATAAGACAAATCAGTATGAACTTTACGCGTGAAGACAGGGTAGTCATCCATACCTTCGATTTGTGCTTTCTTAATTTCGCTATCCCAATATGCGCCTTTTACAAGACGGATCATCAGACGCTTTTGGCTACGCTTAGCAAGGTCAATAATATAATCAACCACAAAGAAGCAGCGTTTTTGGTAAGCTTGAATTACGAAACCAATGCCTTTCCAGTTCGCAAGTTCTGGCTCAAAACAGAGACGCTCAAGTAACTCAAGAGAAATTTCTAAACGCTCTGATTCTTCTGCATCGATATTTAAACCAATATTGTACTGTTTAGCTAAACGAGCGAGCTCAAATAATTTGCCGTAGAGTTCTTTGTGAACACGTTCAATTTGCGCACGTTGGTAACGTGGATGCAAAGCAGAAAGCTTAATTGAGATACCTGGGCCATCATATACGCCTTTACCATTAGACGCTTTACCAATTGCATGAATGGCTTGTGTGTAATCATTAAAGTAGCGTTCAGCGTCATGGTCGGTTAAGGCAGCTTCACCTAACATGTCATAAGAATAGCGGAAACCTTTATCCTCAAGTACTTTTGCGTGGTCGACAGCTTCTTCGATGGTTTCACCAGTCACAAACTGTTCACCCATCATACGCATTGCAACGTCAACTGCTTTACGAATAATGCCACGGCCACTACGTGCTAAAAGGCCAGTAAGTACACTTGAAAGACTGGTTTGCTTTGGTGTTTCCATAAGCTTACCAGTTAACATGAGACCCCATGCAGCAGCATTCACAAACATTAAGCTGCTTTGGCCAACATGTTCTTTCCAGTTACCTTGATTGATTTTATCGCGAATGAGCAAATCACGTGTTGCTGTGTCTGGAATACGAAGCAAAGCTTCAGCAAGACACATGAGCGCCACGCCTTCTTGCGAAGAAAGAGAAAATTCTTGTAATAACCCTTGAACAATACCTGCTTTACCTGAAGAAGTCTTACGTTCACGTAAATTATGGGCAAGGTTAAATGCAAGGTCATAAATTTTATGATCTAAATCATCAGATACCGCAGCAGCTTGTAATAGCTCTTCTACAGCTTCAGGTTCGGCACGTCGCCAAGCTGTATTAATGCGTTGTTCAAACTCACTTTTATCGTTGAATTCGGTGATATAGCCTTGGTGAGATTTATCCATTTGATGAAAAGTATCCATTGTGTTCATATCTATTTCCGCCAACCAGCTCTCGTAAACTCATCTTGAGTAGAGAGGTTTAGATAATTTATCATTACAGAAGAAACACCGAATAACTCACTATATTTTACCCATTTTTTAGAGGAAAATTCAGATGAATGGCCCATTATTAAGCCTTGATCGTACCGATTTAAAAATTTTGGATATTCTTCAAACAGATGGGCGTATTTCCAACAGCAGATTAGCTGAACTCGTCAATTTGTCTCCAACAGCAGTTATGGCACGAGTGCAGAAGCTCACCAAAGATGAATTCATCTTAGGTTATGAAGCTAAATTAAATCCGGTTAAGTTAAATGCAAATTTTTTGGTTTTTGTTGAAGTCTTACTCGATAAAACCACACCCAATGTTTTAGATGAGTTTATTGACGCAGTCGTGCATTATCCAGAAATCGTTGAATGCCATATGGTCAGTGGGGGATTTGATTTTTTAATTAAATTAC
>NZ_JAYWYV010000122.1:0-1820 GCF_048147885.1 Acinetobacter sp. 228
GGATTTATCTGGGAGTTTGCAAGCATGGCGAGCTGGAAAGCATATATCGCGTAATGCCTCATATCAATATGCATCCACTTGGCAAACGATGGATAGGGAACAACAACCAAGTTTCGAGTTTCATTCTGGCAGCAGTGAAGAATGGCAATTTAGCCAGCAGATTCAACCAAATACCATGCAAGTGCTGATTTGTGGCGCGGGGCATGTGGCTGAAGCAATTGTCCGTTGTTTATTACCTATTGGTGTGAGGGTGAAATGGATTGATCCGCGTGATGATATTTTCCCATCCGATTTACTGGAACAGGCGTACTGTATAACAACTGATACCTTAGACGCCGAGATCGAACATTTTGACCGTTCAGGTGCAGTTTTAATTTTAACGCACGATCATCAACTAGATCTGCAACTGTGTTTTACAGCCTTAAAACCTACGGCAAAACCATTTGCTTATGTTGGGATGATTGGCTCAAAAAGTAAAAGGGCCATTTTTGAAAAACGTATGCAGGTGCGAGGTTATACTTCGGAAACATTACAACGTTTGGTTTGTCCGATCGGGATAGACGGGATTTCATCAAAACAACCTGCAATGATTGCCATTGCAGTAGTTGCTCAATTATTACAGGTATTTGATGTAAAAAAATGATCCCAAAGGATCATTTTTTTTGTTCAAATTTTGGATTTTTTTCTGCACGTTTAAGCAGTACGAGAACAGCACCTGTGCCACCTTGGTTTTCAGGGGCACTTACAAATGCCAAAACATCACGATGTTGGCGTAGCCATCCGTTGACATAGGTTTTTAAGACCGCTTCTGGGCCTTTACCATGCACAATTTTAATGACATTTTGATTTTCATCTTTTGCCATCTGGATGATTTGTAAAACTGCGTCACGTGCTTGTTCAATGGTACAGCCGTGTAAATCTACAGCTTCAAACCAACGCATCTTGCCTGCTTTTAAGTCTTCAAAAACCTTATGTTGAAGAGTCGCAATGCGATAGCTTAACGTTGCTTGGCTTGCGACCGGATTTAAAGCAGCTTGTGTATCTGATAGCTCGGCATGTTCGGTATCACGACCACCTTCGGCAGCTGCACGTTTCGCCAGTGTTTGTGCATCAACTTTTTTGGCACGTGGGGTATTTACATCGGAAATATTACTATTGTTGATGGGTTTAACGCCTGCAACAGCCTGTTTAAATAGATGTGTGTCTTCCAATTCTTCAGACTCAGCCTGAGATTTTTTAGACTCAGGCTGATTTGCGATTTTGCTTGAATGAGGATTGGAGATTTGCTTTTTAAATTGCTTCAATAACTTTTGTTGCTCTTTAGAAAGCGATGAATCTTTATTACTCATATATCTTCATTAAACCGTTTGAGGTTGTCCAAAAAGTGCAGTAAAAGCTTGATCTGGACGTGGTTGTTTCATAAAACTTTCGCCAACCAAGAAACTGTGAATATCATGCTCTTGCATCATACGTACATCATCTGGTGTCGCAATACCACTTTCAGTGATCAATAAACGTGAGGCCGGAAGTAATTTTTTCAACCGAATAGTAGTATTTAAATCTACATCAAAGGTTTTTAAATTGCGGTTATTCACGCCTAATAGACATTGCTCAGAAAGCTTTAAGGCACGCTCTAACTCTTCTTCGTCATGAACTTCAACCAATACATCAAGTTGATGCTCAAACGCAGTTTTAGACATTTCTTCGAGTTGCTGGTCAGACAAACAAGCAACAATTAATAAAATACAGTCAGCATGCAAAGCACGTGCTTCAACTACATTGTACGGGTCGACCAAAAAGTCTTTACGTAAAGCAGGTAG
>NZ_JAYWYV010000123.1:0-1818 GCF_048147885.1 Acinetobacter sp. 228
GATAATGGCACCATTTGTCCGGCACTATTACGGGTTTTAAGCTGCAAAATATCTTCAGGGTTAGCACGGAAAGGCGCATCGGCTTGTGCACGAACCTGATAAACACGTCCAAAGCGGTTAAAGTCGTTAACGTACTGAGAACCTAAATAAATCTGCATAGTGTTGAAAACATCTGTCACAGCAACGCCTTGCTGTTTAGCTTTTACACGGTCCAGATCTACGTTGAGTTGAGGTACGTTAATTTGATAACTTGAGAACATTGGACCCAGTCCAGGGGCTGATTGTGCTGCTTTCATAAAGTTTTGAGCAGCATCGTTCAAGGCTGAATAGCCTAAGGCACCTCGGTCTTCAAGTTGCAGTTTAAAGCCGCCCATAGTACCTAAGCCCATTACTGGGGGTGGTGGGAAAACCGCGATATAGGCATCTTGAATAGCTGAATATTTCTGGTTGAGCGCACCTGCAATTGCATTTGCAGATAAGTCTTTTGCCTTACGTTCATCAAATGGCTTTAAAGTCACAAAGACAATACCAGCGCTAGAGCTATTGGTGAAACCATTAATTGAGAGGCCAGGGAAGGCAACAGCACTTTCTACACCAGGCTGTTTAAGTGCAGTGTCACTCATTTTACGGATGACTGCTTCGGTACGATCTAATGAAGCGCCGTTTGGTAATTGAGCAAAGCTAATCAAATATTGTTTGTCTTGAGCAGGAACGAAGCCACCCGGAACAATATAAGAAATCCCAACGGTTAAGCCTAACAGTGCTGCATAGACACCCATTGCTGATGCTTTATGGGAGATAACACGACTTACGCCTTTACCATAGTTGTCTGACGCACGTGTAAATACGCGGTTAAACAATGCAAAGAAACGCCCAAATACACGGTTCATAATACGTGTTAAGGCATCCGGTTTAGCATCATGTCCTTTCAGTAACAGCGCTGCCAAAGCAGGAGATAGGGTAAGCGAGTTAAATGCCGAAATAACCGTTGAAATGGCAATGGTCATGGCAAATTGTTTATAGAATTGCCCTGTTAAGCCTGTCATAAAGGCAAGAGGTACGACTACTGCAACAAGTGTTAAAGCAATGGCAATAATCGGTCCACTGACTTCTCGCATGGCACGGTAAGTCGCCTCCCTTGGGTTTAAGCCTGCTTCAATATTCCTCTCGACATTTTCGACGACCACAATCGCGTCATCGACGACAATACCGATGGCAAGCACCATCCCGAACAGTGATAGCGCATTGATTGAGTAACCAAAAGCGAGCATGAGCGCGAATGTACCAATAATTGAAACCGGTACGGCAAGCAATGGAATGATTGAGGCGCGCCATGTTTGTAAAAATAAAATAACAACCACAACAACCAGTGCAATTGCTTCAAGTAGGGTATGAACGACTGCTTTAATACTGGCACGTACGAATTGAGTCGGGTCATAAACAATGTCGTATTTAATTGAAGATGGGAAATCTTTTGAAAGCTCCTTCATCGTGCTACGCACTTGATCGGAAACTTGTAAAGCGTTGGCACCCGGAGCTTGGAAAATTGGAATTGCGACAGCTTGTTTATTATCGAGTAATGAACGTAAGCCATATTGTGAAGCTGCGAGTTCAACACGTGCAACATCACCCAATCGGGTGACTGCACCGTCGGGAGCAGTTTTTAAAATGATATCGGCAAATTCTTGCTCAGTGGTTAAACGACCTTGAGCATTGACCGAAAGCTGTAAAGGTGAATTACTTGGTGATGCACCGATTGTACCCGCTGCAACCTGAATGTTTTGTTCACGGATTGCATTCACAATTTCGGTCGCGGTG
>NZ_JAYWYV010000124.1:0-1817 GCF_048147885.1 Acinetobacter sp. 228
CTAATTTAAGAATTATTAATTTAGGTGGGGAAATGTGTCCGGACTCACTGGTTGACCGCTGGGCATTATCTCATCATCAAATGTTTAACACCTATGGACCAACCGAAACCACGGTTTCTGCAAGTCTTGAGTTATTAGAACGCGGCAAACCTGTCACCATTGGCAAGCCCTTACCAAACTACGGTATGTTGGTTATTAACTCTGAAAGAGAGTTGCTCGAGCAAGGTGAAACAGGGGAGTTATGTATTTTTGGTCCAAGTGTGGCACAAGGCTATTTAGGACGTCCTGATTTAACCGCAGATAAGTTTATTGAAAACCCTTGGGCAATGAGTGTAGAGGAAGAATTACTCTACCGTACTGGGGATTTGGCTAAAATTGATGAGTTTGGTCAAGTACACTGTTTAGGTCGTGCCGATGACCAAGTTAAAATCCGTGGTTTCCGTGTAGAGCTTGGCGAGATCGAAGCTGCGCTTTGCGATATTGACGGAATTGGTACGGCAGCCGTTATTCTTCGTCCTGAAGACGGCATTGATCAACTTATTGCGTTTATTGCACCAGAAATTGATGCAAAGCAAGCTATAGAAATTAAAGAACTACGCCATAACTTGAGTCAGCGATTACCGCCTTATATGGTGCCAAATCGTTTTGAGATTATTGAAGAAGTTCCACGTCTGTTATCTGGGAAAATTGACCGTAAAGCTTTAAAAGCAAGACCGCTCACAAGTGTGGTAGATCGCAGTGAATCTGATCAGCCACAGAACCCAGCCGAAGAAATCCTATTTGAAATTTTGAATCGTTTGTTCCCAAACATGCCGATTAAACTCAATTCTGATTTCTTTGATGATTTAGGCGGGCATTCACTACTCGCCGCTGTTTTAATTTCAAATCTGCGTGAGCATGTGGAATATAGCCATCTGACCATTCAAAACTTATATCAAGCGAGAAGAGTAGGCGCGATTGCTGCACTCATGTTAGAGCAGCCTGAACCTACTTTATTTGATAGCCAAATTGGACAAGATAACCCTCGTAATCAGACCTATAAATGGTTATGTGGTATTGCACAGCTTGTAACTATTCCGGTTTTAATCTCGATTAATATTTTGCAGTGGTTAGCGCCATTCTTTACCTATCACTACTTTACTGGTGGAACTCGCGACAGTATTCCGTATGCGATTGCGTTGTCTTTATTGGTGTATGTCAGTGTCATTATGAGCAGTTTTGTACTGTCGATTACGGTAAAACGACTATTAATGTTAGGAATTGGCGCAGGGCGTTATCCATTATGGGGATTAACCTATTTCCGTTGGTGGCTAGCGGACCGTATTAGTAATATTTCACCTGTCTATCTCTTGTCGGGTTCGACTTTACTTAACTTATATTTGAAAGCACTTGGCGCAAAAATCGGTCACGACGTTACCATTAGTTCTGTACATATTCGTATGCCATCTTTACTGACTATTGAAGATGGCGTGAGTATCGGTTCTCAGGTGAATTTAGAAAATGCCAAAGTTGAACATGGTCACTTGGTATTAGGTTCAATTCACCTTAAACAAGACAGTTATGTAGGTTCGTATGCTGTATTAGAAGAAAATACAGTGTTAGAAAAACAGGCCCATGTAAATGCCTTAACTTCAATTGAATATGACACGGTTGTACCTGAGGGCGAAATTTGGGATGGAACACCTGCTCAGAAAATAGGGCATATAGATGAGCAAGCTAAATTGCCAGAGCGTCCTAAACTATCGTTTATACGTAAAATTGCTGAATATGGATACTATGGCGTTAGCGCATTAGTCATTGCCTGTCTTTTCTTTATT
>NZ_JAYWYV010000125.1:0-1803 GCF_048147885.1 Acinetobacter sp. 228
TCAGTTGACAAAAACTCATCGCCAGCTTTTTGCGCGTATCGATCTGCCAAGTTGAGTGCTTTAACTGCTTCTGGGTTTAAATTGACATCGCCCGTCGGGTTAGCAATAGTCGGAGCATCTTTTAAAGCCTGCTCTAGCTTTTGTTTAAGTTCAGGTAACCGTGCACCTGCTTGTTGCAACAAACTAATATTGGACGGCTCTTCCAATAAAGTACTCAAAATATGAATACCTGCTATAGCTGTATGGTCTTTACCCATCGCTAAGGATTGAGCATCTGAGAGGGCTTGCTGCAAGCGGTTCGTAAATTTTTCAAATCGCATTCTTGTTATTCCTCACAACAAATTCGTACTTGTGTAATAGATGGGAACACTTTTTCGGATTTCAAATAAATTTTTATATATTTTTCATTAAGTTATAAAAAATACTGCGAGTAAAACTCGATTATAATATGGGTTTGTTTTGTATATATTTCAAGTACACTTCGGCTACATTTTATTAAATAGCTTGAATATTTATATTTACTCTCATCTATTTTATAGTCTTCACAAAGACTTCATTGAGAATTCCCGAATTAAGAATTAATTTATCTTTCCAATTCCATCCTGTTTTTGAAATTAAAAATGCGCTTAAAACATATTATATTAACAACTTGTCTTTTTAGCTCGACTCTAGCAATGGCGGAGTTACCCCAAGATTCAAGAAGACCCGGTGGTATTGCAGTTATTCCTTTAACTTCGGATATTACTCAGGTCACTTTTCAACACAAACCGGTTTTAATTAGCCAAGAAGGACAACAGCGTTATGCTGTTTTCGGTATTCCGTTATCTACTCCACTTGGTAGTATTCAACTCGAAACCAATAAAACCCCTATTCAAATAGAAGTTAAATCCTATCCATATGCTGAGCAACGCCTTAAAGTTACCAATCAAGACTATGTAAATCCCAATCAAAGTCAATTAGATCGTTACGCTCAAGAAGCTAAAGAACAAAATGATGTTTATAGTTCATTTACGCAAAGTTCGTGGCAAGCCTTACCAAAATTTATACGCCCAACTTCTGGTAAATTTACCAATTCTTTTGGAAGAAAACGCTTTTTTAATGGTGAAGAACGTGCTCCACACTCAGGTCTAGACATTCCAGCACCAATAGGCCAAAAAGTAGTTGCTCCAGCAGACGGTGTAGTCGTTCAAACAGGTCATTATTTTTTTAATGGACAAACTGTATTAATCGATCACGGTCAAGGCTTAATTAGTATGTTTTGTCATTTAAGCGAGATAAAAGTAGAAAAAGGCCAACATATTCGTCAAGGGGAAACTTTAGGTCTAGTCGGTAAAACAGGACGTGTCACAGGCCCCCATTTACATTGGGGAATGAGCCTTAACAATGCACGGGTAGACCCTCAACTTTTTCTAAACACCACTCATTAATTTAAAGCTTTACGAAAGTACTTTGGCGCTTCGACATAGCCTTCTCTTAGGTAAAATTGATGTGCCAAAGGTCTTTGTATCCCCGAATGAAGTTCCATTCGGTCACAACCACGTTGCTTTGCTATCCGTTCTGCTTCTTGTACAAGCAAATGCCCCACTCCTTTACTACGCATTTTCTCGTCAACACACAGATAGCATATTTTGGCAAAGTCACCTTGTAAGGCAATTTGTGGAATAAAATAAAGCGATAAAACTCCATACACTTTTAAATCGTCAGCTGCGACCAACGTAATCGCATTAGGATCTTTACTTAGTATTTGAAATTGTTCCTGAACTACTTTTAAAGGCTGTGAATATCCCATTTGTTTAAGTAAAT
>NZ_JAYWYV010000126.1:0-1803 GCF_048147885.1 Acinetobacter sp. 228
TAAATAAGCCATCTTGTGTAGTAAGGGCCAAACTCAAAGGTGAAGAAGTCTGAATAGCCAGTTGTCCCATTGTAGGTGAGCAAATTGACGAACTATTACAGACCTTAAAACTATTCACAGTAATAAGAGAAGGATTACTCTGTAAGGAGAAATCTAGACCAGTTTTTCCTGTCGTTGGATTACTACCCACATCCAAACGGTAGTTTGTTCCTAATGTTTGTGTGGAAGCATTACTCTTTTGTACTTTTATTCCACCAGCTTGGGCTCTCAAAACCTGATCTGCACTATTTGAAGTTCCTGCATGATCGTCCCAATAGGCATTGTCTATATTAATTTCATTATAAGTCGTCTGGATCGATATACCATCTTGGCCATTCACGGCACTCAAATCAGCATCTGTTAACGCTTCTAAAGCAAAAACCTGTCCACTCACTAACAACATACTGGCTGTTAATGTATTTAAAATAAACTTTGAGCCGTGACTTTCTTTATTTTTGTTCATCACTTCAGTTCCTTTGAAATCTACATTAACCTTTAACAACGTGGATGGCTACCATCACAGCTAAAGACCATGACTTTTCCTTGAATTGCCATGTTACCGTTCATCATTAAGCCCATAAAACCTGTTTCACGACCATAGTCATACGCCGATGGGGTCGCAGTAGCTACTTGCTGGTTCGCACTATTAGCAGTCGCTGCATAGGTTGGTTTTTTGAAATATGCATAATCATACATATTTGCACTCGAGCCTTGCGTTGTTGTTGAGCTCGTAAAGTTATCTTGCTCAATTGACAGAGCATTAAAACCAAAATTACGAATTAAAATTGGCTGTGCTGCACTAAAACTAAGTTGAATAGCCGGTTTTATAATTTCAGTATTACTTTTATCAAGATACTTTAAATCAGCACCATCTAAACCCATTTTTTGAATATTTAAAGTGCCTTGTACGCCTTTAAATACTAACCAAAGTTTATTACCGCTATCACTATTTTCAGCCCAACCACTTGGCTTAGTCGTGTCTGCTTGCACAAAACGTTTGTTAATTGCTAAACCAATGTGACAAAACTCTACGTTTTCACATACGCCACCACTGCCATTATCAAATATACCGTTACTGGTCTGGTTTAAATTAAGCATGAGTGATAAATCAGCACCAGCTTGGCCATTGATTGCCTGTAATGCATCATTATCCAAGGTCTGTAACTCTGCATGAGTCACAGTTGCACAAAGAGCAAAGAGTAAAGCAGTTATTTTTTTCATCGCGTTACCCTCCTCTTAGAGACCTTTAGTTGTCAGTTTTAAATGCTGAATTAAAACACCATCAATAACAGCTGAACCCATGTTATTACTAACTGAAGAGCTAATCTGTGCACCCGATAATTTATACGTGTTTATATCTGCATTTGGTGTAGTCGTATACCAACGTCCATTGTTATACAGTGCATCAGGTAAAGGCGTACCATTTGGTACAACAAATTGAGCACCATTCCCCGCATCAGTAGTGGTATAACCTGTCGTATTGGTTGTTGGATTATAATAAGCAGTACTATCAATATTCGCCCAGTTTGCTCCTTGGGAATCGAATCTTAACCCTGAACCAGCATTTCCTGTCCAGCCTGTTGCTGTACGGTATTGCCAATCATAACAAGTAAAAATTAAACTACATGTATAGCTGTTTACACGACGTTCTTGATTTTGTAATTGATAAAAGTTTCTAGTTTGTGTTGTAGCAGCAACTGTTCCTGTTGGTAGTTTTCCAAAAGAAATACCTACAGCATCTTGAGTATTATTTCCTTTAAATGC
>NZ_JAYWYV010000127.1:0-1795 GCF_048147885.1 Acinetobacter sp. 228
TCTAATAACTCTTTTACTGCGGGGTTGGTTGCTAGTTCTTTTAAATAACGTTGTTTGAACTCATCCCAATGTTCTGCGGACTCTGCATGAAACCACTTACGAAGTTCGGTTGAAGGAGCTATTTCTTTTAACCATAAATCTAAATGAGCTTTTTCTTTGCTAATCCCTCGACTCCATAGTCGATCAACTAAAATTCGCTTACCATCACCACCGCTTACATCGTCATAAATTCTTTTAATTTGTATATCCATATCTTTATCTCACAAGAAGGCTTAACACATTGAGCTTCATATGATCATTCAATATTTTGTTCATTTTTGATAGTGTTTAAAAAATAAAAAATGAGTAGTTTTTCTACTCACTTTTTATTTAAATCTCAATTAAAAAAAGACAATTATTGATCTGGAATGTCGGCTTCTACTAACAACTTCAATAAAGATAAAGACTCTTGCCAGCCTAAATAGCATGCTTCCACAGGAATAACTTCAGGTATTCCTTCTTGGGTAATGTGTATTTCTGTGCCGACCAATACTGTTTTTAATGTAATGGTGACCTGCATCGTGCCAGGTAAATTTGCGTCGTCAAATTGGTCGTTATAACGAATTAATTCATTGGGAACGAGCTCAACATAAGTACCTCCAAATGAATGCGTTGACCCGGTTGAGAAATTGGTAAAGCTCATTTTGTATGAGCCCCCTACTTTTGCATCAAAACTATGAACCTTCGCGGTAAAACCGTGAGGTGCCATCCATTTAACTAAAGCATCTGGATCAAGAAAAGCACGATAAACTCGTTCAGCTGGTGCCTTAAACACTCGATGTAATTTTACTGTACCTGTTGCCATTGTCTTCTCCTTATTTTAAGTCCATTTAAGTTATAAAAATTATGTTGAATAGCTTAAACCGTAGAATTTCTTTTAACGTATATTTTTGGTGTTTTTTTGACCTAAACCTATTGTTTTATACAAAAGTAAATTACGAAAACTATGGCTGATTTTTTAG
Organism: Acinetobacter sp. 228; assembly: GCF_048147885.1. NCBI lineage: Bacteria > Pseudomonadati > Pseudomonadota > Gammaproteobacteria > Moraxellales > Moraxellaceae > Acinetobacter > Acinetobacter sp. 228. The sequence goes on from NZ_JAYWYV010000127.1 coordinate 1,002, forward strand.
TAAAAATGGAGCAAAATAGTCAGCAATCATAAAGAAACATATTGAATTTGAGATTAATCATGAGTCTGCTCGCTTTCTCCTCATATGCATTAAACGGTGTAGATGCACAAAAGTTTTTACAAGGCCAAGTGACTGTAGATACTGAACGTTTAGCTGAAAATGAAACACGCTATACAGCCATTTGTGATCTTAAGGGCCGCATCCATTTTGGCTTGTGGCTAAAAAAGAATAATGCAGAAAGTTTTGACATTATTGTCACTCAAGATCAAGCTGAAGAATTCGCGAAGCACATTAAAAAATATGGTGCTTTTTCAAAAATGACCTTAAGTGAACAAGGTGCTGTATTCCCAAAAGTTGTGAATGGCCATACTGAGTTCAGCTCTACAGAAACTGATATTTCCGAATGGCAAAAACAAGCCATCATGACAGGTCAAGCATGGATTGCTCAAGCGACTGAACATGAGTTTCAGCCACAAGAATTACGTTTACATCAACGCGAAGGCGTCAATTACGATAAAGGCTGTTACTTAGGTCAAGAAATTGTGGCGCGCCTTTGGTTTAAAGCAAAACCAAAACACTGGTTACATTTAGTTCAAGGTACGGGTGATGCACCTGCTCCAGCAACTCAACTGCACAATGATGTAGAAGTGGTTAATAGTACCCAAACTACTGACGGTTATATTGCCTTAGTTGTCGCGAAACCTGCCGCCCTTCAAGAGTTAGGGCTTCAAGTTTTAGATTTACCAGAAGCTTTAAGTGGTGATGTTGCTAGACCACAATAATTATATTTAATA
>NZ_JAYWYV010000128.1:0-1792 GCF_048147885.1 Acinetobacter sp. 228
TAAAAATGCTGCCAATAAACCAACACAAAGCATATGCAAAGGTTTAATACCACTTAATATGAACCCGAGCATATATAAAAATGAAAGAAGCAACATGGACTGGTTCTTCAGTGCCATATTTCCGACACTAAGCAATAACATCGCATTAATAATAATGGTTAAAAATACAATGCCACATGCAGCTAAATAAAAGTGCTCGGAGAGTTTTGTAAATTTGGCAAAATCCCAGAACAATAACAGGGCAAGTGCAATATTCATTGCGCTAAGTAAGCAATGAATAAAGTCCAAAGTAATATAAGGTACCCCAATCACTAAATAGTCGGTCGGCAGGGCCAATAAAATAAAAATTAAATAAGTGAGTACACCACTTGCTAGAAACTTTGAGATGTTCTGTCTAGTTCGATCAAGATTTAAACACCAGAATTTTTTTTCCAGTTGCTTGGGCAAAGGCATGTTGGCATAACGATGGGTATGTAGAGTGACCAAATACTCGATTTCTTCTTTAGATTTGAGTAATTGATGTACATTTCCCCTATTCGCCACTAGTCGATTCCTACATATTCTGCATTAACAAAATATAACATTATTTTTTAAAGCTCCCTGCGCTTTATTTTGCCATTTGTCCGTAATTCTCGTTACCATTTTCACACTTTATCGATTATCATTTGTTTTATTTCGAAGTTTGAACTGCCTTGAACTCTATTACCCTGCTCCAGCCAGATGATTGGCATGCACATTTACGTGATGGTTTAGCATTAAAACGTACTGTTCCAGATTTGGCTAAACAATTCGCCCGCGCGATTTGTATGCCTAACCTTGTACCGCCTGTAAAAACAGTAGAAGAAGCTTTAGCTTATCGCGAACGCATTCTTGCTCATGTTCCGGAAGGCAATAATTTTGACCCTCGTATGGTGCTTTATTTTACTGACCACACTTCACCTGATGAAGTTCGTAAAATTAAAGAATCAGAACATGTAAATGCGATTAAGCTTTATCCTGCTGGTGCGACCACAAACTCCGATAATGGTGTAAGTGATATTCGTAAAGTTTATGCAGTCATTGAGCAATTAGAGGAACATCAAGTTCCGTTATTGCTTCATGGTGAAGTAACTCACAATCATGTAGATATTTTTGATCGTGAAAAACGCTTCCTAGATGAGGTATTATCACCTCTATTGAAACAGTTCCCGAAGCTTAAAGTTGTGCTTGAGCACATCACTACCAGTGATGCAGCACACTTTGTTTTAGAACAAGACCGTAATGTGGCGGCAACAATCACTCCACAACATTTATTATTTAACCGTAATGATATGTTGGTTGGTGGTATTAAACCGCACTTCTACTGTTTACCAATTTTAAAACGTCAAACGCATCAAACGACTTTACTTGAAGTGGCGACAAGCGGTAATCCTAAATTTTTCTTAGGTACAGACAGCGCTCCTCATGCACAAAATGCAAAAGAGAATGCTTGTGGATGTGCAGGCTGCTATAGTGCACCAAATGCAATTGAGCTTTATGCACAAGCATTTGACCAAGTCGGTAAATTAGAGCGTCTAGAAGGTTTTGCTAGCCATTTTGGTGCAGACTTCTACGGTCTACCACGTAATACTTCTACCATTACTTTGGTTAAAGAAGATAACCTCGTTCCAGAATCTTTTGATTATTTAGATAATCAAAAAATCATCCCGCTGCATGCCGGGAAAACGCTGCAATGGAGAAAAGTGTGACACAAGAAAACTCTGTCCCGGTCATTGGCCAACGTTTTCGTGGCTTCTTACCTGTTGTTGTCGAT
>NZ_JAYWYV010000129.1:0-1791 GCF_048147885.1 Acinetobacter sp. 228
TGGCGCGCCTTTCTATGAATCGTGCATCAGAAATTAATGATTTCCAACACACGGCTATAGCGCCACGTTTGGAAGAGTTCGGATATTAAAAAACCGCTTCCTGCGCGAACAGGTTAGCGGTCACGTTCAAACAAGGTGGACCAAATGAACTATTCAATATTAGCAGGCATTGAACTAAATCGGAAGATTAGTTTGTTTCAAAAAGCGGTTGAGGCTTATGTGCTTAATCGAACTCTCGAAAACTCTATGGCATTGGCTAAAGCGAAAGCTGATTTAGCTGCATTTGTATTGAGAGGTGTTTGATGGGTGCATTGAAGCAGGCTGAAATTATTCCAATTTCAAAAGGTAGGGACAAGATGACAGACAAGTTCGAAAAGGGCTATGTGATGTCTAGTCGTCTTTATCGTAGTGATGTGCGTCCATTTCTTAGTGATGCAGCACGTAATGTGTATGCTGAACTGGAAGACCGCATCAATGGTTTTAAAGACAAAACTACTGATTTTGTAAGTTACTCTCAATTGCAGGGCGGCAAGCTTGAAGGTTCTAAAAAACTAAGCACTACTACAGTTCGTAAAGGCCTAAAAGAATTAACCGATTTAGGCGTTGTAACTGTTGTTAGTTCTGATTCAAGAAAGGGTAATGAATACAGAATTAATGAGGTGTCATTAGTCGAGCACTTTAAAAACTGCAATACCACTTTAGAAAGTAAAGCACTACAGAAAGTAAAGCGCGAGCACTATACTAACGAAAGCGCCAGCACTTTAGAAACTAAAGACACAATAGAATTATATAAAAATATTTATAGAGAGGAGAGCACACAAGAAAATCCAGTTGATGAAGTTCTGAATATCTGGAAACCAGATTTACAACAATTGAATTCTTGGATGCAAAGATCAGGTTTACCAAAAATCAATCAAGCTCAAGTTGAAGAATTACTTCTTGAAATCAACCCACACTACGAAAACAAAATCATCACTGGTGCAGTAACAAGCACTCAGATGTATTCAAATTTCGTGAAGTGGGTAAAACGTGATTTCAAACTTGTTGAAAAACTTTTCAAACAAGCAGAACAAAACAACACTCAAGCAATCAATCCTGAAAATCTCGAAACAGAAATGGGGGATTGGTAATGTCGAATATTCATAACATCCCTATGGAACAAGCAGTTCTTACAGCATTGATGACTGTAGACAAATCATTTGATGTTGTAAGTAACGATCTTGATGTTGAGTGCTTCTTTCCAGAGCGCCATAAGCAAATCTTCCAGGCTATTGCTGACCTTGCTAACGAAAACAAACCTTATGACTTCGTTATGGTTGAGCAGCAGCTTAAACAAAAAAACGTAATTCATTTGATGGGTGGTTCTGAATACCTGCTTCAAATGAGCAGTGAAGCGCCTTCAAGCTTTTACAACCTGGAGTCTTATGTTGCAGAACTAAACAAGTTCAAGGCACACCGTGAAGTTGAGCATATCGGGCAAAGCATTGCAGAGATTGCTAAAGACTTAACAATCCCTGATGTTCACATTGCAGCAGAAAGCATTCTGGATGGGAAGAAAACGTCAAACGATGTTGAGAAGACTAGCTTCACATTTGAAGTGGCTTTGAATCGTGCTACAGATCGTTTAATCCAAAAGGCTGAGGCTAAAGCTAACAAGCAGTACACAGGCGTAAAGTTTAACTTAACTCACCTGGATAACCTTGTTGGATTAATTCAAAAAGGACACTTCTGCATCGTGGGTGGTCGTCCTGGTTCAGGTAAATCAACTCTAGCTCAAATGTTAGTTATTCA
>NZ_JAYWYV010000130.1:0-1788 GCF_048147885.1 Acinetobacter sp. 228
CTTGAGGATGATAATAGACTTTTGGATGCTCAGCGCCCAACACTAAATCGAACAGCTCCGAACCGAAATCTTTAATTTTATTAAAAACAGATATGCCCATATCCAATAACTACCTATGACTATGAGTTAAATGATTGCCGCACTATGGCTGCAACCTGCCGTCCCCAAACTGCGTAAACTTCTTTACTTGGATGAAAACCGTCACTTGCCATAGGCAAGTTCATGGCTTGAAAAGTTTCAATATCATATTCAAGAAACTTAAAATGGCTTTGTGGTGCTAACCATTGTTGTAATTTTTGATTCATTTGCTCTGCATATTGCCCAAACAACCAAGCTAGTGGATTCGGTAAAGCCGGGAAATGTTGCATTGGAGGCACACCGGAAATGATAATCAACTTTGGCTGAAAACGTTTCTGTATATGCTCAAATAATTGCTTCTGTTGTTTAATCCATGATTTAGCAGAGGTCAACTTTGTGACATCATTTACACCAATAGATGTCACAATCACATAATACTTCTGCTCTTCTAAATGCTGCAAAGCATTAAAAACTTGTCGAGTTGTATCACCAGTTTTGGCATGAAGTTTCCACTGTAGGGAAAATTCATTTTGCAGTTCTTGAATAATAGCACCAGACAAGGCATCTTTCTGATTTTCTACACCAACACCTGCTGCGGCAGAATCTCCCAAAATAAGCAGAGATAAAGGTTTACCTTGACCAGTTCTACCTTCTCGTTCACCTTTAGCTTCTGCTAAACGTGGTGTGTTCTTTCGAACTTTATGACCTTGTATGAACAATACGGGTAATAAAAAAAATGTTGAAAGTTTTAACCACATTTTTATATACCTCAATATTCTTTCTTAGGCTATTTAACAAAATTATTGAGGTTTAAATTGAGCTATTCGTATGCCCATTTGCTCAGCTAATGCAGCTAAACCGCTCATTGGACGAATCATTACTTCAAAATCAATAATTTTACCCTGCTCATTAAAACGAATCATATCGATACCTTTTAATGATTTATCTCCTACATTCGCACTAAACTCCAGCACTACATTTTCACCATTTTCCGTGTAAAACTCTCGATGATAGGTAAAATTCTGAAATACCTGAATTACATTGGTGAGAATAAAGAAAACAACTTGTCTTCCCTCATAAGGTTTATAAGCAACCGGTGAACGGAAAACGACTTCATCTGCCAGCAAATCATTTAAGTTCGATAAGTCATTTGATTGAATCATGTGATGCCACTTTTCTAATGACTGTTTAGTTATTTCGAGTGTCATTTTTATTTTTCCTTTAAATAGGTTTTAGTGATGAGCATTCTCTTACCCAAGACAATGCTCATTTAAGCCATTAAAGAACCGCTGCTAGTTCAGCACCTTGTCGAATAGCACGTTTAGCATCCAACTCACCTGCTTCTTTAGCACCACCAATCAAATGAACATTCTTACCATCTGCTTTTAATTGGTCATACATCGCAGTAAATGATTCTTGGCCCGCGCAAATCACAACATTATCAACCTCAAGCACTGTTGGTTTGCCATCAACAGTAATATGAAGCCCTTGATCATCTACTTTGTCGTATTGCACACCTGCTAACATTTTCACGTTTCTGTTCTTAAGCCCGGTACGGTGAATCCAACCAGTCGTTTTACCCAGCCCTGCGCCTACTGAGGAAGCTTTACGCTGCAACAAATAGATTTCTCGTTCAGAAGCTTCAACTTTTGGCTGCTTTAAACCTCCGACATGTTCATAGTGAGTATCAATACCCCACTCTTCATAAAA
>NZ_JAYWYV010000131.1:0-1780 GCF_048147885.1 Acinetobacter sp. 228
ATGGCAGACTTAGGTGTGTCCTCTCCTCAACTCGACCAGGCTGAACGCGGCTTTAGTTTTATGCAAGATGGCCCGTTAGATATGCGTATGGATAACTCTAAGGGATTGACTGCTGCCGAATGGTTGCTTGAGGTAGAAGAGGAAGAGTTGGCAAATATCATTTATCAATATGGTGAAGAACGATATAGTCGCCGTATTGCTAGAGCAATTAAACAGGCCGGAAAATTGGATACTACGGCGCAATTGGCTGAAATAGTAAAAACAGCCCATCCAAAATGGGAAAAGCATAAACATCCGGCGACACGTACGTTTCAGGCAATCCGTATTGCTATTAACAAAGAACTAGATGATATTGAAGTATTTTTACCGCAAGCTGTAGACTTGCTTAAACCAAAAGGGCGTTTGTCTGTGATCAGCTTCCATTCGCTTGAAGATCGGTTGATCAAACAGTTTATTCAAAAAGAATCAACTCTAGCAGAAGATTCTGGTTGGGGGATGCCTCAACAGCAGGTTGATACGAGAAGATTAAAGAAAATTTCACGGGTTCGTGCGAGTGAAGAAGAAGTAAAAGCGAATCCACGTTCACGTAGTGCATGGCTTCGGGTTGCTGAACGCTTGGAACAAAAAGGCGCGTAATGAAAAGCAGTGATGAAATCGAAACCACAGAAAATAAAGTGGTCAAAAAAGTTGTGGTATATGCAGTCATGGTGGCATTGGTTTTTATCAGTGCCATGATGGTGGTATTTCAAGTATTTGAATACCGTCATGATTATAGAGAGTTAAGCTCTTATATGCGTGAACGTGATGACCTCAATGCTGAATGGGGGCGTTTATTGATTGAGCAACAAACATTTGGTGCGACTGCTCAAATTGGTACACGTGCTGTGACACAATTACGAATGTTTTCGCCACCTGCTGCAGAAACGGTGGTAATTTCTTTACCGATGACCTCAGAGCAAAATAAGTAAGGCCTTGCTGTATGGTAGATAAGCGAACAAAGCAAACACGAAAAAAACAGCAGTCTATTTCGGAAAAACCAAGTCTTGCCTTTGATATGTGGCGGTTTTATCTGCTCTGGGCAGTAGTGCTACTGTGTTTTGTGGTATTAATTGCACGTGCATTTTATGTTCAAGTCATTAATAAAGACTTTTTGCAAAATAAGGCCAATGCCAATATTTTGCGTACTGAACGTATAGAGGCTATGCGTGGAGTAATTAGTGATCGCCACGGTGTACCTTTAGCGATTAGTAGTCCAATCATGAAAATTGTGATTGATCCGCGTGATTATTTTGAGACCAAGCATTTATATGATCAAATTACGGCTGAACTAAAACAAGATCCAAACAACCGTAAATTAAAACGCCAATTGCCAGATAAAAATTTAAATCTTGATGAACTTGCCGACGTGGTGGGTGTTGATCGTGCTGATCTTAAAAAACAGATGAATGCGCGTCCGCGTTCTCGCTATCTGGTTTTGAAAAAAGAAGTACCTCCTCAGCAAGCTGACCTCATTATGAAAGGTAATTTCCAAGGGGTGTATGCAGAAAAAACTTATAAACGTTATTACCCGCAACCTCAGCCAAATGCCCAAATTATTGGTTTGACCAATAGTGAAGGTCAAGGGATCGAAGGCTTGGAAATGCAGTTGAATAAGCAACTGTCAGGTGTAGACGGTGAGCAAAAAATTATTCGCGATAAGCGTGGTAACCGTTTAAAAGTTTCTGAGGTAATTCGTGAGGGTGAACCAGGTGAAAATATCACTTTAAGTATCGACTCACGT
>NZ_JAYWYV010000132.1:0-1779 GCF_048147885.1 Acinetobacter sp. 228
AATAAAGAGCTATACATAACAGGTTATTTTACTAAATACTCAATATTTTAAAGATGCCCTGGCTTGAATCAAGGCACCTTAAAGAATGATGATTACTTTTAATTTAAAGTATCCTCAAATGTTCTCAAACGCTTATAAATTGAAAGTAGTTCAATAATCGTCTTCCAAGAAGTAATTAAATATTGGAATGATTCACGTACGCGTCCAAATACATTCGCAATTTGCTGAATTAAACCTAATGTGAGTTTACCAGCAGCAATCGATGGGAAAAGAACAACCAAATTATAGAGAATATCAAGCTGTCCATACCAAATCGCTGTCATATTAAAATAGGCATAGTGGAAGTAAAGTCTGAAATAGTTCTTACGTACATTACTAAATAGCTCACGTAAAGTAGCAGGTTTTGCACGATCTGCATGATCCTCACCATAGACCAATTCTTTACGATAGGCTGCTTCTACTTTTTGGTTATTAAATTGTAGACCAGGTAATTTAATACCAACCACCATGAGTAGAACAGTACCAAAAATTGACCATACAATTGCAGCCCATACCAAGGAGTGTTCTAGCTCACCAACAATTGGTAAAACTAGAACATGTTTAGAAAGCTGAAATAAAATTGGTAAGAAAGCAATTAATGTAATAACTGCTTTGACCAGCTCAACCCCTAAGTCTTCCAAAATTGTTGCAAAGCGCATGGTATCTTCTTGTACACGCTGTGAAGCACCCTCAATATGGCGAAGCTTTTCCCAATGCTCCGTGTAATATTCATTCATTGCCGTACGCCAACGAAATACATAGTGACTTGTAAAAAAAGCATTAATCACAGCTAAAGTCACAGCAACCATTGCAATGTAAAGAAAGACTAGAGTTTCACTATAAAGTGCAGAGAGATCTCCCCCTCCACTTGAAAGCATTTGTTGGATTAAATCCCAAAATGGTACATACCATGCATTAATGGCAACACTGACCTGAACACTACACCAGATATTAAATAAAATAAAAGCCGAGCCCCAGATAGACCAACGCTGCCATGGGTTATTCGATATAATTTTCCAAAAGCTAGCAAACAGTGCTGTGGAGACTAAAAACCAGAGGTAAAACCATAAAAAAGCAGGCGACCAGAAGCGACTTACCCCAATAGGCAACTCAGCATCTGCATACCCCTGAGGAAAGCCAAGATACTGTCCCCAGTGATCTCCCCCTGTATACCAAAGCACCATATTAAGCGCGATCCAAATAACCGCAGATATAAAGAAATACCGTGGTGATGGAAAAAATGATTTGAACATTGAGTGTTGATATCCCTATATTTCTTCAAATTTACAATGAAAGGAATACTAAAACCTAAACCTTAAAATTGTGAAGGCTAAAGTTTAGAGAATTGTCAATTTTTCCCATTTCATTGAAGGATTTGATCGTTTTTTTGTAAATTCATCCCTTTATGCAATTTAATCCGTTTAAATTGCTTTGTATATGGCTCCCCTAAGAGCCATATACAGTTTTTATATCACAGCCATATGTACGTTTAAATCTCTTCTTTACGAACAATATAGCCTTCAAGTTGCATAGCCTGAATTAATGGTTCCAGATCTGGAGCGCTTTTTAGTTCAATATCGACACTCACCGCACTTTCTTTAGCACGGCTTGTTGCGGCAAAGCGTTCATGTCGAAGTTCGTAAATATTACCGCCCTGCTCCGCAATAATTGCTGTTAGACGCGCCAAGGCACCCGGATTATCTGGTAATTCAACGCGAATACGAACCATACGGCCAGTAC
>NZ_JAYWYV010000133.1:0-1776 GCF_048147885.1 Acinetobacter sp. 228
AGACCGTGGTTTGATTAAATAACCTCTAGAGCTTTTATGTAGTAAAACCACCACATGAAGTTCAGTTGCGTAATACAAAAAAATCTGCCATTCTATGTGGACTTGGATATGTTTTATCCAAAACAGAATTTAGTTTGACAAGGGGAGTAGCCTCCTCCAAACATAACAGCAATGTTATGTGTCAGATATCGTCAATACACTTTTATTAAAAAGTCGGTATCTGAGCATCGTGAAATTCATGGTGTAGGCAAGACCTTGATCATGTTGATACAGATGTTTAATTCATCTGGCAACTGGTCGAGGTTTTTTTATGCCCAATTGCCGGATGTATGGAGGATTTATGGAAACAATCGGCAATTTATGGCTGTACGTAGCATTCTTTGGCATAGTCATTGTCATGCTTCTGATTGACTTCTTGGGCTTTAAGCAAAAACAAGGTCAAGATGTCTCAATTAAGCAAGCTGCTTACTGGAGCGTGGCGTGGGTAAGCGTTGCAGCCTTATTTGGTGGTGGTTTATGGCTTTACCTACAACAAACAGTTGGGGTGACCTTAGCAAACCAAAAAACTATGGAATACTTTGCAGGTTACTTACTCGAAAAGTCCCTCGCAATTGACAACGTTTTCGTCTGGTTAATGATTTTCGCAGCGTTTGCTATACCGGCTGCGCTACAACGTAAAATTTTGCTCTACGGCGTATTAGGCGCAATCGTACTGCGTACCCTCTTTATTTTTATTGGTGCATGGTTCGTTCAAGAGTTTTCTTGGGTACTTTATATCTTCGGCGCGTTCTTGGTATATACAGGCTTTAAGTTCTTAAAAGGCCAAGAAGAAGAAACCAATATTGAAGATATCAAGCTTTTAAAATGGTTACGTAACCATATGCGTATTACGCCACAGCTTGAAGGTGACAAATTTTTTGTACGCCAAAACGGTTTATTATGGGCAACACCGTTATTTCTAGTTTTGATTTTGGTTGAAGCTTCAGACGTGATTTTCGCAGTAGATTCTATTCCTGCTATTTTCGCGGTAACTAGCGACCCGTTTATTGTTTTAACGGCGAACTTAATGGCAATTTTAGGTTTACGCGCAATGTTCTTTTTACTTGCTGGCGCTGCGACTAAATTGCATTACTTGCCATACGGCTTAGGCATTATCTTATTGTTCATTGGTGCAAAAATGTTGTTGCTTGATGTATTCCACATGCCAATCTGGATCTCATTAAGCTTTATCGTCATAGTGTTAGCAATCACTGCTTACCTTTCTTTACGACACAACAAAAAGCAATTGCAGTCCTAATTCATCACAACAAGGCATCTACATGTAAGATGCCTTGTTATCTAAATCTTCAAAAGAGACTGTACTTTAAAAAAACAGGTTAATATCATATGCCAACCTAAAATTTATCTTTCCTAATCAGAAACATAATAGATAATAGCTAATCGGTATTTTATGCCGAATATATTTATTAAAATGTGTGGAGTCTCATGCGTTCTAAAAAAATTAATCTTGTCGTTGTCCCACTATTACTCACGGCATGTAGCCATAATGATGGTCCTTTAGTACAAGACGTATATAACAACCAATATGACTGTGCTCGCGACTGGAATAATGAAACATGTAAACAAGAAAATAGCTCAAGTGGACATGGGTCTAGCTATGTTGGAAGCCGCTATTTAGGGCCTGCGTATTATCAAAATAATCGGGAAGTTTCTTATCACGGAAATACTTTGCATCCTTACAGCAATTTGAGTGTAGGTCGCCCCATTATTTCAAGT
>NZ_JAYWYV010000134.1:0-1776 GCF_048147885.1 Acinetobacter sp. 228
TTTTTACCCCAACTTCATATTGCTCGTTATATTGAGGCTCTTTATCCATTTTCGCGACATCGGTACTTCCAGTAACTTGGTTGACACCCATTTGTCCACCAAACGGTGCGAAGCTTTTAGAGTAAGACGTATAAAAGCTATGTTCAGGAACTGGTTGCCATACCAAGCCAACATTTGGGCTAAAAGTACTGTCTTTTACATTACGATGTTCATTCTTAATTTTGTTAGTAGTTGAAAAGTCGAAGTAATCGTAGCGGAGTCCCATCATAAGTTTAAGTTGGTCATTTAGACCAATTAAATCTTGAATAAATACGCCGTAAGTTGTGCCTTCATTATAGTTATGCTGACTAATCTTTAATGGGCCATTGCCACGACTGTACTCTCGTTCACCAGTGATTGGATTAACGTAACCATAAATAGCTGACCCATTTTGAGTTTTATTGGCTAGACGTGGCTCTCGTTGTTCATAAGTCCAGTCTGTACCAACCATAATTTGGTGTTCAAGCTGGCCTGTCTTGAACTTTCCTTTAATATCAAATGTATTGGTGGTGGTCTTATTGCTGGTTTGTTGCCAGTAGTAAATTTGATCGATGTAACCTTTTTTTGTACAAGCCTCATTCTTTGAGTTTTTTCCATCTAAACCACAATAATTTCCAAAATAAAAGTGGTCAAAGTTCTGTTCTGCTTGTCGGTAACTTGCCGCCCAGTGGAAGCTCCAATCAGGCGCATATTCATAATTCACATCGGTACGAACGACTTGCAAAATATCATCAACATAATCACCGTCTTGGGCAAATCCCATTTTAATTGAAGTTCCCGCAGGCAAGTTGTCACGTGTTGGTCCACGGTCAGGAACTCGACCTAATTTGTCATAGGTATATTGTGTGGTCCAAGTCAGCTTTCCATCGTCATTCTTATAGGTAAAGCTTGGGGAAAACATCTCAATCTTATTTTCAATACCAGAGCGGAAGCTGCCTGCCTCGCCATATTCTCCAGTCAAACGCACTGCTAAATTGTCATTAAGTACTTGGTTGATGTCAGCGGTTGTTCCGTAGTTATCGTATGAACCCGCATATGCGCCAACTGAACTTTTAGAGTCAAAATTGGCGAATTTACTCACCATATTTACAACCCCGCCGCCAGCACTACGGCCATATAAAACCGAAGCGGGGCCTTTTAAAATTTCTATACGTTCGATATTGGCTGTACTACGGCGTACTTGTCCGCTTTCACGTATGCCATCACGGTAAATATCACCTGTATCAGCACCAAAACCACGAATCGTGATCCCATCACCACGCATATCGTAACTGGTTGATACACCTGGTGTACCTTGCAGCATGATGCTTAAGTCATTCGATCCATAAATTTTATATTTCTGAACATCAATGGTATCAACGGTTTGAGGGATATCTTTTTTATCTAAACCATTACGAGTGACATTGGCTTTGTCATAATCGATATAGCTTTTAATCGGGTCGAGCTCACTCATAGCCTCGATTTTTATGGTTGGCATGGTGGCCGCGGCTTTTGATGAGGAGTCAATCAATTCCTCAGCATTAGCACCTTGAATATTTAAAATCATTAAACTGAGTAAGCTGAGCGGGAATGAACCCTTAATTTGGGGAGATGATATAGAAATTCTTAACATAAAAATAAAATCAATTAACAAAATAAAAGCATAAATGATAATTATAATCATTTATTTGTTTAGAATAGAAGAACTATTAACTTAAAAAATGGCATATTTATTTTTTATTATCTGATTTTTAAGAA
>NZ_JAYWYV010000135.1:0-1772 GCF_048147885.1 Acinetobacter sp. 228
TGATCATTGTAGAGTAGAACGCCAGCCGCTTCAGGCCGATGCACAAGTTCGCGCTGCAATACAGGAGTATATTCAGATTGATTAAATAGACGATGTCGAAGGCTGACTTTTTCAACTTGAATAAAACCACTGAACAGAGGTTCACGTGATGTTACTTCGACATCTTTAGATGTATAACTTGGACGCTCGACAATACTCATGATTCGATCAGGACGAAATCTATTTATTTCATCCTAACCTAGAATCATGGCTAGTCAAGTGTTTTTTTTGAATATTTACACTTTATGATACAGTTTTTGTCCTTGCTCTTGATAAACCTCTTTCATTGCTTTGAGGCCTTCTTCAACCTCTGAATCGCTATTGGTGAGATTGTTGGCATAGTCACGTACATTCTGGGTGATTTTCATCGAACAGAATTTTGGACCACACATTGAGCAAAAATGAGCAGATTTATGCGCTTCTTTTGGTAAAGTCTCGTCATGCATGCTGCGTGCTGTATCGGGGTCTAGGCTTAGGTTGAACTGGTCGTCCCAACGGAATTCGAAACGTGCTTTAGACAAGGCATTATCACGAACTTGTGCACCCGGATGACCTTTGGCAAGATCGGCTGCGTGTGCTGCAATCTTGTAGGTAATAATTCCGTCTTTCACATCTTTCTTGTTTGGTAAACCTAAATGTTCTTTAGGTGTCACATAGCAAAGCATTGCTGTGCCATACCAGCCAATCATGGCTGCACCAATAGCAGAAGTAATGTGGTCATACCCCGGAGCGATATCTGTGGTTAAAGGTCCAAGTGTATAGAATGGAGCTTCTTTACACACTTCTAACTGTAAGTCCATGTTCTCTTTAATCATATGCATTGGTACGTGACCCGGACCTTCGATCATGACCTGAACATCATGTTCCCATGCACGGTGAGTCAACTCACCCAGTGTTTTAAGTTCGCTGAACTGCGCAACCCGGACGTAAGCCATCGCCTAAGCTAAATGACACATCATAGGCTTTCATGATTTCACAGATTTCATCGAAGTGTGTGTATAAGAAGTTCTCTTCATGATGAGCGAGACACCACTGCGCCATGATTGAACCACCACGAGATACAATACCTGTTAAACGATTTGCTGTAAGTGGCACATAGCGAAGCAATACACCTGCGTGAATGGTGAAGTAGTCAACACCTTGTTCAGCTTGTTCAATCAGCGTGTCTTTAAAGATTTCCCAAGTCAGGTTCTCGGCAACACCATCAACTTTTTCAAGTGCTTGATAAATTGGTACGGTACCGATTGGAACTGGTGAGTTACGAATAATCCATTCACGTGTTTCATGAATGTTCTTACCTGTAGACAAGTCCATAATGGTGTCAGCGCCCCAACGGGTTGCCCATGTCATTTTCGCAACTTCTTCATCAATTGAAGAACCAAGCGCCGAGTTACCAATATTGGCATTAATCTTAACCAAGAAGTTACGGCCAATAATCATTGGTTCAAGTTCTGGGTGGTTAATGTTGGCAGGAATAATAGCGCGGCCTTCGGCAACTTCTTGGCGAACAAACTCAGGTGTAATTTCTTTTAAGTTTTTCGCACCAAAGTTTTGACCTGGGTGCTGGCGCATATCTACAGCTTCACGTTGACGCTGATTTTCACGAATTGCAATATATTCCATTTCAGGCGTGATAATACCTTGCTTGGCATAGTGCATTTGAGTGACATTTTTGCCTGCTTTAGCGCGGCGTGGGTTTTGAATATGTGCAAAGCGAATATCAGCAGTACGAA
>NZ_JAYWYV010000136.1:0-1771 GCF_048147885.1 Acinetobacter sp. 228
GTGCGTTTGAGTTGGCTCGGCAACTCGGTGGCCGAACAGAGGTTTTATATGGGCCGCGAGTTGCGTCAGTGTTAATGGATGCCGCCGTTGATCGAGGTATTTCCAATCTGGTGATTGGTAAAAGTATTTCACCGTGGTGGTTAAAGTTATTTAAGAAAAATTTAGCTCAGCAATTATTAAATCAAGAAAACTCGATTGCTTTAACCATTTTGCACCCAGAACAGGGCACTAAAAAGATTAATCAGCTCGAAAAACCTTCATTTTTATCATTAAAAGAAAGTGTTTTTGTTTTAGCTGTTACATGCGCAAGTATTTTTATAGCTCACTTCGCAGAAGTTCTATTTGGTATTGAAGACTTCTCTGTCATTTTTATTATTTCTGTTTTAATTGTTGCAACTAAGACCCGAATGTTAGCTGCAGTAGTGGCTGCTCTTATTTGTTTCTTAGCCTATAATTTTTTCTTTATTGCCCCGCGTTATACCTTTCAGATTTCAGCACACCAAGGGGTGGTCACCGTTGTTGCTTTTTTTGCAGCAGCTTTAATTGCCGGGCGTTTGGCTTCTCAGTTACGCCAGCAAGTTTTATCTTTAAAAGCTGCGAATGCCTACACTACGGTAATGCAAGACTTGGCACGTAAGCTTTCTAGTGCAGTGAACCTTGAAGAAGTCATGCAAACAGGACGTATGACTTTAGAAACCCAGCTTCAGACTAAGGTGTGGATTTCTATTCGAGATAAGGTAATTTCATCTGATATTGAGCTAAATGATAAAGAAAAAGTAACCGCAGAATGGTGTTTGAAACACAAGCAGCCGTGTGGGCGTTTTACCGATACTCTGAGTCAATCAAACTGGTGGTTTTTACCTCTTTTAGAGCAGAAAAATAGCCTAGGTATAGTGGGAATTTACTTTAAGGATGACGTAGTTTCTCTAAATTTTGAGCAAAAGAAATTGACGGAAAGTGTAATTGAATATATTGCACAGGCAGCACTCCGAACCCAATTGGTCAATGAACTTGAACAAGCAAAAGTCACCAGTGAAACAGAGCGCTTACGTTCTGCTTTATTATCTTCGGTATCACATGATTTACGTTCACCACTCGCTTCTATTATTGGGGCAGCAGACACACTTGCCAATTTTAAAGCTGAAATGTCAGAGCAAGACCAACAAGATCTGCTTGAAACAATTCATTTAGAAGGTGAGCGCTTAGATCGTTATATTCAAAACTTGCTTGATATGACGCGCTTAGGCCACGAAGGTTTAACTTTAAAAAGAGACTGGATTGGTGTGGATGAATTAATTGGTTCTGCAACCCGCCGTTTAAAGCGCTATAAACCAGATACTCAAGTGTCAGTTGAATTACCTAAGCAACCGATTAGTTTTTATGTCCACCCAGCACTGGTAGAACAGGCTATTTTTAATGTTTTAGAAAATGCGGCAAACTTTTCACCTCCAGATGAACCAGTCATGATTCGTGCTTATCTTTCATCAGAAGATGAAGTAAAAATAGAAATTGAAGATAGAGGTGCGGGAATTCCTGAAGACGAAAGACACCGCATTTTCGATATGTTTTATACTATGGAGCGTGGAGACCGTGGAAAATTTGGTACAGGTTTAGGGCTTACAATCGTAAAAGCGATTATTGGTGCTCATATGGGTACAATAGAAGCATTTTCGGGGCGCCAAAATAAAGGTACTTTAATTCAAATCAAATTACCCCTTCATCCAGTAAAAGAATAAGTTGTAAATTCATGATAAGTTCAGAAACATCACCT
>NZ_JAYWYV010000137.1:0-1767 GCF_048147885.1 Acinetobacter sp. 228
CAGATGACCCTGCGTCGCCTGCCGGATGAAGATCCGCAGAATCTGGCGGACCCGGCTTACCGCCGCCGTCGCATCATCATGCAGAACATGCGTGACGAAGAGCTGGCCATTGCTCAGGTCGAAGAGATGCAGGCAGTTTCTGCCGTGCTTAAGGGCAAATACACCATGACCGGTGAAGCCTTCGATCCGGTTGAGGTGGATATGGGCCGCAGTGAGGAGAATAACATCACGCAGTCCGGCGGCACGGAGTGGAGCAAGCGTGACAAGTCCACGTATGACCCGACCGACGATATCGAAGCCTACGCGCTGAACGCCAGCGGTGTGGTGAATATCATCGTGTTCGATCCGAAAGGCTGGGCGCTGTTCCGTTCCTTCAAAGCCGTCAAGGAGAAGCTGGATACCCGTCGTGGCTCTAATTCCGAGCTGGAGACAGCGGTGAAAGACCTGGGCAAAGCGGTGTCCTATAAGGGGATGTATGGCGATGTGGCCATCGTCGTGTATTCCGGACAGTACGTGGAAAACGGCGTCAAAAAGAACTTCCTGCCGGACAACACGATGGTGCTGGGGAACACTCAGGCACGCGGTCTGCGCACCTATGGCTGCATTCAGGATGCGGACGCACAGCGCGAAGGCATTAACGCCTCTGCCCGTTACCCGAAAAACTGGGTGACCACCGGCGATCCGGCGCGTGAGTTCACCATGATTCAGTCAGCACCGCTGATGCTGCTGGCTGACCCTGATGAGTTCGTGTCCGTACAACTGGCGTAATCATGGCCCTTCGGGGCCATTGTTTCTCTGTGGAGGAGTCCATGACGAAAGATGAACTGATTGCCCGTCTCCGCTCGCTGGGTGAACAACTGAACCGTGATGTCAGCCTGACGGGGACGAAAGAAGAACTGGCGCTCCGTGTGGCAGAGCTGAAAGAGGAGCTTGATGACACGGATGAAACTGCCGGTCAGGACACCCCTCTCAGCCGGGAAAATGTGCTGACCGGACATGAAAATGAGGTGGGATCAGCGCAGCCGGATACCGTGATTCTGGATACGTCTGAACTGGTCACGGTCGTGGCACTGGTGAAGCTGCATACTGATGCACTTCACGCCACGCGGGATGAACCTGTGGCATTTGTGCTGCCGGGAACGGCGTTTCGTGTCTCTGCCGGTGTGGCAGCCGAAATGACAGAGCGCGGCCTGGCCAGAATGCAATAACGGGAGGCGCTGTGGCTGATTTCGATAACCTGTTCGATGCTGCCATTGCCCGCGCCGATGAAACGATACGCGGGTACATGGGAACGTCAGCCACCATTACATCCGGTGAGCAGTCAGGTGCGGTGATACGTGGTGTTTTTGATGACCCTGAAAATATCAGCTATGCCGGACAGGGCGTGCGCGTTGAAGGCTCCAGCCCGTCCCTGTTTGTCCGGACTGATGAGGTGCGGCAGCTGCGGCGTGGAGACACGCTGACCATCGGTGAGGAAAATTTCTGGGTAGATCGGGTTTCGCCGGATGATGGCGGAAGTTGTCATCTCTGGCTTGGACGGGGCGTACCGCCTGCCGTTAACCGTCGCCGCTGAAAGGGGGATGTATGGCCATAAAAGGTCTTGAGCAGGCCGTTGAAAACCTCAGCCGTATCAGCAAAACGGCGGTGCCTGGTGCCGCCGCAATGGCCATTAACCGCGTTGCTTCATCCGCGATATCGCAGTCGGCGTCACAGGTTGCCCGTGAGACAAAGGTACGCCGGAAACTGGTAAAGGAAAGGGCCAGGCTG
>NZ_JAYWYV010000138.1:0-1755 GCF_048147885.1 Acinetobacter sp. 228
GTTTCATAAGTAAACTAATGAGCGAGAAGGTAATCGCAAGGAAGGCAATATCAATTTTGGAGTTTAAAAAACTAATCGTTTTTACATCGGGAAAAACAAGATGCAAGATTGGAAAAACTAAAACAATCGACATCATTAAAATAATAAGGAAGATGGATTGTTTCTGTTTTTTGTCGAATGGTTCAGGCTTTTGATCTTCAATCACAATTGAATTACTTTTTCTATTCCACAGGGTGTAAATTCCCAACACCGCAATTGGAATAATTAAAGTTAAGACAAAAATTCCACTGCTATATGAAAAAGCTGTTTGTGAGCTAATGCCAGTATTTTCCATTAAGCTTCGGAAAATAATGCCACTTTGCGATGTCATAAAATTTGCGCCAGCTAAAGCGCCGTAATTTGCAGCCATCCCACCAATAATCATATTCATATTGGTTTTTTTACACAGCAGCAGTGTAATGGGTGCCATAAAGGCAAGTACTGTATAAAAACCAGCACCTAGGCCAGCAATAATGGTTGCTGCGAAAAAAATCGCTAAAGGTAAAAACTGAGGAAACTTACGGCATTTATATAAAAGATGGCTGGCAAGCTTCTCTAAAGCACCATTTGCCAAAGCAAAGTTATAAAACAAAGTGACGGATAAAATAATAAAGAAAATTTTGACAGGCCATAATTCAATAACTTCGGAAGGTTTAAGACCCATGCCAAAGCAACCAATCAGGTAGGCAAACGCTATCGTAAAAAATCCGATATTAATTTTCGTTTTATAACCTAAACCTATCGATACGGCTAAAGCCATCAGCATCAATGCAGTCATATTATCTTCCTTGATAAATATATAAACATCTAAACATATATATGTTTGGTTTTTTGTATTACACAGAACTATGCTAATATTGTCAAATCGATTTCATAATGTTTAACGCAAATGCTTGATGAGACTGCATTTAAAAATTTTAAATTGCCAAGATATGAAAAGGTCCGTTGGGAACTTCAAAAACTACTGATCCAGTCAAAATGGACAGTCGAAGAGCCTATTCCAAGTGAACAAGAACTTGCGCAAATGTATAGCGTATCGGTAGGAACCGTTAGAAAAGCGGTTGAAGGGCTGGTTGAAGATGGCTTATTGGTTAAACAGCAAGGAAAAGGAACTTTCCTCAAACAACCTAATTTTGAAAATTCGCTCATTCGTTTTTTTAGATTACGTAATAAAAAAGGCGAGTTCATTCAGCCACAAGGACAAATTAAAAAAGTAGAAGTGTGTGATGCAATACCGGAAGTAAACGCCGAGTTAGGACTTGGGCACACTGAAAAGTTGCTTTATATCGAGCGTGTCCGTAAGCATGAAGATGTCGTTGTATTAAGTGAGAGAATCTGGCTACCTGAACGCTTATTTAAAAATCTGGAAGAAATTCCAATCGCTGAGTTTGGGAATCTACTTTATCCTTTTTATTATCAGCACTGTGGCCAATTTATTTCTTCTGCAACAGAACGGTTAACTTTTGAGAAAAATATTAAAGATAGCTATTTAAATAACCACCTTGAAGACCCTTTAGTGAAGGTATGCCGTATTGCAAAAAATCTTGAAGGTGTAGCGGTCGAATACCGTGAGTCTTATGGTTTGGCCGATAATTTTCATTATGAAATAACAATTAATTAATTCTTGATGCAGCTTAATAAAGATTTCCTTATTAAGCTGCAGAGCTGGTTCACTACCGTTTATGGTTAAGTACTTCTTGTAGGAAGTGAGTCATT
>NZ_JAYWYV010000139.1:0-1755 GCF_048147885.1 Acinetobacter sp. 228
AAATAAAGTAAAAGTCGTGGGTTTTTGTTCGAAAGCTGACCAAAATAGGGCAGAGGCTGCTAATAAAACGAAGCAAATAATTATTTTAAATTTTTCATGTTGCTCTAAATTCAGGAAAAGTAGTAAATATGCAAAATAAGCAATAATCCCAATGCTAATACCTACGGTTAAATAGGTTGCGACAGCGACGGGATTGATGTGAATGATACCGAGGAAGGTTAGCGCAATAACGACTGCAACTGCGAATAAAAAGCTAAATACAATTTTAGGCGCATTTTTATTTTCTACAACAGGTTTGCTACAGCTATTGGCTTCTTGGCGTAGCTCATTAAATGTTTGGAGCTGAGGCATTGCCATAAAACGGAAAATTAATAAAGCAATTAACATCCCAATGCCACCAATACCAAAGCCTAAATGCCAGCCATGGTCTTTCGCCAAAAGCCCTGTAATAAGTGGGGCAATAAATGACCCCATGTTAATTCCCATATAGAAAATGGAAAAACCTGCATCACGTCTTGCGTCATTGGCTTTATATAGTGTTCCCACGATCACGGAAATACATGTTTTAAATAATCCGGTACCTAAAACAATCAGTACTAAACCTAAGTAAAAGAAAGATTGATCAAATACAGATGTAAGGGCAATTGATAAGTGACCTAAGGCAATAATAATTGAACCGTACCAGACAGCACGTGCTTGGCCTAACCAGTTATCAGCAACCCACCCCCCAAAAACGGTCATTAAATACATGGAGCCTGCAAATAATCCAACAATCGCTGCGGCAGTTGGTCGATCAAGTGCTAGACCGCCGTCATTGACCATCGCAATCATATAAAGAACGAGTAAGGGCCGGATTCCATAATAAGAAAATCTTTCCCAAAGCTCTGTAAAAAATAGCGTTTGTAATGGTTTAGGATGGCCGAAAAAAGCTTTATCCGATTGTTCAAAGTCATATTTCATTATTCAAATCCTTGAATGCTTTTAAGTTTTTTATAAACATAACTTTTGGTTTGTTTATTTATAACAAAAATTTATGCATATAGTTTTTTTTAATAATAAAAGCAAGTTTGGCCTGTATAAAAAAAGTGAATGAAAAAGAACATGAATAGTAAAATTTATTTTTTGCCGAGTAATGTGAGATCTACTATATGTGGCTTTATTAACTACTCAGATAGCGACTAAATAGTGCGTTTATTTAGAGAAATTCATAAAAATGAAAAATAATTATTAGATTTTAACTAAAGCAGAAGGCATTTAACTGATGTTTAAGTCATAAATTTAAGTTGCTGAAATAAACCAAAGGAACTCATTGGGGAAGATCGATGTCAAAGGAGTGATTATTTTCAAGTAATCCGATAAGAATCTCAGCATTATATATAAGAAAGTATTATGATCATGGACGACTGTTAGAAATTGATGCAGCGGTTTATATCAGTGCAACAATTTTGCACTAAATTAGGGCAATAATGAGCTATTTAAATATGCCATAATTTGAAAATGTGTGAATATGGTGCATTTACACAAGCAAACAGTATAATGGGTTCAAGACAAGGGGCCTAAATCATGAATACTTATAAGTAATTCAATGTTTTAGGTAAGTCTTATAAAGTTGGTATGAGAATTGCTTAATAAATACCAGCAACTAACACGCACTCAACAAGTGCAACAAAATTTCATTGGAGCAAAATGAGCATGGCGAACAAGGTCCTTCAACTCATACAAGAAAGTGGCGCAAAATGGGTCGATTTTCGCTTT
>NZ_JAYWYV010000140.1:0-1751 GCF_048147885.1 Acinetobacter sp. 228
TCCAGAGGATTTAAAAGCATTTAAAAGTATTAAAAATAATTAAAAGCTCAGGATAGGAAAAATTGCCCTATGTTTTCGCTACGCTCAAACTCTATTGAACTTCGCTTACGCTCAGTTCGAAGGGGCAATTTTTGGGTTAATCTCGTGATAACTTCAAAAAAGCAAAAGCAACTCGGAATTCGCTTCGCTCATAAGTTTTTTATACTCGCTTCGCTCGACCTAGATGCAAATTAAATCTGTTCGCACCCTCCGGGATGCTCTGTATCTCAGTCTCAGCAGCAAAGGGGAGTTTGTAATCAGGGAAAAAGCATGGCAAAAATTTTAATTGTGTCTGTTCGCTCGTAGACACTCGCTCTGTAAACTTTGGATAAAACCAACTGAGCTTAAAAACCAGGGCCACCGTAATCATAATCATCAGCTTTAGGTTGTACTGGTTCTGATTGAGTGCGTTTGGGAGGCGTATTTTGTATAGGTAATACGTATTCAGGAAGTGAATGCACCTCGAACTCAAAACAGTGGGTACTGTTACGTCTTGAGTCTTCTAGTTTTTCATTCATTTCGTAGATGGACCAAGCTTCTTGTTTAAGTATAGGGCCTTGGTTTTTGATAATTTCATTCAAATCATTTTTTAGTTTGTCCTTATTTGTTGCATTATTGATTAAGTAATTCAGGTAATACATGACTTCCAATGATGAAATTGGGTTGTTTTCAGCACTATAAAAATATTCATGTTGTTGATCTAATTGCTTTTGGCGTTCTTCGAGTTCTCGTTCTTGCTGGTTGTGTTCTCTGATTTTTTGGATTTGGGCGAGATATTCCGCTGTCGCATTTTGTTGTCCAACGCCTAGTTTTGGCTCTGGAAGGTATAGCGTGCTGTGGATCTCGTTATATTTTTCATAGCTGTCTGCTGAAACCTGATTTTTGATGGTGATGTCTTGGCCATCCAGTGTGTAGGTGACGGTCGGGCAGTGCTGTGCAAGGGCATCATTCAAATGATTTTCCCATTGTTTTCGGATATAGATCAAAAAAGTGGAATAGTCTTCATGGCCATCTTGAAGTTGGATTTTTTTGGCACCGCCTTTGGCTGGATCTTGAGGGTTATAGCGTTTGAAGTACTGTTCTGCGCTGCGTTCAATGCCGTCATCCGCTTTTAGCGAGAACATCAGATGACAATGAGGCTGATCTTCGCCACTGATACGTGATTTTACGTTGTGTATGGCGTATGAGTGCGGATATTGCTGTGGAACTATATGTTTGTCTAAAAACGTCTCTATGAGCGTTTTACGCTGTTCTGACGTGAACTCATTCGGTAGGGCAATTTCATACTCCATGTAGGCCTTGGCATTGGCTCGTTCATACGTATCTGCTGCCTGCCAAAAATCAATGGGATCTTTTACAAAGGCAGGCATACATCGACCAGGTTCAATATGTTCTATGGTCTCATTGCTGGTTTTGCGGATGCCTTCATACTGCATCAGCCGGGAAATGTAGAGATAATGGCCGGTCGCATAGCCCTTATTTTTGCTTTTGACGCTGAAGTGGTAGCTGGCCATGTTCACCTCTGCTGGGTTGTGGGTTCGGTTTTTATGCAGTGAAACGGAATGAAAACCGCCCGGATTTGAAATGCCTGTATGGCTGAAAAATCCGGTTGAAGGGGGTCAAGGGGGAAGCGCCCCATTGCGTACGAGTTTCTCCGATGAGGAGAAACTGTCAAGTGCGAATTATTTAATATAAAAATAAAAATTCTTTTC
>NZ_JAYWYV010000141.1:0-1747 GCF_048147885.1 Acinetobacter sp. 228
ATGCAGGAAAATACTGAAAAGCTCATTTTGAAAAACTTTCCAGAGGTGAAAGCTGTTTTTGCCCGAACAGGAACAGCTGAGGTTGCAACTGATGTGATGCCGCCGAATATCTCTGATGCGGTCATTTTACTTAAACCCCATGATCAATGGCCAAACCCGAAAGAGACGCTAGCTGAGCTACGTTCACGTATGGAAGCTTTCTTAGCGACATTACCGGGTAATAACAGTGAGTTCTCTCAACCGATTGAGCTACGCTTTAATGAGCTAATTTCAGGGATTCGTAGTGATATTGGCGTCAAGATTTTTGGCGACGATATGCAAGTACTCAATGAGCAGGCACAGGCACTCGCTCAGAAAGTGCAAAAAATTTCAGGCGCTACCGCGGTTAAGGTAGAACAAACTAGCGGTTTACCGGTGCTGAGTGTAGAAATTAATCGTCCTCTGGCCGCGCAATACGGATTATCTGCCAAAGCTATTCAAGATATTGTTGCTGCAAGTGTTGGTGGACAAAATGTTGGACAGATTTTACAAGGCGATAGACGATTTGATTTTGAAATTCGCCTAGAAGACCAGCAGCGTAACATCCAAAACTTAGCTCAACTTCCGATTCAGTTGCCAAATGGTGGGCTCATCCAGCTTCAAGATGTAGCTAAAGTTGAACGTACCTCAGGCCTAAATCAGGTGGGACGTGAAAATGGGAAGCGCCGTGTCATTATTACTGCGAACGTAGAAGGCCGTGACTTAGGGTCATTTGTTCAAGAGTTAAGAACAACACTCGCAAAAGAACAACTGCCAGCGGGTTATTGGTTGGAATATGGCGGTCAGTTTGAAAATTTAGCTTCAGCTGCTGCACGAATGAAAATAGTTATTCCATTGGCGCTTGCTATGATTTTCATTCTACTCATGGCTGTATTCCATAATGTGAAAGAAAGTTTACTGGTGTTTAGCGGTGTGCCGTTTGCTTTGTCGGGTGGTCTAATTGCCCTTTGGCTAAGAGATATCCCGCTGTCCATGTCAGCTGGTGTTGGGTTTATTGCATTATCTGGTGTCGCTGTTTTGAATGGTTTGGTGATGCTGAGCTTTATTAAAGAGCTTAGAGAAAAATTTGATATTCAAACAGCCACGTGGAATGGGGCGATCTTGCGCTTAAGACCGGTACTCATGACGGCTTGTGTTGCTTCACTTGGTTTTATTCCAATGGCTTTGGCTACGGGAACTGGTGCAGAAGTTCAGCGGCCTTTGGCAACAGTGGTTATTGGTGGCATTATTTCATCTACGATATTAACTTTGGTTTTATTACCGGTCATTTATCGATGGATGAATGAAGACAAGACGAAAAGTGTTGAGCATTCATAATGTCATCGATTTGAGATATCTTTTTTGATTACAAAATTTAAGTCGAAAAAGTGTTTGTAAGAGTTAAAGGTAAAGATGTCTTCATCGTTACTTTTAACTCACCATAAAGATAAATAAAAAGGAGTCTGCAAAATGGGTGGACATCATGGTCATGACCATAGTCATGCTGTAGTGACTGAAGGTAATGCTAAAAAATTAACGATTGCCTTGGCGCTTACCACGACATTCTTAATTGTTGAGGTGATTGCAGGTTTAATCACACAAAGTTTGGCATTGCTCTCTGACGCTGCACATATGTTTACAGATGCAGCTGCTTTAGCAATTGCTTTGGTTGCCATACAGATTTCTAAACGTCCTGCCGATAATAAACGTACTTTCGGTTATCAGCGCT
>NZ_JAYWYV010000142.1:0-1739 GCF_048147885.1 Acinetobacter sp. 228
TTCGTGATCCATTCTTTGGGTAGAGCATCTAAACGGATGTCCCAATTAACTAAAATACCGTCATCTACATGAGCAACTTGTGCATCAAGTGCAACTTGTGGCCCTTGTGAAATGACCCAATTCATTGAGCCAAAAACACGGCGGACACGTTCGGAAAGCAAATTATCGTTTTCTAAGTCGAGTGCCGCTGTAAATACCACTGGAGCAATCTGTGCACTACCATGATAACGGGACAAGTCACGTAGAACATTCACACCCGAATAATGTGAATGCTCTAATAACTCAAGCATTTGATTTGCTATTTGTTTGCAGAATGCAGCTAAGGTAGTTATTCCTTTCATATCGACATCAAGGATGACTAGATTAGCAAAATCACCAATAGTGCCTTCGACATTTTTTAAAACCGGCTCACGCCAAAAAGTAGGAATATTTAATCGGAAGCTGTGATCTTTGGTTGCATGACCAAGCGTATATGCAAATAAACCTAATATCAGGTTGGTCACAGTAATGCGTTGTTCTCTAGCAAGTTGTTGTAATGCTTTTCGTTCTTTTGGCGATAACCACGTACTTAAACGATCACTTTTTGCTGTTTTAAATTCTTGATGAATGAAAGGTAGAGACGGAGCAGGACTAATATGAGGCAGACGTTGTTTCCACCATAAGCGGTCTCGTTGGTTTAATTTTTTTAGGTCAGGGTCTGTCCGTATTTTTTGATACCAGTCAAAAAAATTAGGCGGACGGGAGAATGATATTTCTGGGTCTTCATAAAACAAAGAAAGATCTTCCATTAAATTCAAGAAGCTGGACGGATCTATAGCAATCATGTCCGTATCTACATGAAAACGAAAAATATTATTTTTAAGAACACTTATAGAAAATCTTGCAGTCTGGCCCTGACTTAGATCAAGTTTTTGATGGGTCCATTGCTCCCGTTTTTGCATGAGCATTTGCTCAATTTGATGATCGCTAAGCTTTGAAAAATCATCGACTTCTAAGATCTGTTGAGTCTTCTCAGACATGATGTTTGCGATGCCATCGGCACTCAAACTTAATCTCAAAATAGGGTGTTCTTTATAAAGTCGTTGAAGTGCTAAATGTAATTTTTGTAGATCAATAAATTGACCGTCAAATTCTGCATAGAGGTGGGCAGCAACCCCACCTAAAGTTGCGTTGCCAGAGCGACCAAACCAGCAGGCCGCTTGCATCGAAGTTAATTCACACATTGAACGATAACTCGGTTGACAAATTAATCTTGTTTCAGCATCATACAAACAAATGAAAATGATTACCAGTTGCATTTGTTAATCATTTCCAATTTTGCTGTGAATATATAGCTTGTCCGTCTTAAGAGTTTTCTTTTGTCGGTATTCAAATTAAATATTTATGCCGATATGTAAGAAAATTTACCAAGAATCAATAGCTTGATAACCATTAAATTAAATTGAATATTTAGAATGTCATGAAAAAACAGTTGATTGAGTTTGTTCGCTGGTCTCCAGAAAGAGCGCAACACTATCGAAATAAAGGTTATTGGATTGACCAACCTTTGACGCGCATTTTAACGGTAGGGGTTCAATCGCATCCGCATTCGCCGGCAATTATTTGTGGTGAGCGTCAGTTGAGTTATATCGAGCTGGACCGGCTATCAACAAATTTAGCTTCTCGACTAGCTGAAAAAGGCTTGGGCAAGGGTGATACTGCTTTAGTACAACTTCCCAATGTTGCGGAGTTTTATATTG
>NZ_JAYWYV010000143.1:0-1735 GCF_048147885.1 Acinetobacter sp. 228
AGCCCCAATACTATTCAAAATACAGGGGCTACCTATCAATTCACCTAAAGTTTATTCAGCGGTTGCCGTAACTTTATTATTGGTTAATATCACTTGTTGTTGAGATTGAAGGGGCTTAATCACTTGTGGATTAGAGTTACTCCACGGGATATAGGCTTCTGTCAAAATATGGCCTGTAAGACTGGTTAAATCACTCGTTTTAACTTCTGCATCGCCTTGACGACCAAATAATACAACTTCATCACCTGCTTTGGCCTCTGGAATATCGGTTACATCAACCATCACAGTATTCATTGATACTCGACCTACCACTGGTGCTTTTTGTCCATTTATTAATACAAAAGCCTTATTACTAAAACTACGACGGTAACCATCCGAATAACCTACAGGGAGGTTTGCGAGTCTAGAGTCACGTTTTAAAGTATAAGTTTGGTCATAACCTACAGTTGAATCTTTAAGGTAATTATTCACTGCGGCAATTTGTGTTTTAAATGCCATCATACCTTTAAATTCAGGGTGATTAGGAAAATCCCCATATATAATTGCGCCTGCACGAACCATATCTAAATGTGATTCAGGAACGTTTACGGTAGCAAATGAATTAGCTGTATGTAATGTTAATTCTTTACGATTAAGTTTGGCTTTTTTAATCAACCATGCGGTTTGTTCATTAAATTGCGCCAGACGCTCACGAACAAATTTTTCATCTTCTACGGCATAGTGGGTCATAATGCCGTCAATTTTAAGATGAGGGAGTTTGGTGATCGCCACAGCTTGTTCTTTGCCTAGAGCCGTAGACATTTCAAGACCATTACGATCCATACCACCCGAATTTAAAGCCAAGCTGTAATGAACAGTTGTATTGTTCGCTTCTGCCCATTTAGACATACGAGCAGCTTGGTCATAATTACCTAAAAGCTCTTCAATATTTAAAGCCTGTGCGTTAATAATTTCACTATCTGTGGCTGTACGTAAACGTGTAATTTTGCCTTTATAGCCATGCTTACGCACCATAGCCGCTTCAGCATTACTGGTAATGCCAATACAAGATACATTTAACTTCATAACACTTGGCATAAGTAGGTCAATACTATGGCCGTATGCGTTAGCTTTCATGACTATACAAAGTTGTGTTTTGCCATTAAGTAACTGATTTGTCCTTTTAATATTATCTTCAAAAGCTTGAGTATCAATTTCTATCCATGCATTGGCTGTAGGAGCAGGACTTACTTCATTTGTAACATGGGGAGTAAGTAAGGGAGCTGCATGAGCAAATTGCACCGAACCGAATAATATTAATGCACAGCTATAAGCGAGATGAGAAAATTTTGTTTTAAGTTTCATGAGTTTTTTAATCTTTCCTGGCTGAATATAATTTAATGCTGGGTGGATTTTTATGGTTAAGTACTGAAATATAATTGATTTAAAATTTCACATGATTTTGTTGCAATAATACTTTCTCCTTAAAATATTATAGTCGCTATTAAGTAAAGTTTAATTTTGCTTAAACTAAATTGAAAAATACAAATCTGATTTCAATTAATCTTAATTAAATCTAAATATACATTTATAAAAAAACAAGAAGAAAAATTATTGTAATTTTTTGAGTGTTATTTTTTTAATCTATTTGTTGGGGGTGTTTTTAATAAAATTTTTTAGAATATAACATTTGGTAAATAATTAACTTTATTATTGCAAAAGATTTTTTTATTTTTTAAGTATATTTGATTTTATT
>NZ_JAYWYV010000144.1:0-1734 GCF_048147885.1 Acinetobacter sp. 228
TGGAGATGGTAATGGTCCATCAACCACTGGCGTACAATCGTTTGTGCAAAGTCACCATTGGGTTGTTCGCACAATAAGAGGTTTAAAAACTCACGTTCTGTACGGAAATACGCAAGCTGATCTTCATCACGCTTAGCTTCATCATATTGACCCGCTAAAGTCAGAAAGTTTCTTGCTTGACCTAACAAGTCCAGACCGATATTGGCTAAAGCAATATCAATTTCAAGCTCAGGTGCATGCCCGCACCATTCAGCCAAGCGCTGAGATAAAACCAGTTGACTGTCGCCAATATGTAATAAGAATTTAGATAAAACTGAATGATTCATGTGCCATTCCCCTTACATGTGCTCAATGCCATCTGGGATATGGTAAAAAGTCGGATGACGATAAACCTTGTCTAAAGAAGGATCGAAAAATTCAGCTTTTTCATCTGGCTGTGATGACTTAATCAGTTCTGAACGAACCACCCAAATGCTAATTCCTTCATTACGACGCGTGTAAACATCACGAGCATGTTGCAATGCGATTTCATCATCAGGTGCTCTTAAGCTGCCTACATGACGGTGGCTTAAGCCTTGTTTACTACGTACAAATACTTCGTAGAGCGACCAGTTATTTTTATCTTCCATTTTGATTTCCTCAAATTTTTCCATAAATCTTGTTAAGCCACTTTGTTCGCTTCAAGCTGCTGTTTTTTCGCATAGACCACTGCTGCATCACGAACCCATTTGCCGTTTTCCCATGCTTTACGGCGTGCTTCGATACGCTCGTGATTACATGGTCCACGTCCGGCAATCACTTCATTAAATTCGTGCCAGTCAATCTCGCCAAACTCATAGTGGCCTGTTTCTTCATTGAACTTTAAATCTGGGTCCGGTACTTCCAAGCCAAGTTGCAACACTTGAGGTACGGTGTTATCGACAAACTTTTGACGTAATTCATCGTTACTAAAGCGTTTGATTTTCCACGCCATGCTTTGTGCGCTGTTTGGAGAGTGCTCATCACTTGGGCCAAACATCATCAGTGCTGGCCACCAGAAACGGTTCACTGCATCTTGTGCCATCTGTTTTTGTTCCGGTGTACCGTTTGCCAAAGCCATCATGGCTTCAAAACCTTGACGTTGGTGGAAACTTTCTTCTTTACAAATACGTACCATCGCACGTGCATATGGCCCATATGAAGTACGGCAAAGCGCAACTTGGTTCACAATGGCTGCCCCATCGACAAGCCAACCAATTGCAGCGACATCTGCCCAAGTCAAAGTTGGATAGTTAAAGATTGATGAGTATTTCATTTTCCCATTAATCAACTTTTCCATCATGTCATCACGGTCAGCACCTAAGGTTTCTGCTGCGCTATACAGATATAAACCATGACCCGCTTCATCTTGTACTTTCGCGAGCAAAACCGCTTTACGTTTTAAAGTTGGTGCACGAGTAATCCAGTTTCCTTCAGGCAACATACCTACAATTTCAGAATGGCCATGTTGCCCGATTTGACGAATCAATGTTTTGCGGTAGGCATCAGGCATTTGATCCTTCGCCTCGATCGTAATTTCATTGGCAATATTTTGTTCAAAGTTCTGGTAATTGTTTTCCATTCTTTCATTCCCTGTAGGTATCACCCTTAAATCTATTTTTCGATACACAAAAAACAAAGTCAACTAATTTTTTGGTATCAAATTAAATCCATAACAACAAACCAATACAAGTTATTGAAATTTATATAATTAAG
>NZ_JAYWYV010000146.1:0-1732 GCF_048147885.1 Acinetobacter sp. 228
ATTGCTTTAATGAGCAGTTGAATGTCTAAACCTTGATTAAGTTTCCATAGATTAAAACGTCGGTTAACTTGTTCAGGCTGTTGTAATTGCAACATCCAGATATGTTCTTCGTAATCAGTAACCGAAAGGAGAGAGGGCGATTTGGAAAATTGTTCCAACATAAATGAATCCTGGTTTATCAAATGGCTATTTTCATCAATTTTTATTTCGCAAATTTTTTACATTAGATTAAATTTCATATAATTCATAATGTTATAGATTTGCTTGTTTGCAAAAATTGACCTTTTTCTAATGAGTTGATGTCCACATGAACTGTACTGATGTAACAGTAGGGTTACATTTTACCTTTAAACATACTATAATTGATTCTCATTTACATCAAGATTATTATTTGCAAGTAGATAGTACCAATTGAGAATGACGAATTTTTAAAATAGAAAATAAATAATAAGTGATTGATTAATATTTATTTAATTCGAAATTGGTTGGGCAAAAATAATTTAAAGATGAAAAAATTGCTCCTCGGAATAGGGCTGTGATTTTGCCTATTCAAAAGGAACTGATTCTGTTGTCTCGATAAAATTGAGGAATTTTCATGAGAATATTCAATCATGAAAGGTTAATAAGCCCATCAAATGTTGAACAAATTTTCCCTCGCTTTGGTTTGATGGGATTAAATTTGCAATTTGCATCGGCTTTATTACGCTCAAGTGGGGCACGCCACTGATGCAATTCGGCTTATTCTGTATTTTTATCATTTTATGTATTTGCTCATTATTGCTCGGGGCTGAGCAAATCCAGTGGTCTACCTTATTTTCTTTTTCTCATGAGAGTTGGCTCACTCTTACAGCCAGCCGTATCCCTCGTTTAATTACTATTGTGCTTACCGGTATCGGGTTGGCGGTATGTGGCGTCATCTTGCAGCATATTGTGCGTAACAAGTTTGTTGAACCGGAAACATCGGGTGGTTTAGATGCTGCCAAACTGGGAATTTTAGTGTCATTAACTTTAGTTCCGGTAACCAGCACGTTGAGCAAGATGATATTTGCGATCATTTTTTGTTTTATTGCCAGCTTAATTTATATCGCAATTATTCGCCGGATCCGTTTTAGAAATACGGTTTTAGTACCGGTTATTGGCTTGATGTACGGCAGTGTACTGAGTGCCTTAGCTGAGTTTTATGCCTATCGCTTTAATATTTTACAAAGTATGCAAGGGTGGCTTTTAGGAGATTTTTCAAAAATTGTCCAAGGTCATTATGAAGTCATTTACATTATTTTTCCGATTGTTGTTCTGACTTATCTTTTCGCACATTGCTTTACCGTGATTGGTATGGGTGAAGAGATGGCTTCTAGCTTAGGACTTAGTTATGCAGCTATAGCCGCCATTGGTTTAATACTGGTTGCCATTACAGTTTCGACCACAGTAATTACGGTTGGTGCTATTCCTTTTGTCGGGCTCGTGGTCCCCAATTTAGTCGCACTGAAATACGGAGAAAACTTAGCTAAAACCTTGCCGATTGTGGCTTTAGGTGGGGCATCTCTATTACTGATTTGCGACATTCTTGGTCGCTCAATCATTTATCCATTTGAAGTACCGATCGGACTTACCGCAGGTGGTGTGGGGGGAATTATTTTCCTCATCCTCATTTTGAGGGAGTTCAGATAATGCGTATTACAAAGCTATGGATGATTTACCTGATTGTCGTCTGTCTAGCAGTAGTTTTTTTATT
>NZ_JAYWYV010000147.1:0-1729 GCF_048147885.1 Acinetobacter sp. 228
GTCTTGGTTTAACTCAATTTCTTCACCAGTTTGAAGCTGAATTTTCTTTCCAACCTCAACCCAACGATAACCATCAAGCGAGTTTTGCTTACGGACGTGAGGAACAATCCTCACATTAATTTCATTGCCATTTACGGCTGTGGCGATTTGCCACTCATTTACTATATTCACAATCATTCACTCATCACTGAGCTCATGTGATTTAACGGTATTTAATTAGAACGCTAGATTTAAGGTATGGACAATTCGTCTAGAATTTAATATTTAGCTTGATATAGGGTTATTTATAAGCTAATTGCTTTCCATGATTTCGTATCATGACCAACGACCTTCGGGTTATGAGCCCGACGAGCTACCAGACTGCTCCACCCCGCAATTGGAAGTAAGCTTTATACGCTTATATATTTTATAAAGCAAACTTTATTTTTTAATCGGTTGTAATTATTAAGAATTATCTTTTTATTAATTTTTCTTTTTATCCGCTCAAATTAAATAAGCCCCCTCAATTTCAATTTTAACGCTCTAAATTGTTGTATTTATTTTAAACAGAACCCGTTATTCATAGACAACAATTGCCATGCTTGGGTAGCTTTTATACTATCTAGTTTCAACCCATCATTTATAGTTTATATGTCTGATCCTCAGCTCTCTCTTAGTGAATATCTCGGTACAGTGCAGGAAGTCATACGCCTGACTTTTGACGAGCCTGTATGGGTGAGAGCGGAAATTCGGAATTTAAATGTTAAAGGTGGACATTATTATTTAGAGCTCGCAGAAAAAGATGCTGACACCGACAAGGTCATTGCAAGCTGTAAAGCGACCATCTGGAAATTTTCAGCAAGTAAAATTGTTCTCAAGTTTGAACGTGAAACAGGTATTGAGTTAGCTAGTGATTTAAACGTTTTAATCAAAATTAGAGCGCGTTTCGATCCGCAATATGGATTTTCAGTCAATATTGAAGAAATAGACTCAAGTTTTACACTTGGGGAAATTGCAAAACGTTATCAACAAATTGTAGAACGTTTAACTCAAGAAGGGTTAATACATAAGAACAAACTATTATCTACTCCTTTTGATATACAAAATGTATTAGTTATTGCTCCTCAAAATGCTGCGGGTTTAGGTGACTTTAAAAAGGATGCGGATGCTCTTGAGCGAAATGGGGTTTGTCATTTTGTTTATCAAAGTGCGACCTTTCAGGGAAATACGGCTGCCGCCAGTCTTATGGAGTCGTTGGCAACAGGTTTAAAACAATGGGCAAATAATTTTAACTTTCCACCCGACTTGATTGTAATTATTCGCGGGGGTGGTGCTGTAAATGACTTAGCTTACTTAAATGATTATGAGCTTGCCGCCCTACTCTGTAAACGTAGCGTGCCGATTTGGGTCGGTATTGGACATGAAAAAGATCGTACTATCCTTGACGAGATTGCACACCGTTCGTTTGATACTCCAAGTAAAGTGATTGCGGGTATTCGCAACCATATTGTTGAACGTGTACAAGAAGCTGTAGACAACCTACAAACAATCAAACTCTTGTCACAACATCAAATTACGACCTACCAAAGTAAGAGTGATCAATATCTACAACATATTAAATCCTCTGCCCAAGCTCAGCTTAATTCAGCTCACCAGTTCCTTGAGCAGATAAAGGAACGCATTCAATTTGTTTCACAGCAACAAGTTAAATTTTCTCTATCGCAAACTGAATCTCTTATGCGAGAAATTC
>NZ_JAYWYV010000148.1:0-1721 GCF_048147885.1 Acinetobacter sp. 228
AAAGCGGAGAAAGTTCACGTAATTTCTCAACAGCGGCTTTGGTAATTGTAAGCAAGTGGTCAATATCTTCTTCAGTAGTGTATTTACCAAAACTAAAGCGAATTGAGCTGTGTGCTAGCTCATCAGATAAACCTAATGCGCGAAGAACATATGAAGGCTCTAAAGTAGCAGAAGTACAAGCGGAACCACTTGATACAGCAGCGTCTTTAAGCGACATCATTAAAGATTCACCTTCAACAAAGTTGAAGCTGACATTTAAATAGTTAGCAACGTTTTGAGTTGGGTGGCCATTTAAGAACACTTGTTCAAGGTCTTGTAAACCGTTCCAAAGTTTGTCACGAAGTTTACGAATACGTTCTTGTTCTGCATGCATTGTTTTGCCTGCAAGTTCAAAAGCTTCACCCATACCAACAATTTGGTGAGTCGCTAAAGTACCAGAACGCATACCACGTTCATGTCCACCGCCATGAATTTGTGCTTTTAGACGAACACGTGGGCTACGACGTACATATAATGCGCCGATACCTTTTGGACCATAAATTTTATGAGCAGAGAAACTCATTAGGTCAATTTTCATTGTAGATAAGTCGATATCGACTTTACCAGCTGCTTGTGCTGCATCTACATGGAAAAACGTTTTATTTGCACGTGTTAATTCACCGATCGCTGCTACATCTGTAACTGTACCAATTTCATTGTTTACCATCATAAGAGAAACAAGAATAGTATCTGGGCGAAGGGCAGCTTTAACCATTTCAGGAGTAATTAAACCTGTTTGTGGTTCTGGCTCTAAATAAGTAATTTCAAAACCTTGTTCTTCCAATTCACGGCAAGGATCTAGAACAGCTTTATGTTCAATTTTACTTGTAATGATATGTTTGCCTTTAGATGCATAGAATTGAGCAACACCTTTAAGAGCAAGGTTGTCTGATTCAGTTGCACCAGAAGTCCAAACGATTTCACGTGGGTCAGCTTTAATTAAGTTTGCGACTTGCTCACGTGCATATTCAACTTTTTCTTCTGCCTGCCAGCCATAAGCGTGGGAACGAGATGCAGCATTACCAAAGGTACCGTCGAAAGTTAAACACTCCATCATACGTTCTGCAACTTGCGGATCTACTGGAGTGGTTGCTGCGTAATCAAGATAAATTGGACGTTTCATATCAAATACCTGTACCCGATAAAAGAGCTGAATCTGTGCCAGTTACATTTTGGCGTAATGCAACAGTTTGAACGTTGTCTCGGCTAATGAGGTTGGCAAGAGTGATTTTAGCTAAATAGTCGGCAATATGATGAGAGAGTTCTTGCCATAAATCGTGAGTAAGACACATTGCACCATTTTGGCAGTTGCCTTTATGGTCACAACGCGTTGCATCAACGGTTTCATTTACGGCTTCAATGATTTCTAACACAGTAATTTCATCAGCGTTTCGAGCCAAATGGTAACCACCATTTGCACCGCGAACACTAGAAACTAACCCATGACGCTTAAGTTTTGCGAACAACTGCTCTAAATAAGCAACTGAAATAGATTGACGTGCGGCAATTTCGGCGAGCGTGATCGTTTGTTCAGTTGGCTGCAAAGCTAAATCAAGTAGAGCAGTCACTGCGTAGCGACCGCGAGTTGTAAGGCGCATGATTCGATACACATGTTAAGACTAGATAATAGGATTTTATGAATCCCGACTAAAATAGTCAAGTTTTTTTATTTTTAATTCAAG
>NZ_JAYWYV010000149.1:0-1716 GCF_048147885.1 Acinetobacter sp. 228
ATCAATAACGAGAACTTCATTTGGTTGACAACTCATCAAGACTTGTCTTAAACCACTCGCATTGATCGATTCAATCCGAACTGTACGTACAATCCCCACCACCTTATCTTCAGGTCTTAAGGGGAATACCTGAGGAATATATCCCTGATCAAGTACATGACCAATAGTAGAGGTTGCTATTTCTTTATATGCTGTAACAAGTGCTTTAGTATCAATTTGATTCATCTTTAAATTTTCCGATTTCTTTTAAACGTAAGGGACAATTACGGCATAAGGTCTGCTCAGCCTCTTCGAGCTGAAAATAAAAACAGCATTTTTGTCTCATAAAAGTATTAAATTCTGGATGCCATCCATTCCATAAACGCACAAATGGATTTTCAGTTAAATAAAAACTTTCGGCAGCTTTTGACTTAAAGAATTGTTTTTGCTGTTCTAACCGAGACTGTATATCCGGATTTAGATTTTGATTTGTAAAAGAATGATAAAACTGTACTACTCGAACAGCTACATTTTCCCAGAGTAATACATAAGGTACGCGACCTATTTTCGCTAACTGCTTAAATAGCACATTCAGTTGTTCTATCAAGTCATTAAACTCTTGCAAATGTATAATCTGAAAAGAATAAAAACTTGTTTGGTTTAACTGTAAAGTCCTATCCCAATACCATTGTTCCGGCAAGTCTATAACTAATGCTGAACTATCCCATTTTACAAATGGCAAAACAGCCACATGGCAATATAAAAAAGGTAAGATCCAACTTGTACACCAATATTTGACAAATAATGAGGTCGCACAAGTTAGATTTTTAGCATGAATACGTGTTGCAAAATCCTGTAACACCTGTCGACATACATCATCATTCAACAGACAATCTAAGGTTGTTGAACTTTCAGGTAGTATTTGAACATTTAATTTCAGACGCTGTTGCAATATAGGCAGAGTTGCACACTTCTCTGCCTGTATTTTAAAAGACGTATTCATCGTCAGATATCACTAACAATTTAAGGCATACCAAAGTGGGTTTCGGGTTTTCCCAATTCCCGATGGCATACTACCAATCCGTGTATCTTGTTCTAGCAAAGGTCGAAGTAACTGCTTATATGGCCATTCAGGCACTTCAAATAGTAAATGTTGGAGCTGGGCCAAAATCTCTGGCTGGAAGTTTAGATTTTGAATAACTTGCTGTAACGCATGAGCAAGTACAGACCATAGATTCTTAACTTCAATTTGATAATGACTCGCTAAATTATCAACAATACACCCTAGATTAACCTGAATACCTAAAGTTTGAATATAAAATAACAGAGCCTCTACCGATTCATGATAAAGCGTATTTTTAAAATCATGTGGACTCAAATAATTAGGATCTTTTAATCCGTTTTGCTCTACCCAAGGTAAATAAATACGTAATGAATCATGATCACGGAACATCAATCCATCAAATTCGCCATTTTTCAACACAAGACATATGTTTTGCCCATGAATTTCACCCATAAGCCCTAAGCGGAATAATCGCAAATTTACATCAAAGAAACATGTACACAGTTTCTCAAACTCGATAAGTATCTGCTTGGAATTTATGTCCTTGTGTTGAAGCTGCAAAATATAATCAAAAATGGCAGGCTGATCCATAATTGTATGTCCAAGACTTGCCATTGGTATAAGTTGATAAGGTTCTTGCAATAATTCAGCTGGAATATGACGGCGCTGAGCTG
>NZ_JAYWYV010000150.1:0-1716 GCF_048147885.1 Acinetobacter sp. 228
GGCTTTTTCTATTGCAAAATTATTTTAGCAACAAGCTATTAATGCGCTTCACATAAGCTGCCGGATCTTCCGGTAATCCACCTTCTGCAATCACCGCCTGATCAAAAATCACATTCGCCAAATCATCAAATTGTTCTGAACCTTCAAGTTTTTTCACTAAAGGATGCTCAGGATTAATTTCTAAAATTGGCTTGATTTCAGGTACGGCTTGCCCTGCTTGTTTGAGCATGCGAATAAGTTGAGGAGACAACTCGCCTTCACTAGTCACTAAACATGCTGGAGAATCTACCAAACGAGTCGTTACACGGACTTCTTTGGTTTTAGCCTTCAATGAATCACTTAATTTCTCGACAACAGGCTTAAACTGTTCAGCCGCTTGCTCAAGTGCCTTTTTCTCTTCAGCATCTTGCAAGTCACCTAAATCAACTGCACCTTTAGATACATTCTTCAATGGTGTACCGTCAAACTCGTGAACAAAGTTCATTGCCCACTCGTCAACACGCTCTGCCATTAATAATACTTCAATGCCTTTTTTCTTAAACAACTCCAACTGTGGAGAGTTCTTAGCAGCAGCTAAACTTTCAGCAGTCACATAATAGATAGCTTTTTGGCCTTCTTTCATGCGTGCCTTATAGTCCGCAAAAGAAGTTGTTACTTCATCATTTGTTGAAGTTGCATAACGTAATAATTTTAAAATACGTTCGCGGTTACCGAAGTCCTCACCCAAACCTTCTTTAAGAACTGAGCCAAACTCAGTGTAGAACGTTTTGAATTTTTCTTGGTCTTTTTCATCTTCAGATTTAGCTAAGCCATCAAGCAAAGTGAGTACACGGCGTGCGTTACCTTCACGGATTGTCTTAACATCACGGCTTTCTTGCAACAACTCACGGCTGACATTAAGCGGTAAATCAGCGCTGTCCACGACACCTTGTACAAAGCGTAAATAGTTTGGAATTAAATTGTCCGCATCATCCATAATAAATACGCGTTTTACATACAGCTTAATTCCTGCTTTTGCTTCACGTGTAAAAATGTCATGAGGTGCTTTACTTGGAATATAAAGTAACTGGGTATATTCCGTACTACCTTCTACACGGTTATGTGCCCATGCAAGCGGAGCTTCAAAATCGTGAGTTAAGTTTTTATAGAACTCAACATATTGCTCTTCAGTCACTTCACTCTTGTTACGTGTCCATAGTGCACTTGCCGAGTTAATTGCTTCCCACTCATCTGTTTTGACCATTTGGCCGCCTTTAGGCTCCTCACCTTCAGCAACCTCTTCTTCTTGCCAAACTTCTTTTTGCATTTCAATTGGCAAGCTAATGTGGTCAGAATATTTATTAACGATTTGCTTAACTTTATAAGACTCTAAATAATCAAGCGCATCATCACGTAAGTGAAGAATAATGTCAGTACCGCGTGAAGCTTTATCAATTTGCTGAACTTCAAACTCACCTGTGCCACCACTAATCCAACGCACCCCTTCAGAAGCATCTAGACCTGCGCGGCGTGATTCAACCGTAATTTTATCGGCAACAATAAAACCTGAGTAGAAACCAACACCAAACTGACCAATTAACTGAGCATCCGCTTTCTGGTCACCCGTCAATTTTGACATGAAATCTTTAGTACCTGATTTTGCAATGGTACCCAAGTTATCAATGGCTTCTTGTTGGCTTAAACCAATACCGTTATCAGAAATCGTTAAAGTTTTAT
>NZ_JAYWYV010000151.1:0-1714 GCF_048147885.1 Acinetobacter sp. 228
TGGAATAGGCTGACCTGAATAATGATCTCCATTTGAAACAATCGGATAACCATAGTTTTCGCCTTTGGTAATAATATTAAGCTCATCACCACCTTTAGGCCCCATCTCAACCACCCATAGCTGTCCTTTACGGTCAAAGGCCATTCCTAATGGGTTACGATGTCCAAGTGACCATATTTCAGCAGTGACACCGCCTTGCTCATAAAAAGGGTTACCTAAGGCTGCTGAACCGTCGTCATTTAAACGCAAGATTTTGCCCAAGTTGCTTTTCATATTTTGGGCAGGGTCAAACTTTTGGCGCTCACCTGAACTGACCCAAAGCTTACCATCTGCACCAAAAAGCATGCGATGCCCATAATGGCCTTGTCCTGAGACTTTAGGTACTTGTTGCCAAATCTGCTTTACATCGGTGAGTTTTGGCTGATTAGGATTAGATAAATCTAATTTTGCACGTGAAATCACTGCACCAGACCCACCTTGCCCTTTGGCTGCATAACTAAGATATATCCAGTGGTTTTTGGCAAAGTCCGGGTGCAAGGCTACATCACCTAAACCGCCCTGCCCACCATAACTTACGGCTGGAATACCACCCAACATCTGTTTATTTTGTGGATTAAAAATTTTTAGCTTACCTTGCCGTTCAGTCACCAATAACCGCTGATCAGGCAAACTGGTGATCGCCCAAGGCTCATTAAAATGTGCGACTGCCTCGACCTGATAAGTTTGTTTGGCAGCACTGGTCTGCTCTGTTTTTGCAGTTGTATTTTGTTCAGGATTTTTTGAATTAGTATTATTAGAGCCACAGGCCATTAACAAGAAGAAACTACTACATAATAAGGGGGCTGCTAATCGTCTCATCATTTTTATCTCCTTTTGCTTTTATTTTTATATAACGGAGATGATTAAAAAATTTACGATAAAAATGTTACTTTATTATACGCTGTAATTAAAAATGCTCATCGGGAGCGTATTAACGCACCCAACGCACCACATAATCTTCGATATCATCTTCATGTACATCAGTTTCAGGAATACAACGCCCTGCTACCGACTTTTTCGCTTTCACTACGCTTTGTCTGGAACCCGTATTTAAATAGTGCCAAGAAGGTAAATTTTTGCCTTCATTCAAACGTTTATAGGCACAGCTCGATGGCAGCCAGTGTATGGTTTTTAAGGTTTCCGGTGTTAGTTGTAAACAGTCGGGTACTTGCTGCTGACGGTTTGGGTAGTCAGAACAACGTCCAGTATTGCAATCAAGTAACTTGCACGCCACTTTGGTGTACGCAACTTCATGTGTATCTTCATCTTCTAGCTTGACCAAACAGCACAATCCGCATCCATCACACAGTGCCTCCCACTCAGCCTGAGTCAGTTGCTCTAGCGTATAATTTTTCCAAAACAATGGACGAAGTGAGGTCTCGGTAGACATAAGATTTTAACGGCTATATAGATCAAGCAAAATCAGATTATAGCATTGAAGTACGCTGGTCTTAAGAAAAGAAGCCGTATTTTTGGCATCACAAAATGATTGTTTAATATACATTTCAACCACATAAACGACACATTTCGTGCAAAAAACACGCTATATAGTAAAAAGACAATGAAAAATAAGGAGGACAGCATATGTTCCGTTGGGCAATAATTTTTGCAGTGATTGCACTCATTGCCAGTCTATTAGGGTTTGGTGGTGTTGCAGGGTTATCTAAAGACTTTG
>NZ_JAYWYV010000152.1:0-1714 GCF_048147885.1 Acinetobacter sp. 228
GGTTTTGTTCTGATAGGATACAACGACGCGGGCTATGTGCTTGATATTAAA
Source organism: Acinetobacter sp. 228 (assembly GCF_048147885.1). Taxonomy (NCBI): domain Bacteria; kingdom Pseudomonadati; phylum Pseudomonadota; class Gammaproteobacteria; order Moraxellales; family Moraxellaceae; genus Acinetobacter; species Acinetobacter sp. 228. The sequence continues at coordinate 52 of NZ_JAYWYV010000152.1, forward strand.
GCTATGGCTATGAAAACTAATACTTAACAAAAACATAGTGTTTTGCTTGGCTTTTATTCGCCATTCTCAAGCCGACTCAGGCTATAATGAGACTTATTCACTTATCCGATATGTTAGGAGATCACATGACTGTAGATGTCACTGAAACCATTTCTCAAACTGTTCACCCTGCGTTTCAGTTGCTACGTCAGCACCATGTTGAAGCATTAGATATTTTAGTGTCTGAATATAAGCATAAAGTCACAGGTGCGGTGCATTATCACTTGGCAACTGATTATGATGAAAATGTATTTCTTGTTGCGTTCAGAACACAACCTATGGACTCTAAAGGAACTGCACATATTTTAGAGCATACTGCTTTATGTGGCTCTGAAAAGTTTCCTGTTCGTGATCCATTCTTCTTAATGATACGCCGTTCATTAAATACTTTTATGAACGCGTTTACAGCAGCAGATTGGACTGCATATCCATTTGCAACTCAAAATAAGAAAGATTTCCAAAACTTATTATCTGTTTATCTTGATGCTGCTTTCTCGGCAAATTTGAATCCTCTGGATTTTGCTCAGGAAGGTATCCGTATTGAACTTGAAAATGGTCAGCCTGTATACAAAGGCGTAGTCTTCAATGAAATGAAAGGTGCAATGAGTGCGCCGTCTGATCATCTTTATCATCAGCTGGCTCATCATCTATTCCCTGAAACCACTTATCACTACAACTCAGGCGGCGATCCAAAAGACATTCCTGACTTAACGTACGAACAGTTAGTTGAATTTTATAAAACCCATTATCATCCGAGTAATGCGGTATTTATGACTTTTGGTAACCAAACCGCCTATGAATTACAAGAGCAATTTGAAAAATTGGCTCTACATAAGTTCACTGCTGGTACAACTTTATATTCGAAACCAGAAAAACGCTTAACGGCACCTGTTGAAGTCACTGAAACTTATGCTGTTGATGGCGATGAGTTAAAGGACAAAACTTACCATGTATTGTCGTGGTTATTACCTCAGGCAAGTGACATTAAACTTCGTCTGGGTATGCGATTAGTAGAAGGCGTTTTACTCGAAAACTCAGCTTCACCACTTCGTCATTATTTAGAAACTTGTGGCTATGCTCAGTCGACTGGTCCTTTAATGGGTGTAGATGATAGTAACTTTGAAATGACGTTCTATTGTGGTGTTCAAGGTTCAAATCCAGAGCATGCACAGAGCTTTAGAGATGGCGTTTTAAACGTTTTACGTGAAGTAGCTGCAAAACCAATTGACTCATCGTTAGTTGATGCAATTTTGCATCAAATCGAGTTACACCAACGTGAAATTAATGGTGATGGTACACCATATGGCTTAAGCTTAATTTTAAATGGGTTAAGTGGTGCGATTCACCATAACGATCCGATTCAAATTTGGGATGTTGATAGTGCCATTGCTCAGGTCAAAGAAGAACTCCAAGACCCAATGTGGTTATCTAACCTGATTCAAACGCATTTATTAGATAATCCGCACCGCGTGCAAATGACTTTAGTACCGGATGCAACCAAGTCAGCGAAAGAGCAAGAAGCTGAAAAAGCACGTTTAGCTGCAATTGGTGAAAAGCTAACTGAAGAAGATAAAGCAGAGATCATCGCTAAAACCAAGGCATTGCAAGAACGTCAAGATACACC
>NZ_JAYWYV010000153.1:0-1710 GCF_048147885.1 Acinetobacter sp. 228
CAATCACGCTGGCGATGTCTAATGTTCTAGGTACACTTAAGGTATTACTAAACGGAACTAGACCAATAATTGGTAAATCGCTTGATCCAAAGTAGCGGTTATATTTTTGCAATTCTGCCGTAAATTTTGCGATGTCTTCGGTTGGACGTAACGACGGGTCAAATGCGACAGGTATTTGAGCTGTCTCTTCAGATAACCCGCGTGTACGCATAAAGAGTACGCCCGCTGTTCGGTTAGAGGTTGCACCACCAAACTGCCGTAAGTGAGCTTCAACTTTCTCTGCTGTTTTACGTGGGTTTTGAATATCTGCTGTACTGACTAAAACCACTTCAGCATCAAGCGCTTGAGCAAGGCTTGCATTAAGTTCACTGGCAAAATGGTCTTGCCCATTTGGTAATAAGCCTTCAACAATAATCACATTATTGTCTGCTGCGATACTGCGATGAAGACTTACTGCTTCTTCAAGTAACTCATCGACTTCACCAGCCGCAATGCGTTGGGTTAGCTTTTCATGAGAAATGGATTGAACAGTTTTGCTTTGAAATAAATGACCAAATAAAGAGGTAGTTCGGTCTAAATTTTCTTGATCTACCTGAGAGAACGGTTTTAAAAAGCCTGCTTTAATCCCATTACAATCAAGTGCATAAATCATACCTAAGCAGGCAGAGGTTAAACCAACCCCTTCACCTGTAGGAATTAATAAAATTGTATTCATATAAACCTATAAATAAATGAATAGCGTTTTTTTGACTTCTGTAATTAAGCAAGGCTAACTTCAGGAGATGTATTTTGTGAAACCTCTACAACCTGACGAGTTTCTTTGGCAATACGGCCTTCTTCATCGGTTGGAATCACCCAGATTTGTGGACCTGTGCCGCTATCAATACGGCCTTCTGTACCACGTTTTAAATTGTTGTTTTGGTCTTTATCGAGCTGTAAACCGAAATGAGGTAAATAAGCTAGAGTTTTTTCACGTATATAAGCTGAGTTCTCACCAATACCGCCTGTGAAGATCAAACCATCAATACTTGGTAGACCACAACTTAGGGCAGCAAGTGATTTTGCAAGGCGATAGCTAAATACTACAATCGCGAGGCAAGCATCTTCATGGCCATTTTCAGCAGCTTCAATCACTGTACGCATATCGTTAGAGAGTTGTGATAAGCCAAGTAATCCACTTTCGTTATTTAAGACTTTATCGATTTTTGCTAAGTCCCAGCCAAGATTTTTAGCAAGGAAGCTGTGTAAACTTGGATCGACATCACCACTACGTGTTCCCATTACAACACCTTCAAGTGGAGTAAGGCCCATAGAAGTATCAACACTTTGTCCATTCCACACTGCACAAGTCGAGCTACCATTGCCCAAGTGTGCTGTTAACCAACCACCTTTTTGGAATTTTCCTGCCAGTTCACTGCCGCGGTCAGACACATAAGCATGACTTGTACCGTGGAAACCATAGCGACGAACATTATGTTCTGTATATAAAAACTTAGGGATTGCATAACGGTATGCATGTGCAGGCATCGTTTGATGAAATGCAGTGTCAAATACGGCAACTTGAGGTAATTCAGGGAAGAGACGCATCGTTGCTTCAATCCCGATTAAGTGAGCAGGATTATGAAGCGGTGCAAGCGGAGTGGCTGCACGAATACGTTCTACAATTTCAGGGGTGAGTAGTTCAGCTTTGGTAAGGCTTCCACCATGTAC
>NZ_JAYWYV010000154.1:0-1708 GCF_048147885.1 Acinetobacter sp. 228
AAATGCAAAACACGAGCACCCGAGTGCGCCCCAGAAAGATTTTTTGTCCTTATCATTTACAGGAATATCAAGCATCCAAGCGTGGCTGTGTCCATGCATTCCACAGCTGCTAGCACATTCACACAATGCACTTTGTGACTGTAATGATTGATTGGAAGGCGCATTACGATTCTCGGATAAACGCCACTGACCACCGAAGCGTTTTACTGGCGACCATGTTGGAGATGCTGGCGGTAACGGCGGATCATCTTGCTTAAACTCTGCCCCTGCGTACACCACTTTTCCACCTAAAACAGTGAGTACAGACTCAATCCATTGGATATCTTCTGCTTCAACTTTGAAGTAGTCATCAGACAATACCACCAGATCAGCAAGTTCCCCTGCTGTGAGTGAACCTTTGACATCTTTTTCACCTGAGAACCAAGCCGAACCTTTAGTCCAGAGTTTAAGCGCTGTTTGACGGTCTAATAGATTTTTTTCATCATACAAAGGTAACCCACCTACTGTTTTACCTGTAGTCAGCCAATACAAACACACCCAAGGGTTATAAGAGGCCACACGAGTCGCATCCGTTCCCGCACCCACAGGAACACCGAGTTCTAACATTTTCTTAACGGGTGGCGTTGCTTGGGCAGCTTCGGCACCATAGCGTTTTACGAAAATCTCACCTTGATATGCCATACGGTGTTGAATGGCAATACCACCACCCAACGCACCAATACGTTCGATATTACGCTCAGATACAGTTTCGGCATGGTCAATAATAAATCGAGTTGCGAATGGCTGTTTTGAATTGACGCGCTCAAATACATTGAGCAAACGATTAATACTTTCATCATAGGTTGCATGAATACGGAATGGCCATTTCTTTTCAGCCAAGTGCTCTACGATGGCTTCGAGTTCACCTTCCATTTTTTCTGGTAAATCGGGACGTGGCTCATAGAAGTCTTCAAAGTCACCCGCTGACCACGTCAGGTTCTCACCTGCTCCATTCATTCTAAATAATTCATCACCATCGCCCGGGAATGTCATTTCTGTCCAACGGCGATAATCATCAAGCTCTTGGCCTGCCTTTTGAGCAAATAGGTTATAAGCAATTCGCACTGTCATTTGATTTTGATCGTGCAATTGCTTAATCACATCATAATCTTCAGGATAGTTTTGACCGCCACCACCTGCATCAATTGCTGAAGTAATACCTAATCGGTTTAATTCACGCATGAAATGACGAGTTGAGTTGATTTGGTCTTCAACTGGCAATTTCGGTGCTTTCCCTAAGGTCGAATATAAAATCATAGCGGATGGCGTTGCGAGCAGCAGTCCTGTTGGCTCACCTTTTTCATCTCTTACAATCTTGCCACCCGGCGGGTCCGGTGTGTCTTTATTAAAATCTAATACATCAAGGGCAGCTCGGTTGAGCATAGCACTGGCGTATAAATGTAAAACGAATACTGGAGTATCTGGCGCAGCTTTATTAATTTCTTCTAAAGTCGGTAAACGCTTTTCAGCAAACTGGAATTCAGTCCAACCGCCTACTACACGAACCCATTGTGGAGCTGGCGTATTGTCTGCTTGTTCTTTGAGTAAGCGTAATGCATCGGCAACGGATGGCACACCCTCCCAGCGCAGTTCCATATTGTAATTTAGACCACCACGAATAATATGCAGATGACTGTCATTTAGACCCGGTATAACGCGTCGACCATTT
>NZ_JAYWYV010000155.1:0-1707 GCF_048147885.1 Acinetobacter sp. 228
TAGGTATGCTTCCTTAGCAGGGAAGTGATTTCAGCCACTCATCCACCTCACCGGAACGAGCCGCCATAATACAAACTAAAACTACATTGTTCAAGTCATGATACTGAAATTTTCTTGTTTTTTCGTTCAATTAAATATTTTTTAAACAATTTTCGTATTCTTTTCGCCTTTTTCAATCAAACGCTTGTTAAGATAGATATTATTTCTTTATTTCAACACAGTAGTGCATAACACATTATTGCAAACCTGAACGTGCAGTTCTGGTCTGCATGTCTTATGCTAAACCTATCTGCCAAGCATGAAACCAAACGACATGACAAAAAACTGGGTTGACCCCGAAGCAAAAGCCGAAGCTGAACGTTATGACAATCCTATTCCAAGCCGTACTCTTATTTTAGATACGTTGGAACAATTGCAAACACCGCAATCTCATGCAGAACTTGTTGACCATTTCCATATTCAAGATCAGAAAAGTATTGAAGCCTTAAGTCATCGCTTAAGTGCTATGGTTCGTGATGGTCAACTTATGAAGGATGGTTTTAAGTTTCAGTTGGTGGCAGACCAACCTACCTATGAAGCAACTGTCTATATTAATAGTAAAGGTTTGGGTACAGCACATATTGATGGTCAAGATGATTTGTTATTACCTGAGCGTGAGTTACGTTTAGTCTTTAATGGTGATCGGGTCCGTGTTCGGCAGACATCGGTAGATCGCAAAGGTAAACCGTGGGGTTTCATTACCGAAGTTATACAGCATCGTGTAAAACAGTTAATTGGTAAATTGTCGGTACATGACGGCGAATATTTTATTCAGCCTAACAATCCAAATCAGCACCAACCTATCCCACTAGAAAAAGAGTTGGTTGAACATGCTAAAGCAAATGTCGGCGATATGCTTCGTGTTGCTATAGACACTTACCCAACCCGGGAAGAATTTGCAACGGCACATATTATTCAGTCTATGGCAGATAAAGCCGATACTGAAATTATTATTCCGCAAACCATTTTAGAGTTTGGTTTGCCTTACGAATTTCCAGATGAAGTTATAAAAGAAGCTGAAAGTTTCAAAGAACCTGCTGAACAAGATCGCGAAGGTCGAGTTGATTTAAGAGACTTGGCACTTGTCACAATCGATGGTGAAGATGCGCGAGATTTCGATGATGCAGTATATGCGGAAAAACGTCCTGGTGGTGGTTACCGAGTTGTCGTTGCAATTGCCGATGTGAGCCATTATGTACGTTTAGATTCGGCATTAAATGAAGAAGCTGAAGAGCGCGGCACTTCGGTTTATTTCCCACATTTTGTTTTACCAATGCTACCAGAAGCATTATCAAATGGATTGTGCTCACTTAACCCACACGTAGATCGTCTATGCATGGTCTGTGACCTAAAACTTTCTCGTACGGGTCGTGTTACAGGTTATGAATTTTATCCGGCAGTCATGCATTCAAAAGCACGTTTGACCTATACACAAGTAGGACAATATTTTGAAGGTGCAACTGATGCAATTCCAAAAGATCGTGATATTCATAAATCGCTAAATACACTTTTCCAGCTTTACCAGATTTTGAAAAACTTACGTGTTGATCGTCATGCAATGGAGTTTGAAACCATTGAAACTTATATGACCTTTGACGAGTTAGGTGGAATTAAAGAAATTTTACCTCGTACACGTAATGATGCTCATAAGCTTATTGAAGAGTGTAT